>NZ_JAUSXY010000001.1:3759962-4073292 GCF_030944625.1 Arthrobacter sp. SLBN-112
ACGGCTCCGCCGGGCTGCTCCACGCGGAGGTCGAGGTTGCCGCGCAGGAAGACCCGCAACGGTCCGTTGAAGTCCAGGATGCCGAAGGAGGGTATCCGGGCCAGCGATCCGCCCGAGCTGCTGGTCACGGCGGCGAGGACCTCGTGCGGTTCGGGCCGGCCGGCCAGGAGTTCCCAGAGGGCACCGGCGAGTTCGGCGGGTGACTCGGGGCCCAGGAGGACGGCCGTACCGGACCGGACAACGCCAAGCCAGGTGCCGGGGATGTAGCTAGCGCAGGTCATCGTCGCGTTCCCCTTCGCCGTCCGCGCCGGTCTCCGCCTGTTCGGGCAAGGGCTGCGTCACGGCTCCGTTGGCCAGCGGACGCGGCAGCGTCTCCTCGTCCCCGTCCCCCGGGCTGAATCGCGGCGCGGTGGTGCCGGCGCCGTCGTCGTTCGCTACGTTCCTGGCGTCCACCACGATGGCCGTGACGTTGTCCCTGCCCCCACTGCGCAGGGCGGCCTGGATCAGGGCGTCCACCGCGTCCTGAGGCTGGGCCACGGTGCTGAGGATGCGGAGGATGTCCTCGTCCGCCAGTTCCCCGGTCAGCCCGTCGGAGCAGACCAGGACCCTGTCTCCCTCCTCGACCGGCAGGAGCCAGTAGTCAGCTTCCGTCTCATCCCCCGTGCCCAGGGCCCGGGTGACAACGTGCCGTCGGGGATGCACGGCGGCTTCCTGGGCGGTGATCTCCCCCGCGTCCACGAGCTCCTGGACCTCTGAGTGGTCTACGCTGATCTGCTCGAACCGGCCCTGGCTGAGGCGGTAGGTGCGGGAATCGCCGATATTCAGCACCAACCAGTACGGCATGCCCATCTGTTCCACGACGACCGCTCCCGTGAGGGTGGTGCCGGCGCGGGCTCCGGCGGCCTCACGGATAGAGTTGTCCGCCCGCACCAGGTACTGCTGGAGGACCGACGCCGTGATGCTCCGCTCCCCCGTGGCGAGCTGCGGAATCCCGGCCAGGGCCCGCACGCACAGGCCGCTGGCTATCTCGCCGGCCTCGTGGCCGCCCATGCCGTCGGCCACGGCGAAGACGGGATCCGCGGCGATGTAGGAATCCTCGTTCAGCTCCCTGCGGAGTCCCCTGTCCGTCCCATAGCCGTAGGTGAGGCTGAGGCCCGGCCCCGGCTGGATGGTGGAGGAAACACTGGCGGGGTGCTGGTTCATGCCTGTCCTAGGTAAAAGGTGCGGTCTCCAAAATGCACGCTGGAGCCCGGGGTAACAAATGTTGGGACGCCCGGCGCCAAGGGGGTGCGCAGGCCGTCGGGGGTGGTCACGGCGCTGCCGTTGGTCGACTGCCGGTCAGTCACCCAGATCCCTGCACCATCGGTGAGCAGGTGCAGGTGGGTCTTTGAGATGGAGCGTCCGGGATCGTCCACGGCCAGAAGCTGGGCATGCTGTTCCCCGGCCTGGCCCACGGGGTTGCGGCCCACCAGGACGCTGCGGTCCAGCTGGAAGTCGCGGCCGTCGTCCAAGCGGATCCGCAGGACGGCCACGGGGGCCGGTCCGCCGGCATCCGGGCGCACCTGGGTGCGTTCGACGTCGTCGTCAACGTGCGGCCCGGCCACCCGGTGGCCTGCGGTGGAAGCCGGCGCCCCCGGCGCGAACCCTCGGCTGCCACCCACCGGCTGCGCGGCGTGCGACGGGGCGGGCTGTGCGTCCCGGGACGCTGCGGGATACGCGGCGGCCTGCGCGGGCGGCGGCGCGAAGGAGGCAGGGCTGGTGTAGGGCATGGTTTGCGACGGCATGGTGGCTGACGGCGCCGGAGCCTGGGGCGCCTGGGGCGCCTGGGGCACCGGAGCCTGCGGAGGAGCGAATTGGGGTGCCGTCTGGAGCGGAGCTGCCTGCGGCGGGGCGGTCCGGGGCAGCGGAGCCTGCGAGTGCGGCGGCTGCGGCGCGGGTGGCTGCGCGGCAGCCGCGTGGGCCGTCGCGGCCCCGGCCACCGGGGACAGCACCTGCTGGACGGGCGGAAGGTCCAGGGGCGCGAAACTGTAGGGGCCCTGGATGCCACCGGTGGCGATGGGGTCGCGGCCTGCCTTGACGTCGAACATGAGCGTCTTCGCGGCGGTGTCGTTCCAGGCCCGCAACCCGCCATTCTTGTCCCACTGGCTGGAAACCACCACCAGCACCGCCCACACGGCACCCAGCAGGAGCAGCGGGCCGAGGACGAATAGGGCGGCGTCAAACCACTTGAAAACCACCACCAGGACAGCAGCCAGCAGGGCCAGCAGGATGCCTGCGCCGGTGATCACTCCCCGCAGGAAGACGGCGCCGGCCCCGGGCGCGTAGCCGTCCTGGTCCGCGCTGCGGATGCCCATCAGCAGGTTGCCGGGGGTCTTGCCGGTACGGGCTTCCAGGCCGAGCACCACAAAGAGGTAGGCGAGTGTCAGGCCGAGGCCGATGCCGCCGAACAGCACCAGGGATGAAGTGTCGTAGACGATGAAGCCGCCGCTTCGGGTCCGGGTGATGCCGGCGAAGCCGATGGCGAACGTCACCACCAGCACTGCCACGCCGGGCAGCCAGTCGATGACGGCAGCGCCCAACCGCTTGCCCGCCGCAGCCGGAACAAGCTCAAGGTTAACTGCCATTCCCGTTCCTCCCCCTGGAGCGGCCCCCACCCTGGTGGAACCGCCGGCACTGACCGGATCGGTGCCCGCAGGTGCGGTACCCGGATATGCGATGCCCGCCGGCTGGGCTGCCGCAGGCCTTTCTACTACCGGGATAGTACCGGGAATCCCCGGCGCGTGCGCGGCGCCCACGGTCCGGGCCCCGGCCTGGACGCCGTGCGCGCCGGGGGTCTGGGTGCGGTTGCGGCGGGCCGCCCGGTTGGGCAGCGGCGAACCGCAGGCAGCACAGAAGGTGGCGCCCGCGCGGATGGTTTGCTGGCAGCGCGGGCAGCGGTCGGCGTCTGAAGTCACTGCTCGGTTGGTCCTTGCTGGTTGGTTCCTGGATCGCCGGGTCCCGGTTGGCCGGCACCCGGCTGGCCCGGTCCTTGCTCGCTTGGTCCTTGCTGGCTTGGTCCTTGTGGTTCGCTTGCCGGTGGGCCGGGCGTTGCGGGGCCGCCCGGGGAACGACGGCGGCGGCCGGCGAACACGGACGCCGACGCCGGCAGTCCCTGCCGGAGGCGGCGCAGCGAGAGCCCGCTGCCCGAGTTCATCGCACTCCGCGCGTCGCTGAGCAGCGAGCGGGGCGAGAACCGCGCCTGTTGCCGGCGCCAGAACCCCACGGTGGCGGTCATCTCCTTGAGCGAGCCATCAACGATAGTCCAGTACTCCTTGACCTCCTCTTCCGTGGGCTGGCCGGCGCCGAAGATGGAGGCATCGGCCCGGCGGGCAAGGAGCGTCGTGGTTCCCTGGCTGGCAGGGAACGCCTCGGCCAGCACTGCGGCGCTTTCCCGGCGCGTCGAGCGGGCGTCGACGGCGGCACCCATGTCCGTTGCCAGGCTCACCACCTCGCTCCACCCTCCGCCGACGCGCTGGGCCGGATGGCCGTCGCGGAAACGCTGCTTCCGCCGTCGCGTCTTTAACAAGGCGATCAGCAACAACGGCAAGGCAATGATCACCACGGGGATGGCAACGACGCCCAGCGCACCCAGCAGCGCACCCCAGAACAACCACGGATTGTTCTTCTTCTGGTCGGCGTCCAGCGCGTCCGGCGAGGAGTCCGGCGGCAGGTCCGCGGGCTCCTGTGGCGGGGGTGGCGGCTGCAGCACCTGTGGCTTGGGCTTGGACTTGCTTTCCGGGTCCGGCGGGATGGGGATGTTGTCCTTTGGCGGGGTGGGGTCGAAGCTGACCCAGCCCACGCGCTCGAACGCGACCTCCACCCAGGCGTGGACGTCCTTACCGGTGATCTTCACTTCGCCGGCACCGTTTTCAGGGCTGGTGGGCTCAGGATAGAACCCCATCACCACCCTGGACGGGATGCCCAGGTGCCGGAGCATCAGGGCCATGGCCACGGCGTACTGCTCATCGTCGCCCAGCATCTGCTTGGCAGTGAGCAGGTTCCGGATTCGGGCCGCGCCGTGGCCGGAAACGCTGGGCAGCTGCCCTTCGCTGACCAGGCCGTTGCTGAAGGCACCCGTCTTCTGGAAATGCGCCTCGATTTGGCGGACCCGGTCGATCGCCGTGGGGGCATCCGCGGAGAGGTCATTGGCCTGGGAGCCTACGACGGGCGGCACTTCCAGGGGATCGGGTAGAGAGACTTTCGCGAAGTCGTACTGCGTCAGCTGGCCGTGTTCGAGTTTGACGGGATCGGAAACCTGGACGCTGTAGGAATCGCCACGGGTGAGGCCGTTGGTGGTGACGGCGGTGTCCGTGCCGGGGTTGAAGTAGAGGCCGGCGGCCGCGGCGGAGCCGGACTGGTCAAAGCTGATGCCGGTGGTCTTGCGGCCGCCGGGGACGAAGAAGCCCTGGTAGTCCTCGATGTTGATGCTGATCGAGTAGTCGTTGGTGGGCACCACCCCGGTAGTGTCGGCAAGGGTGTTGATGGACTTGGCATCGCCCACCTTGCTGAAGTTGCCGGAGCCGTTGGGGTCCATGTTGTAGTTGGTGCCGTTGAAGGCGTCCAGCGCACCCAGCCGTACCCGGCCGTCCCGCGGCAGCCCCTTGACGACGAAGATGGTGTCGTCCTTCTTGTCCTTGACGTAGGTGCGGAAACTCGCCAGCGGCGTGACGTAGTCCTTGGGGTCGAACGGCGGGACCACCACGTTGCGGAGGACCTTCCGGTCCTCGCCGGCGTTGACCAGGGGTGCGGCCACGGCGGTGACGCCCACGCTGAGGGCGATTACTCCCGCTGCCATCCCGAGGCGCCGGATCCGGGCACGCCGGGCGGTGCCGCTGTCGGTCTGCGGGGTGTTGACGGCCACCCGCCGGGTGCTGTCCCGCCGCAGGATGTCCCGGCGGAACGTGGCCCAGGCAATGCCGAGGACTGTCAGGCCGATTCCGCGTTCCAGGGTCAGGAACGCCGCGTTGGTGCTGAACGCGATGCCGGTAACGAACAGGACCAGGACAGGCAGCAGGGGCAGGTAGGGGCTCCGCGCGCGCCAGGTCAGGAGCGCGGCCACCAGTGCCGTGATGAGCGAGCTGAGGAAGGGCACGATGAGCACGCCGCCGGCAGTTCCCACCGGCACGCCGACGGTGAGCATGTCCTTCCAGGCGAAGACGACGCCCAGGAGCAGGGTCCGCAACGAATCCAGGGAGGGAACGAAGCCGGCGATGGCCGCGTCCGGCACCGCCAGCCAGGTCCCGAAGACCAGGTAGGCCGCCAAGGCCAGGGCCGTGGTGATCAGCAGGCCAAGTCGCAGGTGAGCGTTGGCGGCACCGATGCCCAAGCCAAGGATGATGCCGCCGAATCCGGACAACAGGTAGTACGGGTCGCCGCCGAAGCTCAAACCGAACCCGAGCAGGCCCAGCCCCAGCAGGACAACCAGGGCCCCGGCGTCGAGCAGGAAGTGCCAGGGCTGCCCGTGTGCGAAGGCGGACTCGGGGCCGGGCGCTTTGCGGCGGGTACGGGTTTGCGGGAACTGGCCCGGTGCGGTGCTCATGCGGCGGCCTTTCTCAGCACGATGGCAAGGTCGGCCAGGTCGCCGAGGGTCAGGACGGTCAGGTCTGCGATGTTGGCCCTGGTGGGGGCTGCGCCGGCTTCCACCCGGACTGCCAGGCTGCGGACTCCCGGCGGGACGGAGGCCGATGCGGAGCGGAGCTGGGTGGCGGTCACGTTGCTTCCCACCACGAAGAACACCACGGAGGCGTTGGGCACGGTGTCCGCCAGGGTCCGGGCAAGGTCGACGGCGGTGCGGCGCATCGGGGTGCCTACGATCCGGGTCATGTCATCAAGCAGGTTGCGGCCCGTTTCGCAGCGCAGCGGCCCCTTCTGGGTGAGGACGTCCAGTTCGCGCTGTTCGCGGATGGCCTGCCGGCCGATGGACCCTGCCACCGAGATGGCCATCTCGAATTCGTTCTCGGAGGCGTATTCGTCCGTGTTGATGGACAGCGAAATGGCCAGGTGGGCGCGGCGGGTTTCCTCGAACTGGCGCACCATCAGCTTGTTGGTCCGGGCGGTGGTCTTCCAGTGGATGTGCCTGCGGTCATCGCCGGGCACGTAGTCGCGCAGGGCGTGGAAGGAGACGTCGGCGCTGGACAGGTCCGTGGTGGGCATGCCCTCAAGGTCGCGGATGAAGCCTGCCGCGGAGCCGGCCAGGGCTACGGTCCGCGGATGCACGAAGAGGTCCTCCGGCTGGGTCCAGAGGACCTGTCGGCGCAGGAGATGCAGCGGGTCGGCGCGGACGGAGCGGACCGGTCCCACCACGATGACGGCGCGGCGTGCGGTGGGGATGGTGAACAGGTCCTCGTGGACCTGTCCCGGCTTCATCCGGGGCAGGTGGAACACGGCTGTGGTGCTGCCAACCGGCAGTTCCAGGGCGGCGGGAAGCAACGGCCGGGCGGAGGTGTTGGAGACGGCGATGCTTCCGACGGCGCTGTCCCCCACCGCCACGCGGGTCCGGGCAAGGTCCAGGACCACGCCGTAGGAGGACCGGCCGAGGATGAAGGCCACCGCGATCACGAACATGGCAAAGGCGGCGATGGCGGCTGCAGTGGCCTCCTGCCATCCGTACGCCTGGCCGGTGATCCACAACAGGACGGCAGCGGCCAGGACAGACCAGCCCAGGATGCTGACCACGGACAGGACCGGCCACACGTATTTCAGCCAGGTGGTGCGGACGGCCCGCCAGGCCGGGGTGAGGGCAAGGAGGGCCGTGTTGCTGGCTTCTGACCATACCGCTGCCGGATGCAGGCGGGTGGGGCGGCCATTCCGGTGGAAGAGGAGCTGGATCCGCTCCGCGAGCCGGGTCAACGGGGTGCCGCTGGACGTGCCGTCGGACATGTGGGTGTGCCTTCGTTGTTGCGTTGGAAAGGGATGGTGGCCGGCGTGCAGCGTTGGGCTGGGCGCCGGACCGGTCAGGCGTTGGTGCGCTGCTGAGGGGCGGCGACGTCGGCCAGGATCCTGGTGAGGACGGCCTCCGGGGTGGCACCGGAGAACTCGGCTTCGGGGTCCATCACGAACCGGTGCGTCCACACCACGGGTGCCAGTTCCTTGATGTCATCCGGCAGGACGAAGTTCCGTCCCTGCGAGGCGGCCCAGACCTTTGCGGCCCGGACCATGGCCAGGGCACCACGCACGGACACGCCGAGCCGGGTTTCCGGGGCGCTCCGGGTCTCCTCGCACAGCCGCGAAATGTACTCCAGCACTGCGGTGTCCACGTGCGCGGTGGCGGCGAGGTCTGCCATGTCCGCCACTGCCTGGGTGGTGATGACGGCGGACAGGTCCTGGGAGCGGTCCTTCAGGTTGTTGCCGCCCAGCAGCCGCACCGTGGAGGCGTGGTCTGGGTACCCGATGGAGGTCTTGATCAGGAACCGGTCCAGCTGCGCCTCGGGGAGGCGGTAGGTTCCGGCCTGCTCGATCGGGTTCTGGGTGGCCATGACCATGAACGGCCGGCCCGCGGAGTAGGTGACGCCATCCACGGTCACCCGGGATTCTTCCATGACCTCCAGCAGCGCGGACTGGGTCTTGGGCGATGCCCGGTTGATTTCGTCGGCCAGGACGATGTTGTTGAAGATCGGGCCCTTGTGGAACTCGAACTTCTGCGTCTTCTGGTCGTAGATGGTCACACCGGTGACGTCGGAGGGAAGCAGGTCCGGGGTGAACTGGATCCGGTTGTTGGACCCCTGCACGGTGGCCGCGAGGGCCCGGGCCAGGGAGGTTTTGCCCGTTCCGGGTGCGTCCTCGAACAGCACGTGGCCCTCGGCCAGCATGGCTGTGAAGGTCAGCCGGATGACGTGTTCCTTGCCCAGCACCGCCTGCCCCACGTTGGCAACCAGCTTTTCGAACGTACCGGCAAACCACTCGGCCTGCTCCATGGTCATGGTCATGAAATGTGCTTCCTTCTGATGGGTCGAATTTTCCTTGTGGGCCCGGGCCCACAAGGCGTGATGCGGTTGCTAGCGGTTCGGCATGCCGTTTGGTGGGTTGCAGCCCACGTTGGAGGTGTCGCAGCGGAGCCAGTTGCCCGAGGCCATACCGGAGTTCAGGTGGTACCAGATACCGCTGGGGTTATTGGAGGTCTTGTACCAAACCTGGTAGCGGTCAGCCGTGGACGGGGCACCGGCATCGAGCCACTTGCCTGCACCGGTGCACTGCGACGGGTTGCCGTCAATGAAGCTGTCCGTCCCCTGGCGGGGCTCCGTGCAGCTTCGGGTCGGGCTGGCAGTGACGTACCAGTCCGTGGCGGGCGCAGCACCGCTGCGGGAGGTATCGCTGCCGATCCTGCCCGGCTGGCCGGCGCTGATGGCACGTACCTCCAGCTTGTGCGTCTCGCTGTATCCGACACTCTTGGAGAAGCTCCGTTGCTGGGTGTCCTGCCACGGACCGTTGTCCAGGCTGTACTGATACCCGGTCACGGCCCGGCCGTTGCCGCTTGGCTGGTTCCAGGTCCAGGACACGGTCTTGTCACCCACCCCGCTGCTGTTGCTGCCAGTGACTGTTGGAGCGAAAGCGAGCCCGTAAGGGTTGACGGCGTTGGACGGCGGGCTTGCATCGCCCGCCGTGGTGCTGCGTGAAGATACCGCCCACACCACCACGGAGGTCTGCGTCCCATTGGCCGCGGGAACTACGCCACCACCGGCGGGTATGGTTCCGCTGCCCCCGCCGGAGGTCAAGCTGTACCGATAGGTGATCTCATCCGCTGTCGATCCATTGCGCTGCGCGGCGGTCAACTGCGAGAACCGCACGTCGATCTTGCCGCCGTTGCCCCCGGTGTCATACAGGGTTGCAGTGGGAGTGCCGACCATACCCGGTTTGCCGACGGCACGAACAGGTGCCGACGCTGGACTGGTGCCGCTGGTTCCGGCCTTGTTGGTGGCCGACACCGTGAAGGTGTAGTTCGTTTCCGAGTTGTCCACGGTGACGTTCTGCGACGTGCCGGATACCTGCTGGCTGGCCACCGCCGCACCGCCACGGAGTGTGGTCAGGGTGTAGGAAGAAACCGCGTCACCGTTGTTGTTGGGCGCGGACCAGACCACCCGCAGCTGGCTCTGCGAGCCCACCGGGGTTGCCTGGGACACGCTTGGCGCGGTGGGCGTCGCGGGAACCCCTGCAGGCACCTCCGCTGCCGAATACGGGCTCCATTCGGACGGTTCCTTGGCGTCATTGCGCGCCAGGACCCGGACCTTGTAGGACACCCCGTTCTGCAGACCCTTCCAGACGTAGCTGACCGACGTCAGGTTCTGGATCTGGGCGTTCTGGCCGGCCGGTGCCGGCGAGATTTCCAAATCGTAGGACTTCACCGGCGACCCCTTGCTGGCGGGCTGGGTCCAGTTGACGGTCAACTGCTTGTCGCCGAAGGTCAGCGAGGGCGCCATCGGGGTGTCGGGCTTCACGTCCGGCCGGACATCGGCCGAGGCCGGCGAACGGTCGGACTCACCGAACTCATTCGTGGCCGTGACCTGGAAGTGGTACGTAGTGTTGTTGGTCAGCCCGTTGAGCGTGCAGGTGTTGGCCGGGCAATCCTGGCGGAACCCGCCCTCGCCATACACCGTGTACTTGGTGATGGGCGAGCCCCTGTCCGCCGGGGCCGTCCAGTTCAGCAGTGCGGTGCGGTCCCCCACGCTCTGCGCCTGCGGCGTGGTGGCTGCCGCCGGCTTGTCCTTGACGGTGAGCCGGATGCGCGCCGTAGCGTGCCGGGACGCGTCACCTGTCTTGTCCTCCACCGTGTAGGCCACCACCATGGTTCCGGTGAAGCCGGGCGCCGGCGTGACGGTCACCGAGTCGCCGTTGACGCCCACGTTGCCGCTGCCCGTTTCGGTGTTGGCGGCAATAATCTTCAGCGGGGTCTCGGGGAACGGGTTGGCGTCGTTGGCCAGCACGTTGATGATTACGGGCTTGCCAGCGGGGGCGTTTGCTTCGACGTCGTCGTTGGCAACCGGCTTGGGACGGTTGGAGGCGGTCACCGAAAGCTGGTACGTGGCCGTTGCCTCAAGCCCCCGCGGATCCCTGGCCTTGACTTGGACGGCCGCCCTGGTGCCGGTAGCGGTGGAGTCCGCCGCCGAAGCCTTGAGGGTCTTTCCGTCGATGCTCACGTTGAAGCCGCCGGGCGATCCGCCCACCAGTTCGTACTTCATCTTCTCGACGTCGTCCCGGTCCGGGTCCGAGGTCAACTTGCCCAGGTCCGTGCTGGCCGTGTCTCCCTTGGGAACGTCCACGTCCGAGCCGAGCAGCTCGGGCGGGTTGTTCTTGTTGGGGTCAGGAAGGACCTTGGTACGGATGCTGAGGGTGGACTTCAGGCCGGCAGGATCGTCCGGTCCGGTCCCGTCGGTCACCTCGAACGTGAGGGACCCGGGGCCAACGTAGTCGGCTCCTGCGGTGTATTTCAGGCCCGCGCCGTCGCCGATCACGGGGTTGCCGTTGTCGGCGCCGATGAGTTTGATCCGGTCCGCCTGGGTCAGCCGCGGCGACCTGCCCTCGCGGACCTTCACCCATTCGTTGAGGTTCACGTCGACCGACTGGCCTGCCACCACCTCGAGGACCTCATCCTTGGCCAGGGTGGGAACCTGCTGGCCAAGGCCCGGCACCCAGATGACCGCGGTGGACTGCAGTCCGTCCACGTCTTCCACGGTGTACGGGATGAGCTGGGGATCCTTGGTCAGGTCCACCAGGACGTTGCCGTTGCCGCCGGGCCTGGCGGTGGTGGCCTCCGTGCTGATCTTCAGGTTCTCCCCCACACCGTCCGGGTCCTCATCATTCTTGAGGACCGGAACATCGACGGCGGTCTTGCCCATCGCTTGGGCGGACGTCACGCGGTCGTCACGGGCAATGGGCGCCTTGAGCGGCACGTTGTTGTCCACCACCAGCCGGATGGTCGCCTGCGCGGTGGCATCGCGGTCATCGGCGATGGTGTAGCGGACGTTGACGGTCCCGGCCTCGTTCGGTGCCAGCAGGATGATGCGCCCGCTGTTCTTGCTGACGTTCGCCTGGAGTGCGGGATCGGCCTCAATGCCGTCGGTGAGGATACGGATGCGGTCGCCGTCGGGATCGGTGTCGTTGGCGGTGGCGTCGACGGCGATCTGCCGGCCGGGCCGGACCCGGACTTCGTCGTCCACCGGGGTGGGCTTCTGGTTCACCTCGCCGCGCGGGGCGATGCCCACCGTCACGGTGCCTGTGTTCACGGCGCCTTGGCGGTCAACCACCTTGTAGCGGAAAGTGTCCGTGCCCGCGCCGTCACCGGCGGCGGTGAAGTCGATGAAGTTGCTTCCCACGGTGGCGGTTCCCATGGCCGGGGTGCTGTCGATGCCCGTCAGCTGGACGGAGTCGCCGTCGGGATCGATGCCGTCCAGCGGAACCGGGATGCGCACCGTCCCGGCGGCCACCACCCGGGCGGTGAGGTTCCGCGGCTGGGGCCGGGAATTCTCGGCACCTTCGAGTGGAAGGATGTGGATGGTGACCGCGGCGGCACTCTTCTGGCCTTGTGGATCCACGGCGTTGTAGATGGCGCGGACCGTTTTGGGCTGGCTGCCCGCGATGAAGCGGAGGGTGTTCTCGGAGACGAAACTCTTGCCATCTGCCGGATCCACGGCCTGCGGCAGGACAGGATCGACGGTCAGTTCCTGCCCTTGCGGGTGCGTGTCGTTGTCAAGGACAGGGATGGTGACGACGTCGTTGACGCGGACGTTCACCTCGTCCGGCTTTGGCTGGGGTGCTTCCAGCACGGCGGGCGCCGGGACGGGCACCACGGAGACACTGCCCGTGGCGGACTTCTTGCCATTGGACATGGTGTATTCGAACAGCAGGGGATCCTTGCTTCCGAGGATGTCGGTGATCCGAAGGACGCTGTGGTTGATCACGCTGACGGACACCGGGGCGTTGTCCGGGATTTTGACCGACTGCAGCACCAGGACGCCGCCTGAGGGGTCGGAGTCGTTGGCCAGGGGGTCCAGCAGGACGCTGCCGCCCGTGGGCATCAAGGCGACGTCGTGGACTGCCACGGGATCGCCGCCGTCGTTGCCGGATTCGACGTCGACGCGGATCAGACCCTGGCTGCTCTGCGGCCCGTTGCTGGCGATATACGTCAGGTAGACCGGCCCAGGGGTGGTGCTGCGGAACGTGAAGGTGCCGCCGTCGGTGACGGGGCTAAGTTCGGCCGGACCGTTGGCCTCCACCTGGGCGAGGCGGAGGGCACCACCGTTCGGGTCGACGTCGTTCTTCAACGGTGAGATCACCAGGTCCTGGCCCACGACGGCGGTGACATGGTCGGCGTTGACCACCGGCGCCAAGGCTCCGGGCGGCTGGACGTTGACCACCACCTTGCCGGTGACGGTGGCGCGGCCGTCCCAGATGGTGACTTGGACGTTCTTCTTGCCCGCTGTCGCACCGGAGTCCTGGAAGGTGAGCAGGCCGTCCCGCCGGACCTTGACCTGGTCCTGGTCATTGTCTGCCTTGGCGTCAAGCAGGACGAGGTCGTCGCCGTCGGGGTCGATCCAATCCGTCAGGATGTTTTGGCTGACAGTTTTGCCTTGTTCCACCAGCATGGTGGTGTCCTCGCCGCGCTTGAACTTCGGCGGCTTGTTTTCGTCGGGGCCGACGACGCTGAGCGTGACCTGCCCGGTGGCGGACAGCCCGCGGCCGTCGGAGGCGCTGTAGTTGAAGGTCTCCGTGCCGGGTTTGGCATCCGCCGGGACGGTGATTTGGAAGGCAGTGCCGCCATAGATATTTTCGAGCGTGCCTGACTTCGGCCCTGCATCTCCCACGGATGCGGTCAGGACGTCGCCGTCAGGATCCGAGTCGTTGTCCAGCACGCTGAGGATTGTGGTGCGGCCCGGGCGGACGCCGATGGCGTCGGGCTTGGTTTCCGGCGGCCGGTTGGGTTTGGTCCGGTCCGGCAGCACATTGATGGTGTTGTTGTCCGCCGACTCCTGGTCCTGGTCATCGGACTGGTTCTTGGGCGGGATGACGTCGTCCCAGTTGTTGACCAGCTGCATGTTCTGGTTCACCAGCCACACATTGCCCGAGTTCACATCATTCAAGACCACCAGGTCCCGGTTCACCCGGAAAACATACGACGGCGACGCACTCGCCTTGGGCACCGGAACATTCTTGTCATCGGCATCATTGGTGCAATCCCGGACATACTTGTTCGCACCCGACCACGCCGCATGCACACATCCGCCCAACTGCACCGGAGCAGCAGGCACACCCTCACCATCAAAGCCCACCGTCTTCGCCGCCGCCCCATCAAGAGGCTGCTTCAACAACGCCTTCCGCGTCGCAACAGCAACAAAATCACTGCCCGGCCCGGCCTGCTGCAACTTCGCATCCCGCGCATTCTCCAACACCAACCGCTTACCACCAGGCAAAAACAGGTTCCCCGCCGCAGCATCCAACACCACCGGCTTATCCCCCACCACCGTCATCTGCAGATCCCCGGCACCCTTAAGCCCATCCCACGCACCGGACTCCGAGGACGTCACCACACCATCGGCATCAACCCCCGTCACCGACACCACACCGGTCTTCGGATCCGCCGAATAAATCCGGTCATCAGCCCCGACCGCAGAAACAATCCCCTCAGAACCCACCAAAACAGGCTCCGACGCCTCCTCATCAAAACCATTCACCGTCGACGGCGACACCGCCCACACCTTGCCCGACCCCGGATCCGTCACCGAAATCGTCTGCGCCCCAAAACTCACCGCAGCAGAGCCCGGCAACCGCTTATCCCCGCCAAGACGCATATTCGCCGGCGACACCTGATTCAACGTCGAACCAGTCGCATCATCAACAAACACCTCACCGGCATGCTGCAACACATCAAACGACGTCGACGCCGGCGTCACCGCACCATCCAACACCCGCGAAGGATAATTAAGGCGCCCCACAGCATTCTTAGCCTTCGACACCACCCACACGCCACCATCATTCAACTCAACCTCAGTGGTCTTAAACCCCGGATACAACACCGCACCCGTCACCACCACACCCACCACCACACCAAACGCAGTACCGGCGGCGGCTTTCCTATGTCGCTTTTTCAGCCCAAGCTTCCCCAGCAGAGTTGTCACAGCGTTACTTTTCCCTCAGATTGTGTTGCCGGATACCGGCCTGTTCGCGGGACAGGCAGCAGGCTTTCTTTCCCCGCGCCAAGACTACCGAAGCCCCGCAAGACCCCGCGATGGGGACCTCTATCCCCTGCCGGGCACCGGCCGGGACCGTTGCCCGGTGCCCGGCGGCTATGGCGTTGCTCCTGTCGGGAAGGTGCACAGCGGTACTCCGCTCTGTGCCGGCGAGCCCAGCGTGGTGTGCAGCGACTGGATCCAGCGGGTGGCGTTCGGTGAGCCGCGCATGATGTAGTACCACTGGCCGTCCCCGCTGTAGGTGGTGCCGTGCGGCTTCCAGCACATGACGTCGAAGGTGTCCAGGTGCGACATCCACGGCCGGTTGTAGCCGCTTTGCCCGTCGCAGGTGAAGTTCTGCGGATCGTAGGAGGTGGCGCCGGGCAGGTCGGTACAGCTGCGATCCATGCCGCTGGCCAGCCTGGTGGTCCAGCGGGTCTTGGCCGCGCCGGACTGGGCAGACGCCGAGGCGAGGGGCCCGCCGGTGCCGCGTGAATTGACCGTCTGCACGTCGATCGAATGCCGCTCGTTGAAGCCGGCGGTGTTGATGGTGCGGCTGCCGGAGGCTGCCACCCGTTCCCAGCCCCCGCCGTCGATCCTGATCTGGGTGTAGGCGATGTCGTAGCTGCCTGCTGCCGGGGACGCCCAGCTCAGGGTCAGGTTCTTCTGGTTCTCGGCACCGTCCTGCCCTGAGGCCGAGGGCGTGCCCGGCGCACCGTACGGGTTGGCGGTGGCCGGAGTGCTGGCGTCGGAACTGGGCGCCACCGAGGAGTTGGCGATCACGGTGATGGCCGTGGAACTGCCGTTGGCGAACCCGCCGACGGTCTGCCCGGGCCTGATCGGCCCCGACTGTCCCGTGCTGGCCCGGTAGGTGTAACTGACTTCGGCGTACGTTGAGCCATTGCGTTCGGCGGCCGTGAGCTCGCGGAAGTTGATGGTGACGGAGCGGCCGGCACCGCCGGTGTTGGCCTCCGTGGCGCTTACGCCGGAGACCTGTGCGAGCTTGCCCGTGGCGCGGCGGGGAGCGGACGCCGCACTGACAGCGCCCTTGCCGGCCTTGTTCTCTGCCTGCACGGTAAAGGTGTACGACGCTTCGGAATTGTTGGCGGTGAAGTTGGCCGTCCGGACGGTGCCGGCCACCATCTGCGTTTGGGCCGCCCCGCCGCCACCGCTCATGGTGACGTAGTAGTTCCTGATGGCGTCACCGTTGGTGTTTGGCTCGTTCCAGTCCACCTTGAGCTGGTTGGACGTTCCCACCGAGGAGGCCACGGACGACGTCGGAGCGGCAGGTGCCGCGGGAACACCGGCAGGGTTGTCCTCGGCAGAGTAGGGGCTCCAGTCTGAGGGGCCGAGTTCGTTGACTGCCTGGGCGCGCACCTTGTAACGCACGCCGTTGGTGAGTCCGGGCCAGGTGTAGCTCAGCCCGGTCACGCCGTTCTTGACCGCTGCCCCGTTCGCTGGCGGCGGTGAGATCTCCAGGTTGTAGTTCTTGACGGCCGAGCCTTCCGTCTTGGCTGCCGGCCACGTGATTTCCATGTTCTTGTCGCCGGCCTTGACGGCGGGGGCGTCCGGCGGCGACGGCTTTTCGTCGGGCCTGATCTCGTTGGAGGCCGGCGACGGATCGGATTCGTTGACCTCGTTCGTGGCGGTAACGGTAAAGACGTACTTGACGTCGTTGGTCAGGCCGGTCAGCGTGCAGGTGGTGGTGGCACACTCCTGGCTGAAGCCGCTGGCGGAGTGCACGGTGTATTTGGTGATGGCTGCGCCGTTGTCCGACGGCGGTGTCCACTTGAGCACGGCCGTCCGGCTCCGGACATCCGTTGCAGAAGGCGCAGAGGGCGCGTCGGGCCGGTCGCGGACGGTGAGCCTGACCCGGCCGTCGGTCTGTCGGGACACGTCCCCGGTCTTGTCCATGATGGTGTACCGCACCACCATCACGCCTTTGAACCCGCTGGCCGGGGTGACCGTGATCGAGTCCCCCGACACGGCAGGCTGCCCTGCGGCCGAGCCGGTCTCCACGGTGGCGGAGGTGATCCGGAGGGGCGTCTCCGGGAAGGGGTTGAAGTCGTTGGCGAGGACGTTGACGGTCTCGGACTTGCCGGCGTTCGCCTTTTCCACCACGTCCTCGTTGGCCGTGGGCAGCGGCCGGTTGGAGGCGACCACGGTGGCGGTGATGGTAGCGCGGACCGGATCGGAGCGGCCGTCGGTGACCTTGAGCGGGATGCTGCCCTTCCAGCCGGCGGCTCGGGCCGAATCAGGAGTCACCTTAAGGGTTGCCTTGTCCACGGTTGCGTTGAAGCCCTCGGGCAGGGAGCCGTCGAGTTCGAACTTGAGCTTGTCCTGGTCGCCGGCGTCCACGTCCTTGGCCAGGTTGCCGAGGTCCAGGGTGGCCGACTCGCCGGCGGGAACGTCGAGGGTGGCGCCGCTGAAGGTGGGCGGATGGTTGGCGTTGGGGTCCGGGATGACCTTGGTGATGATGCTCAGCGTGGACTTGAGGCCGGCGGGGTCGTCCGGTCCTGTGCCGTCAGTCACTTCGAAGGTGATGGAGCCGGGACCCACGTAGTCCTTGAGGGCGGCGTAACGCAGGGCATTGCCGTTTCCGGCCACCACGTTGTCCGGTTCTGCGCCCAGGACCCGGACCTTGTCCACCTGGGTGATCCGGGGCGTGCGGCCTTCCCGCACCCGGACGTAATCCGCCAGGTTGAGGGTGATTTCCTTGCCTGACATGACCTCTACGGGTTCGGTCTTGGCCAGGGTGGGATGTTGCTCGCCCTGCCCCGGCACCCAGATGACAGCCGTCGCGCTTTGGCCGTCAACGTCGGTGACGGTGTAGGGCACCAGCTGGTCTGCCGGCCCCAGCGTGACGCGCACGGTGCCGTCGCCGGTGACGCGGGCGTTGGGGTTGCCGTCAGGCAGGCCGATCTTGAGTTCGGACGCCACGCCGTCGGGGTCTGAATCGTTCTTCAGGACCGGCACGTCGACGGCGGACTTGCCCAGCGTCTCGGCCTGGGTGACCACATCGTCCTTGGCAACCGGGGCCTTCAGCGCGGCGTCGGGGCTGGCTTTCACCCGGATCACGGCACCGGCCTGGGCTTTCTTGTCGTCCTGGATCTTGTAGCTGACGCTTTCGTTACCGGCGGCATTCGGGGCCGTGAGCAGCACCTTTCCGCCTTCGGCTGCCTCCACGCCGAGGTCCGGGCGGGCTTCGAAGCCGTTGGACACCAGGGTGATCGGGTCACCATCAGGGTCTGAATCGTTGGTGAGGGCGTCGACGGCGATCTTGCGTCCCGGGCGGACGTCCACGGCGTCGTCAACGGCAATGGGCTTCTGGTTGGTGGCTTCCGCCGGTGCGATGCCGACGATCACGGTGCCGGTGTTCTCGGCCCCGATGCGGTCCCGGACCCGGTAGGTGAACGTGTCTGTGCCTGCCGCGTTACCCGCTGCGGTGAATTCGAGGTAGCCGTCCTTGACCACGGCCGTGCCCATGGCAGGGGCCTTGTCCACCCCGGTCAGCTGGACGGAGTCGCCGTCGCTGTCCACGCCGTCGAGGGGTACGGGGATGCGGACGGTCATGCCCGCCACAACCCTGGCGGTGAGGTTCTTCGGTTCGGGCCGGGTGTTGAGCTGATCGTCGCGGGCCCGGATCCGGATGGTGACCTGCTGGGAGTCGGACTGGCCTGATTCGTTGGTGACCTTGTAGATCGCGTACACGGTCTTGGGCACGTCTCCGGCGATGAACCGCACCGCTCCGCCAGCCGTGAAGATGCGCCCGTCCGCGGGGTCCGGCTGCTGGGCCAACTGCGGTTCAAGGGTGAGCGCGCCGCCATTGGGATCGGTGTCGTTGGCCAGCACGGGGATGGTGACGACGTCGCCCGCGCGGACCGTGGCCTCGTCCGGTTTGGCCTGGGGTGCCTGCAGTTTCGCCGGGGCGGGGACCACCAGCACGGCAATCTCGCCGGTGGCGGAGGCTTTGCCGTTGGAGATGGTGTATTTGACGGTGAGCTGGCCCTGGGCACGGATGTCGGTGATCCGGACAACGGAGTGGTCCAGCACGGAGACGCTGATGGGCAGGCCGTCCGCAGCCGTCACGGACTGGACCACGAGCACGCCGCCGGAGGGGTCGGAGTCATTGCCGAGGACATCCACCAGCACGTTGCCGCCGCTGGGCAGCAGCGCAGTGTCGCGCACGGCCACGGGGGCGCCGTCGCCGCTGCCGGGTACGACGTCGACACGCACCAATTGCTGGGCGCTGGCAGGTCCGTTGGTGGCCAGGTAAGTAACGTAGTGCGCGCCCTCGGCGGTGGAATTGAACGTGAAGGTTTGCTGGTCGGCCCCCATCGTGGCGGTGGAGTTGCCGTCCGGGGTCACCTGGGCGAGGCGCAGCGCGCCGCCTTGCGGGTCTGAGTCGTTCTTCAGCGGCGCGATCACCGTGTCCACTCCGGCGACGGCGACCACGTGGTCGGCGTTGGCGATGGGCGGCAGCGCTCCGGGCGCGCGGACGTCGACGGTGACCTTTCCCTCGGTGGTGGACCGGCCATCGGAGACGGTCACGGTGACGGTTTTGCGTCCCGGTTCCGCCCCGGAATCCTGGAAGCTGAGCAGGCCGTCGGGCCGGATCCGGACTTGGTCGCGGGGGTCGCTGCCGGTGGCGCCGACGACGAAGAGGTCGTCGCCGTCGGGGTCGATCCAGTCGGTGAGGATGTTTTGGCTGACCACCTTGCCTGCCTGCACCACCAGGGTGGTGTTGCGGTTGGGCTTTTGCCTGGGCGCCGAGTTCTCTCCCGGCGGCACGATGTTGAGCGTGACATCGGCGGAGGCTGACAGGCCGCGGCCGTCGTCCACCGTGTATTTGAACGTCTCGGAGCCGGTCTTGTCGGCGCCGACACTGACCTGGAACCCGGTGGCGCCGTAGATCGGCGCGAGCAGGCCTGACTTCAGGGGGTCGGGCGTGCGGACGGTCAGGACGTCGCCGTCGGGGTCGGAGTCGTTGTCCAGCACGGGAAGGACGGTGGTCTTTCCGGCGCGCACACCGAAGGTGTCCGGTTTGGCCACGGGGGCGCTGTTGGGTTTGGTGCGGTCCGGCAGGACGGTCTGCTGCACCTCATCGGCGGAGTCCTTGTCGGCGTCGTCCGAGGTCTGTTGCGGCGGGATGACGTCGTCCCAGTTGTTGACCAGCTGCATGTTCTGGTTCACCAGCCACACATTGCCCGAGTTCACATCATTCAGGACCACCAGGTCCCGGTTCACCCGGAAAACATACGACGGCGACGCACTCGCCTTAGGCACCGGAACATTCTTGTCATCAGCATCATTGGTGCAGTCACGAACATACTTGTTCGCCCCCGACCACGCCGCATGCACACACCCGCCCAACTGCACCGGAGCAGCAGGCACACCCTCACCATCAAACGACACCGTCTTCGCCGCCGCCCCATCAAGAGGCTGCTTCAACAACGCCTTCCGCGTCGCAACAGCCACAAAATCACTGCCCGGGCCGGCCTGCTGCAACTTCGCATCCCGCGCATTCTCCAACACCAACCGCTTACCACCAGGCAAAAACAGGTTCCCAGCCGCAGCATCCAACACCACCGGCTTATCCCCCACCACCGTCATCTGCAGATCCCCGGCACCCTTAAGCCCATCCCACGCACCGGACTCCGAGGACGTCACCACACCATCGGCATCCACCCCCGTCACCGACACCACACCGGTCTTCGGATCCGCCGAATAAATCCGGTCATCAGCCCCGACCGCAGAAACAATCCCCTCAGAACCCACCAAAACAGGCTCCGACGCCTCCTCATCAAAACCATTCACCGTCGACGGCGACACCGCCCACACCTTGCCCGACCCCGGATCCGTCACCGAAATCGTCTGCGCCCCAAAACTCACCGCAGCAGAGCCCGGCAACCGCTTATCCCCGCCAAGACGCATATTCGCCGGCGACACCTGATTCAACGTCGAACCAGTCGCATCATCAACAAACACCTCACCGGCATGCTGCAACACATCAAACGTCGTCGACGCCGGCGTCACCGCACCATCCAACACCCGCGAAGGATAATTAAGGCGCCCCACAGCATTCTTAGCCTTCGACACCACCCACACGCCACCATCATTCAACTCAACCTCAGTGGTCTTAAACCCCGGATACAACACCGCACCCGTCACCACCACACCCACCACCACACCAAACGCAGTACCGGCGAACCACCGCGAGCCCAGCAGCCGGCGCTTCCAGGGCATGGCTGAAGCAGGGCTTTCAGCGCGCGCTTGGTCCCGACGTTTCATGAAGTGTTATCCCCCGATAGCTCTCTGCCCCTGCCGGCAGCCGGTGTCACTGGACTCCGGGCACCACAACCATACCGCTATCCGCCAACAAGTGGACAAATTGTTTTCGGCCGGCCGGCAGCACCCGTGGCAGGTGAGGCTCCTAGTCCAGGACCAGGCCCTTGCCGCGTCCACGGGTGAGGCGGACCGGTTTGATTTCACCGAAACCGCGGACATTTTCCGGGTCTTGGGGAATCATGACGAACCGCTCGTCGTGCTCCAGGGCGGAGGCGGTCATGGAGTCCACCAGCACGGTTCCCGGGTCAGCGAGGGTGGTCAGGCGGGCCGCCAGGTTGACGGTGGGGCCGTAGATGTCGCCGAGGCGGGACAGGATCCTTCCCCACACCATGGCCACCCGGGCTTCGGGAAGGATTTCGTCGGCGGTGAAAGCTTCGGCGAGCGCCAGGGAGATCTCGGCGCCGGCGGCTGGGGTTTCGGCGATGTAGAGGACTTCGTCGCCCACGGTCTTGACCAGCCGGCCACCGCCCACCGAGATGATTTCGGCGCACTTGTTTTCGAACCGCTGGACCAGCCGGGCCAGCGTCTTTTCGTTCATCCGCCGGGACAGGCTGGTGTAGGACACCAGGTCGGCGAAGCCGACGGCGCGGGCCAGAGGCAGCGGGGCGTCGTCCTCGTCGCCCTCGCGGCCCTCCTCGCTCGCCTGGAGGCCGGCCTCGGCGCGTACGGCGAGCCGTTGGACGCCCGCGTTGAGCTGGCGGCGCCAGGAGTAGACGAGCACCTCCTCGAGTGCGTCCACCAGGGCGGGAAGTTCGTTGACCAGGCGCTTGCGGGCGACGGCGTCCGTGACGCCCTGCTCGTGGACCATATCTTCCACGAGGGCCTCGATCTGCCACACGACCATCCGGTCCGTCATTTGGCCAATGGCGCGCGTGACCGAGATGGCCGCTTCCTCCGTGAGCTTGCCGGCGCGGACCAAGTCCACCATGGTGGACAGGGCCGCCTGGTCGCGTTCGGTGAAGGCAACGTCGTCGTCGCCGAAGTTCGGGAACCCCAGGGCGCGCCAGAGTTTGCGGGCGGAGAGGAGGGAGAGGCCTGCGCCGGCGGCCACTTCACGACGACGGAGCTTGCGTTCCCCGCCGAGGAGCCTTGCTTCCAGGGCTTTCATGGCGAGGCGTTCGGCAGACATGGCGCCGGTAGCCGGGTGCCTGTCCGCGGCGGCTTCCGGTGGTGCGGGTTCGGACGCGGGTGGCTCCGATACAGGCCGGGAGTCCCCGGCAGCCGGTTCGCCTTGGAATCCTGCGGCGGTGTCGACGGCGGCGGAGCCGGGATCGATGCTGTTGACGCGTTCCTGCTGGTCCTCATCGGTCATCCCGTCCACCTTCTCTCATGTCCTCCGGAAAAGCCCCGGCGGGATAGTACGTCGCACCCGGCCGGGCCTCAGTGTCGTCCGGCAGTTCCCCGATGGCGTCGAGGATAAAGTCGCGGAACCGGGCAACCTCGGGCACGTCAGGAAAGGTCACCACGCCCTGGTGCCCGGTTTCCAAGGATATATTCCCGGAGCGCACCAACCGCTGAAGCAGGGATTCGTGGACGGTCAGGTTACGCACGGACACCAGGTTCACCTGTTGGTCGCGCCGGTTCAGCACGCCGTACCGGGCCACCATCCGCTGGCTGGTCAGGGTGTAACGGGTGCCTTGCCAGCGGAGCAGCCGCGGCAGGCAGTAGCCCAGCCATACGGCGGCTGCTGCAAGGACGCAGCAGGCGACGAGCCATGACGTCCATTGCCGGCCCAGGGCCGGCACCACCCGGGCAGCGCCGCCGCGGATGATCCAGGCGCTGGCGAAGGCTGCCAGCGCCGGCGCCAGTACGAAAGCTGCGGCTGCACCGGCCAGTTTCCTGGGCTGGGGGCGGGTGGTGACGATAACTTGTTCCCCGGGAACGAGGCTTCTACGCATAACCGCCTTGGCCGGGTTCTTCCGGTGATGTCCACGGCCGCAGGTGCACTACGTCGCCGGCGGTCACCACGTGCTCCCGCGCGTCGCGGTCCACCACCAGCAGGGAGCCGTAGTCATCCAGCCGGGAGGCGTGTCCAATGATCTCGTGGTCGCCGGGCAGCTGTGCCCGCACCTGCTTGCCGAGCGTAACCATCACGGCCTCCACCCGCTTGTGCAGGGAAGGGCCGCCGGCCAACCCGGCCGTGGGGTCGCCGTCGGCGTTGCAGAAACTGCGGTAGAGGGTGGCGAAATGGGCCAGGTAGCTCTTCAGCAGGGCGGTGCGGTCGGTGGTCCGGGCACCTTCGAGCGCCACCGATGTCGCGGTGGGGACCGGGAGTTCGCGTTCACGCAGGGTGACGTTCAACCCGGTGCCCAGGACGACGGGCGGCACGTTGCCGTCCGCCATCGGGCCAAGCTGGGCCAGGATGCCGGCGATCTTCCGGCCGCGCACCAGGACATCGTTGGGCCACTTGAGCTCGGCCGGGATGCCGGCGGTCTCCAGCAAGGTCTCGCGCAGCGCAAGGGCGGCGATCAGTGACAACCAGGAGTAGCTCTGCGTAGGGAGCGGGCGGCCGTCCGCATTGACGGGACGCAACACCACGGAGACGGACACCGAGCTCAGCGGTGGCGCTTCCCAACGCCTGTCCAGCCGGCCCCGGGCGGCAGTCTGGTATTCGGCGGTCAGGACAGAAAGGTCCGGCCAGGCTGCGCTTTCCACCGTGACGGCCCGCAGGAGGTCGGCATTGGTGGAACCGGTCGAGTCCACGACGTCGATCCGGGGGATGCCCGTGGCGGAGAGGAAACGCTGGTCTGCCAGGTCCATTCGGTTCAGGGGGGTGCCCGGTACGTGCGCGTCATCCATACCTGAATCCTACCGAGCGAAGCTGAAGACCACCGAGCAGCCCGGAATCCCCCCGGGACGCCGCACGGGCCCACCGCACACCCGCCGGCAATGGCGGTGGGCGTGTGGACCGGGTGGAAGCAGTCGGCCCTAAAGGAAGATGTCCGGAACCAACTGGTCTTCCGGTGCACCAAGGCTGTACGGACGGAAGTCCGTGACGCCCGCGGCCGCCAGAACCTGCTCGTCCGTATAGAAGTTGCCTGACACCGCATCTCCGGCGGCAAGGTGGCTTCCCGTCAGGATGGCGTGGGCGGCATCGGCCATGATTTGCGGGCCCCGGGCGGCCAGCACCATTTTTTCGCCGTGCGGCATGTTACGGATGGCTGCCGTGTCGATCAGGGTGCACGGCCACAGGGAGTTCACCCGGACGCCGTCGGCTTTCAGTTCCTCGGCCAGGCCCAGCGTGGTCAGGCTCATCCCGTACTTGGCCATGGTGTAGGCGAGGTGTTTCCCTGCCCAGGAGGGGTGCAGGTTCAGCGGCGGGGACAGCGTCAGGATATGCCCCTGCGCCGAGGCCCGCAGCGCGGGGAGCGCGAGCTTGGACAGCAGGAAGGTTCCGCGGACGTTGATGTCCTGCATGAGGTCGTATTTTTTCATCTCGACGGCGTCAGTGGTGGAGAGGTCGATGGCCGAGGCGTTGTTGATGACGACGTCGATGCCGCCGAAGCGTTCCACGGCTGCGGCCACGGCTCCTGCGACGTCCTCGTCCCGGCGGACGTCGCCCACCAGCGGCAACGCCTGGCCGCCCGCCTCCACCAGTTCCTCGGCGGCGGTAAAGACGGTGCCCGCCAATTTCGGGTGCGGATTGCCGGTTTTGGCCAGTAGCACAATGTTGGCGCCGTCCCGGGCCGCCCTCTTGGCGATGGCCAGGCCGATTCCGCGGCTTCCGCCGGAGATCAGAATGGTGCGACCCGCCAGGGAACCAGCCGCCCGGTAGGGGCTCTCGGACGTCTGCAAAGCCTCATTGCTTGAAGTCATGGGAACACTGTAACCCAACTAAGTTACTGGCGGGTAACATAATGGAGAGGGTGCTGGAACGGCAGAAAATTGTAGGTTCCCTACAGCTGCGGGCGCCGAATGCGTCATTAGACTTGCCAGCAGGGTTCGTCTTTTGTGTGGATGCTACTTAAAGCTCCCGCCAATTCGGACCGCCAGCCAACAGAACTGACTTGCTACAGAGCCGGAGACACTTGATGAGCCACGATCTGACAACGACAGCGGGAAAGATCGCAGATTTCCGCGACCGCCAGGCGCGTGCCGCACAGCCCTCCGGCCTTGAGGCCATCGAAAAGCAGCATGCCCGCGGCAAGAACACCGCCCGCGAACGCATCGAACTGCTCCTGGACGAAGACTCGTTTGTTGAATTCGACGCCCTTGCCGTGCACCGCTCCACGGCCTTCGGCATGGAAAAGAAGAAGCCGCTGGGCGACGGCCTGGTCTCCGGCTACGGCACCGTTGACGGCCGCCTGGTGGCCGTCTACAGCCAGGATTTCAGCGTCTACGGCGGATCGCTGAGCCAGGTCAACGGCGAAAAGATCGTCAAGGTCCAGGAATTCGCACTCCGCAATGGCTGCCCCGTGGTGGGCATCCTGGACGGCGGCGGCGCACGCATCCAGGAAGGCGTGGCGTCCTTGGCCATGTTCGCGGACATCTTCCGGAACAACGTCCACGCGTCCGGCGTGGTGCCGCAGATCTCGCTCATCATGGGCCCCTCCGCCGGCGGCGCCGCCTACTCCCCCGCCCTCACCGACTACGTGGTGATGGTGGACAAGACCTCCCACATGTTCATCACCGGCCCCGACGTCATTAAGACAGTCACCGGCGAGGACGTGGACATGGAAACGCTGGGTGGCGCACGGCAGCACAACGCCACCACCGGAACGTCCACCTACTTGGCCTCCGACGAAACCGACGCCATCGAGTTCGTGCGCGAACTGCTGGACTTCCTGCCCTCCAACAACCTCTCGGAGGCACCCGTGCTGGGACACCAGCAAGAGCTGGAGGTCGACGACGACGACCTCGCCCTGGACGCGCTGGTTCCGGACTCCGCCAACCAGCCCTACGACATGCGGGCCGTCGTCGAACAGATCGTGGACGACGGGCACTTCCTTGAGATGCAGGCACTTTACGCACCCAATGTGATGATCGGCTACGGCCGCGTGGAGGGCCATACGGTGGGCATCGTTGCCAACCAGCCGCTGCAGTTCGCCGGCACCCTGGACATCGCCGCCTCCGAAAAAGCGGCCCGGTTCGTCCGCCACTGCGACGCCTTCAACATCCCCATCATCACCCTGGTGGAC
This sequence comes from Arthrobacter sp. SLBN-112, assembly GCF_030944625.1. Lineage (NCBI taxonomy): Bacteria > Bacillati > Actinomycetota > Actinomycetes > Micrococcales > Micrococcaceae > Arthrobacter > Arthrobacter sp. SLBN-112. The sequence continues at coordinate 3,785,644 of NZ_JAUSXY010000001.1, forward strand.
GTTCCCGGCTTCCTTCCCGGCAAGGACCAGGAGTTCCAGGGCATCATCCGGCGCGGCGCCAAGCTCCTCTACGCATACGCCGAGGCCACCGTCCCCAAGCTCACCGTCATCACCCGCAAGGCCTACGGCGGCGCCTACATCGTGATGGGCTCCAAGAAGCTTGGCGCCGACCTGAACCTGGCGTGGCCCACCGCGCAAATCGGCGTCATGGGTGCCCAGGGTGCCGTTAACATCCTCTACCGCCGCGACCTCGCCGCCGTAGCGGAAGATGGCGGGGACGTCGAAGCCCGCCGCGCCGAGGTCATCCGGCAGTACGAGGAAGAACTCCTCAACCCCTACCAGGCGGCAGAACTGGGCTATGTGGACGCCGTGATCGCCCCCTCCGAGACCCGCGTCCAGATCATCAAGGGCCTGCGGGCACTGCGCGACAAACGCGCCAGCCTCCCCGCCAAGAAGCACGGGAACATCCCGCTGTGATCCCCACCCGCCCCCTAACTTCGCAAGCTCAGCCAGGGAACCCTGCGGGCGTGGGCCCAGCGCAGGATCCCACGGAGGCCGGCGAAGCCCGGGAGACCGAAGCTGCTCCGCTGCTTTCTGTCGTCAAAGGACAGCCGAACGCCGAGGAGCTGGCCGCACTCACCGCCGTCGTCCTTTCCCTGGGCGGGGAAAGCCCAGCCCCCGCCAAGTCCCCCAGCGTGCGGCACTGGGTGCGCCGGCAACAGTTGCGGCTCGCCCCGTCGCCCGGCCCCGGCGCCTGGAAGCGCAGCCACAGCTGACCCTCCCCACCCGGTCCGCCCAGCCGGGTAGTCTCGGAATGTGACTACAGACACTGCACCCGCCGCGCGCCCGCATACCCGCATCGACGCCGTCGCTGACGCTTACACGGACACCCTGATCAGACTCAACCCGACGTTCGCCACCACCCTTGGCCTGCCGGGCCACGAGACGGAATACCAGGACTTCTCCCCCGCAGGCATCGCCGGATTCGCCGAGGCCGCGCGGGACGCACTGGCCTCACTGGAGGGCCTGGAGCCGGAAGACGACGTGGACGCCGTCACCCTGGATGCCATGCGGGAGCGGCTCGGCCTGCAACTGCTGATCCACGCCTCCGGCTGGGAGTACGCCGAACTGAACAACATCGCCTCCCCCGCGCAGGACATCCGGGCCATCTTCGACCTCATGCCCACCGCCACCGGGCAGGACTGGGAACACATCGCCGGCCGCGCTGGCAACGTGCCGGCCGCCATCAGCGGCTATATCGAATCCCTGCGCATGGCCCGGGACGCCGGCCGGGTGGCCGCCGCCCGGCAGGTGCGGATCGTCATCGAACAGGTGACCAAGTACGCGGCAGCAGACGGATTCTTCGCCAAGGTGGCCGCCGGTGCAGCCACCGCTGACGGACCGCTGCCCGCGGCACTTCAGGACAAGCTCGACGCCGGAGCCGGAGCCGCCCGCAGCGCCTACGCCGGGCTGGCAGAGTTCTTGCGCACCGAGCTGCTCCCGGCCGCGCCTGAGAAGGACGCCGTGGGCAGGGCACGTTACGCACTGGCTTCCCGCTCATTCCTCGGCGCCGAAGTGGACCTCGAAGAAACGTACGCCTGGGGCGTCCAGGAACTGGACCGCCTCATCGCCGAACAGGAACGCGTTGCCGCCACCATCAAGGCCGGCGCCACCATCGCCGAAGCCAAGGAAATCCTCAACAACGATCCCGCACGGCAGCTGAAAGGCACCGACGCACTGCAAGCATGGATGCAGGACCTCTCTGACAAGGCCATGGCCGGGCTCGCCGGAGTGCACTTCGACATTCCGGATGTCATGAAGACCCTCGAATGCCGGATCGCCCCCACGGACGAGGGCGGCATCTACTACACCGGCCCGTCCGACGACTTCAGCCCGCCCCGGCCGCATGTGGTGGTCCGTCCCCGCCGGCGAGGACACCTTCACCACCTGGGCCGAGACCACCACCGTGTACCACGAGGGCGTCCCCGGCCACCACCTCCAGGTAGCCACCGCCACCTACCGGCGGGAACTGCTGAACAACTGGCGCCGCAACGTCTGCTGGACCTCCGGGCACGGCGAAGGCTGGGCCCTCTACGCCGAGAAACTGATGCAGGAACTGGGCTACCTCACCGACCCCGGCGACCACATGGGAATGCTGGACATGCAGCGCATGCGGGCCGCCCGCGTCGTCTTCGACATCGGCGTGCACCTCGAGCTGGACGTGCCCGAACGCTGGGGATCCGGCACCTGGACCGCCGACAAGGGCTACGGCTTCCTCAAGGAAAACCTCCCCATCAGCGAAGGCCAGCTCAATTTCGAGTTCACCCGCTACCTCGGCTGGCCGGGCCAGGCACCCTCCTACAAGGTGGGCCAGCGGCTCTGGGAACAAATCCGCGCCGAACTTGAGTCCCGGCCGGGGTTCGACCTCAAGGAGTTCCACACCAAGGCCCTCAACATCGGCTCCGTAGGACTGGACACCCTCCGCCGGGCGCTCTTGGGATAATCCGGTGGTTGAGCCTGTCGAAACCCCCTCGGTTTCGACAGGCTCAACCACTGGGGTGAGAGACATTAAGCACATCCGGTCCGGGAATAAGTAACAAACGCCGCTGCCTGCCTTGGTTTTCAGGGGTTTTGCAGCGCCGGGCGTTATTGTAGTTGCGTAATATTTCTCAATATTCTTTCGACGTGGTATGCGGTGCAGGTCTAGCTTGTTCTGGTGACCACTCAGACAAGCACCCCATCCTCCGCGGGGAAGACCGGATTCCAGTTGCCCAAGTGGGCGGCCTCCTTCGGCTTCCAGATCATTGCCGCCCTCGTCGTGGGCCTTGGCCTCGGCCTGCTGGCCAAGTACACCGGCAGCACCAAGGCCAACCCGAACGCCCTCGGCGCCACGCTGCAGACCATCGGCTCGAGCTACGTCTCGCTGCTGCAGACCGCCGTGGTTCCGTTGATCTTCACCGCCGTCGTCAGCTCCATCTCCAACCTGCGCCAGGTATCCAACGCTGCCAGGCTGGCATGGAACACGCTCCTGTGGTTCGCCATCACGTCCCTGATTGCGGTGCTGATCGGTATCGGCCTGGGCGTGCTGCTGCAGCCCGGCGCCAACACCGGCATCACCGAGGAAGCCAAGTACACCGGCAAATCCGGTGACTGGTGGGCGTTCCTCGTAGGCCTCTTTCCCAAGAACTTCCTGGGCCTCGGCGCCAGTTCCACCGTTGGCGACTCCGGCGCAGTCACCACCTCGGTCAGCTTCAACGTCCTGCAGATCCTGGTGATCGCCATCGCCGTCGGCGTTGCGGCCCTCAAGGTCGGCAAGGCCGCTGAGCCCTTCCTGAACCTGAACGCCTCGGCCCTTGCCGTCATCCAGAAAGTGCTGTGGTGGATCATCCGCATCGCTCCGCTCGGCACCATCGGCCTGATCGGCAACGCCGTCGCAGTCTACGGCTGGGACACCATCGGCTCGCTCGGCAAGTTCGCCGTCGCGATCTACGTTGGCCTGGCCCTGGTGCTGTTCGTGGTCTACCCCGTCCTGGTCCGCAGCCACGGCCTGTCCATCAAGCAGTACTTCTCCGGTGTGTGGCCGGCCGTCCAGCTGGCCTTCGTGTCCCGTTCCTCGGTGGGCACCCTGCCGCTGACCCAGCGCGTCACTGAACGCAGCCTCGGCGTCCCGCGCGCCTACGCTTCCTTCGCAGTGCCGCTGGGCGCCACCACCAAGATGGACGGCTGCGCGGCCATCTACCCGGCCGTGTCCGCGATCTTCGTGGCCCAGTTCTTCGGGATCCACCTGGACTTCAGCCAGTACGTGCTGATCGCCCTGGTCTCCGTGCTGGGCTCCGCAGCGACCGCCGGCACCACCGGCGCCGTGGTGATGCTGACGCTGACCCTCTCCACGCTGGGACTGCCGCTGGCCGGCGTCGGGCTCCTGCTCGCCATCGACCCCATCCTGGACATGGGCCGCACCGCCGTGAACGTTGCGGGCCAGGCCCTGGTTCCCACCATCGTGGCCAAGCGCCAGGGCATCCTGGACGAGTCGCTGTACAACGCACCGCGCAACGGCACCCCGTTCGTGGATGACAATGACGCCGCCGCCGGTGAGCCCACCGATGGAATCAGCGCCGACACCACTCCGCGCGAACTGCAGGACGCCAAGGCGTAACCAGCAGCCCCGCAGCACGAAGTCCCCCGGGAAATTTTCCCGGGGGACTTCGTGCTGTTTAGGGACTTCGTACTGTTAGGGACTTCTACCGGTCAGGGGAACCATGGTTCCGCCGGGCCCGGGGCTTCGGTCAGCGCCCGCCACCGCCGATCACGCCGTTCTGGACCGCTTTGGTTACGGCATCGGCTTCGGCCTGCGTCAGCTTTCCGTCGGTGACAGCCTTGTCCAGGCGGGTCTTGAGCTCTGCAGCGTGCTCAGACTGCTCATCGCTGCGGATCTCCTGGAGGGCGGCCGTCACCTTCGACTCGTCAATTCCCAGCGCGTCGGCCAGCGACTTCGCAAGCGCTGCTTCGCGGGCGGCCGGGTCCGGTTTCTGGCCGTCAGCCGGGGCGGTGGGCTTGTTGGCTTCGCGGAAGGCCTTCAGCGCGTCCTGGACCTTGGTCTGGTCCACGCCGAGCTTGGTGGCCAGCGCGGCAGCCTGGTCTTCGCCGTGGCCGCCGCGGCCGCCGTGCCTGTGCATGCCATCGGGGGCGGCGCCGTTGCCTCCATCAGTCGAGGCGCTTGAGCTGGCGGTGGGTGTGGGAGTTGGCGTCGTGGTGGTTGCGGAGGCCATGCCGGCCACTCCGATACCGGCGCCAAGGACCAGCGCAGCCGCTGACAGGCCCAGGGTCATCTTCTTGGTACGTGACATCTCTTGTCTCCTGATTCGCCGTCCTGCGACGGCTGTAGGTTTATGCCTCTCTCACCGAGACCTCTCAAGCATCCACCGCCAGGTTCGGGAAAGGCTGTTGGGAACCTTTCGTTCTCCTGTGAATCCGAACCGGAATTTGGTTGCATATAGTGCAAAGTTGCACGTAGTGTAATTACGTGCCAACCACCCTCCCCTCCCCCGATGACCAGCAGGCACCGCAGTCGCGGCGGGAGTTGAACAAGGCAGCCACCAGGCAGGCCATTACCGACGCCGCCCTTGGACTGCTGCGCGCCAAGGGCCCGGGAAACTTCACGGTGGAGGACATCGCCGACGCCGCCGGAATCTCGCGCCGCACGTTCTTCAACTACTTCAGCAGCACCGACGCGGCCCTGGCATCCATCGTGCACGGTTTCCTGGACACCGCCATCCAACAGTTGCGGCTCCGCCCGGCAGAGGAGCCCATGCTCGAATCGGCCCAGGCGGCCCTGGTGGCCCTGGCCGATCCCAAAGCCGTCGCTCCGCTGGCAGAACTGTTTACCCTGACCCAGCAGAGCCCGCTGATGGCCCACTCCGAACTGGAAGCATGGGACCACTGCCGGGCGCAGGTCTTCGCCGTCGCCCGCGAGCGCCTCGCCGGCACGCCGGGCGGGCAGGACGAACTCTATGTCCACGCTTTGGCCGGCTCCATCATCTCCTGTGGCAAGGCCGCCATGGAGGTCTGGTTCAGCAGGCGGGGCCCGGACCTCACAGCAGGTTCCCTGACCGAGCTGCGCCAACTGCTGATCGACTCGATAGCCCTGCTGGGCACAGGCTTCACCCCCGCTGCTTCACCTTCCGCTACCCGCTCCTCCTGATCAGATCGGTTCCGCATGGCACTCCTCCTCTACCGCCTTGGCAAGTTCTCCTACCGCCGGCGCTGGCTTGTCATCTCCTTGTGGCTCGCCGTGCTGGTGGCCGTGGGCGGCTCGGCCGCAGCATTCCACGGCACCCTGTCCAACAACTTCCAGATCCCTGGAACCGAAACCCAACGGATCGCTGACAAGCTCAAGCAGGACCTCCCGTCCGCCTCCGGCGGAAGCGCGACCATCGTGTTCGAAGCCCCGGGCGGCGGCTTCACGGACCAGAGCCGCGCCGCCGTCACAGACGCGCTGAAGAAGCTCCAGACGCTGCCCGAGGTCCGCGGCACAGTTGACCCGTTCGCCACCCAGGCCCAGGTGGACCAGGCCGCCAAGGCGATCACGGACGGTGAACAGCAGCTGGCCGCCGGCCAGGCACAGCTCGACGCTTCCCGGGCCCAGCTGGACGCCGGCAAGGCGCAGCTGGCCGCGGCCGAGCAGCAGCTCACGGCCGCCGGGGCACCGGCAGCAGTGATCGACGCCCAACTCGGCCAGCAGAAGGCGGCGCTGGCGGCAGGCCAGGCCAAGCTCGACGCCGGCACCCAGGAACTGGAGGCCAACAAGGCCAAGCTGGAGCTCGGCAAACGCCAGGCCCAGGCGGCATCCGCCATCCGTTTCGTCTCCGAGGACAACCAGGCCGCCGTCGCCCAGGTCCAGTTCAACACCTCCATCAACGGGCTGGCCCCGGCGGTCCGGAAACAGGTTCAGGACATCGCCCATGAAACGTCGTCAGCCGGCGTCAAGGCGCTGGCCAGCAAGGAAATCACGGAGGACATCTCGGCCCTGTTCGGGACAGCGGAGATCGTGGGCATCGCGGTCGCCGCGCTGGTCCTGATCCTCATGCTGGGTACCCTGATCGCCGCCGGCCTGCCGCTGCTGATGGCCATCATGGGCGTCGGCGTGGGCGTGGGCGTGACCTTTGCACTCTCCGGCCTGTTCGACATGAGCTCCATCTCCCCCATGCTGGCCCTCATGCTCGGCCTCGCCGTCGGCATCGACTACTCACTGTTCATCGTCAACCGGCACCGGACCCAGCTCCTGGCCGGGATGGACGCAGAGGAGTCGGTGGCCCGGGCCAACGGCACCTCCGGCAACGCGGTGGTCTTCGCCGGCCTCACCGTCATCATCGCCCTCGCTGCCTTGGTGGTCCCCGGGCTGCCGTTCCTCACCGTCATGGGCCTTGCGGCGGCGGGGACCGTGGCCGTGGCCGTGCTCGTGGCCATCACCCTGACCCCCGCCGTGCTGTCCCTGATCGGCCGCCGCATCATCTCCCGGCGGGCATGGGCCAAGGCCGAGGCGCACAACGCCGAGCCGGGCCACGAAGCCGCAGACCTCGCCACCGACCGGCAGCGCAGTACGCGCGGTTGGGGCGGACTGGTCACCCGGCACCCGTGGGTTGCCCTGGTGGCCGGCGTCCTGGTGCTCGGCACCCTGGCACTGCCGGCCACGCAGCTGCAGCTGGCCCTGCCGGACGGCGGCTCCGAGCCTGTGGATTCGGAGGCCTACCAGGCCTATGACCTGACGGCGCGCAGCTTCGGCGAGGGTGTGACGGGCCCGATCGTGGCGGTGGGCGAGTTCCCAGCGAACCTGGACGCAGGCCAGGCGCAGAAGCTGCAGTACGACATCGCGGACAAGCTCCGCGCCGTGGACAACGTGGTGGCCGCCGTGCCGGTGGCCCTGAGCGAGGACCGCCGGACCGCCGTGTTCCAGGTCATTCCCAAGGAAGGCCCCGCCAGCGCGAGCACCGTCAAAGTGGTCGCCGAACTGCGCGGACTCAACGGCGAAATCCAGTCGGACTACGGCGTCGCCATGGGCCTGACCGGGCAGACGGCCGGCAACGTGGATGTCTCCACCAAGCTCGGCGCCGCCCTGCCGCCCTACCTGGCGATCGTCGTCGGGCTTTCCCTGGTCCTGTTGCTGCTGGTGTTCCGCTCCATCGTGGTCCCGCTGCTGGCCACCGGCGGGTTCCTGCTGTCCCTGTCGGCGGCCTTCGGCGCGGTGGTGGCGGTGTACCAGTGGGGCTGGCTGGGGGGCGTGTTCGACGTCGCCAACCCGGGCGCCGTGCTCAGCTTCCTGCCCATCATCCTGATCGGCGTGCTGTTTGGGCTGGCCATGGACTACCAGGTGTTCATCGCCTCCGGCATGCGCGAGGCGTACATGCACGGCTCCGAGGCCAAGGAAGCTGTCCGGGTGGGCTTCCGGCACGCAGCCGCCGTGGTGACAGCCGCTGCGATCATCATGGTCAGCGTGTTCTCCGGCTTCATCTTCAGCCACCTCACCATGGTCCGGCCGCTGGGCTTTGCCATGGCCTTCGGTGTCCTGTTCGACGCCTTCGTGGTCCGGATGACCATTGTCCCGGCCGTGATGTACCTGCTGGGTGCCAGGTCCTGGTGGCTGCCGCGGTGGCTGGACCGGATCCTGCCGGACGTGGACGTGGAAGGGGCCAAGCTCAACCGTGGCCCGGCCGCCGCCGCCCCGGGCGAACTGGTCCACTAGGCTGAAGCCGTGCACCATCTGATTCTCGCGTCCCAGTCCCCCGCCCGCACCAAGCTCCTGGCCGAGGCCGGCATCCGGCACACGGTCCTGGTGTCCGACGTCGACGAGGCCGCCGTCCAGGAGCGGTACGGCGTCACCGACCCGCACGACACCGCACTGCTGCTCGCCAGGGCCAAGGCCGAGGCCGTGGCGTCGCTGCCGGAAGCGGAGGGTGCCCTGGTGCTGGGCTGCGATTCCGTCTTCGAGTTCGACGGCGAGGCGCACGGCAAGCCCTACACGGCCGACGTCGCCCGGGACCGGATGCTCCGGATGAGCGGCAACGCGGGGGTGCTGCACACGGGCCATTGGCTGGTGGATTGCAGGGACACGGACGACGACGGCAGCGGCGGCCGCGGTTCGGGCGCCACCCTCGGGGCGGTCGCCTCCGCCGAGGTCGCCTTCATGGACATGGAACCGGCGGAAATCGACGCCTACATCGCCACCGGCGAGCCGCTGCACTGCGCCGGTTCGTTCACCATCGACGGCCTGGGCGGGGCCTTCATCCGGAAGGTCGACGGTGACCCGCACGCCGTCGTCGGCCTGTCCGTCTCCACCCTCCGGGGCCTTCTTGCCGCCGCCAATGTACGCATCACGGATCTCTGGCCCGCGCGCTAAGAGCTACATTTTCGGGATGCCTTGTAGCTTCCCTACAAAGGAAGGCTGGTTTACACGCGGATTCCGCAAGTAATATCGGCGGAACCCTCAAAACCGCGCTAGGCTCCCTGAAGGAAAGAAGGAGACGCCTTGTCAGCAAATTTGGAGCAGTCCGCAGGTCCCACGCAGTCGACGACCCTCACAAAGGTGCTGATCGCCAACCGCGGGGAAATCGCCGTCCGCATCATCCGTGCGGCCCGGGACGAAGGCATCGCCTCGGTGGCCGTCTACGCCGACCCGGACCGCGATGCGCTCCACGTCCGGCTCGCTGACGAGGCATATGCCCTGGGTGGCACGACGGCCGCCGAGTCCTACCTGGTGATGGACAAGATCATCGGCGCCGCCCGCCAGTCCGGCGCCGACGCGATCCACCCCGGATATGGATTCCTGGCCGAGAACGCCGAATTCGCCGCCAAGGTGATTGCCGCCGGCATCACCTGGATCGGCCCCTCACCCGAGGCCATTTCCGCCCTGGGCGACAAGGTGCAGGCCCGTCACATTGCCGAGAAGGTCGGCGCCCCGCAGGTCCCCGGCACCGCCGATCCGGTGGAATCCGCCGAGGAAATCCTCGAATTCGTGGACAAGTTCGGCCTGCCGGTCGCCATCAAGGCGGCCTTTGGCGGCGGCGGACGCGGCATCAAGGTGGCCCGCACCCGCGAGGAAATCCCCGAACTCTTCGAGTCCGCCGTCCGCGAAGCCACCGCCGCCTTCGGCCGCGGCGAGTGCTTCATTGAGCGCTTCCTGGACGCCCCCCGCCACGTCGAGACCCAGTGCCTGGCCGACGCGCACGGCAACGTAGTGGTCGTCTCCACCCGCGACTGCTCCCTGCAGCGCCGCAACCAGAAACTCGTGGAGGAAGCCCCGGCCCCGTTCCTCACCGAGGAGCAGAACCAGCGGCTCTACGAGTCCTCCAAGGCCATCCTCAAGGAAGCCGGCTACCTCGGCGCCGGCACCTGCGAGTTCCTGGTAGGCCAGGACGGCACCATTTCCTTCCTCGAAGTCAACACCCGCCTCCAGGTGGAGCACTGCGTCTCCGAGGAAGTCACCGGGATCGACCTGGTCCGCGAACAGTTCCGGCTGGCCCGCGGCGAGGAGCTCGGCTACGGCGACCCCGAGGTCCGCGGCCACTCCTTCGAATTCCGTATCACCGGCGAGGACCCCGGCCGGAACTTCATGCCCGCCCCCGGCACCATCAGTGTCCTGAAGAACCCCACCGGTCCCGGCGTGCGGATCGATTCCGGCGTGGAGCAGGGCGACGTCATCAGCGGCAACTTCGACTCCATGCTCTCCAAGCTGGTCGTCACCGGCGCCACCCGCGCCCAGGCCCTGCAGCGCTCCCGCCGCGCACTTGAGGAAATGGTGGTGGAAGGCATTCCCACCGTCATTCCGTTCGACCTCGCCGTGGTCAGCAACCCCGACTTCGCCCCGGCCGAGGGGCCGTTCAAGGTCCACACCCGCTGGATCGAGACGGCCTTCACCAACGACATCCCCGCCTGGACCCCGAGCGGCGCCACGGATGAAGAGGCCGACGCCGGCGAACGCCAGCGGGTCGTCGTCGAGGTGGGCGGCAAGCGGCTGGAAGTGGTCCTCCCGGCGTCCCTGGGCACCCCCGGAACCGCAGCAGCCGCGGGCAAGCCCGGCAAGTCGAAGAAACGGTCCCGGTCCGCCGGCCCCGCTGCCGCCACCGGCAACGCCCTTACCTCCCCTATGCAGGGAACAATCGTGAAGGTCGCTGTTTCGCACGGTGACGTGGTGTCCGAAGGGGACCTGGTGGTGGTCCTGGAGGCCATGAAGATGGAGCAGCCGTTGACGGCGCACCGTTCCGGCACCATCACCGGACTCACCGCGACGGCGGGCGAAACGGTGTCCGCGGGCGCCATCATCGCCACCATCGAAGACTAGAAAGCGCTGCACCGGCCATGCTTGCACCAAGTTTCCAGGAAGAAGTGGACCGCTACCACCAGGCGGTTCCCGAAATCACCCGGGGCAACCCTGCTCCCATCAAGGACCTGTACTCCCGGCAGGACGACGTCACCCTGGCCAACCCGTTCGGCGGCATCGCCCGCGGCTGGGCGCAGGTGGAGGCCCGGCTTGACCAGGCGGCGCGGCAGTTCCGCGACGGCGAGATGCTGGGCTTCGACACCGTCACCTCCTACACCGCCCGCGACACCGCCTACCTCGTGGAAACCGAGCATTTCCGGGCACGGCTCGATGCCGCGGCCGCCACGGAGGAATTCGCGCTGCGCGTCACGAGCATCTTCCGCCGCGAGGAAGGCTACTGGAAGCTGGTGCACCGGCACGCGGACCCCGCGGCCCGGCCCCAGTCCCGCCGCTCCCTGACCCAGCCCGCCGCCTGACCCTTGGCGAAACCCTGCCGGCACGGACACGTCCGGTGCTGGCAGGGGTCGGCGCCAACAGGCAGACTTAGCAGATGCTGCCTTTTCTGCTTCTCGCTTCCAGGGCCGAGGACGCCGCCGCCGAGGACGAGTACGCCGCCTACCTGAGGTACGGCGGCCTGGAGGAGCGGGACCTGCACCGGGTACGGCTTGAGGCAGCTCCGCTGCCCGCACTGGACCTTTCGCAGTACTCCGGCGTGATCGTCGGCGGCAGCCCGTTCACCTCCAGCGACCCGCCCGCGGACAAGAGTGCGGTCCAGCACCGGGTGGAACGGGAGCTTTCAGGCCTCCTTGACCAGGTGGTGGCCCTCGACTTTCCGTTCCTGGGCGCCTGCTACGGGGTGGGAACCCTTGGCACGCACCAGGGCGCGGTGATCGACCGGACCTATGGGGAACCGCTGGGAGCGGTGGAGATCGAACTGACGGACGCCGGGCTGCAGGATCCCCTGCTGCACGGGCTGCCCCGGACGTTTACGGGGTTCACCGGCCACAAGGAGGCGGTCAGTGCGCTGCCGGGGCACGCCGTCCTGCTGGCGCGCTCCACAGCGTGCCCGGTCCACATGTTCCGCATCAAGACCAACCTCTATGCCACCCAGTTCCACCCCGAACTGGACGCCGAGGGGCTGGTGACCCGGATCGATATCTACCGGCACGCCGGTTACTTCCCGCCGGAATCCGCCGAAGAGCTGATGGCGGCCGCCCGCCGGTTCACCGTGACCGAGCCGATGACCGTCCTGAAGAACTTCGTGGCCCGCTACGCCCGCGGGGCATGAAAAAGCCCGGCGGGCCGGATGGCCGCACCGGGCATTGTGGCGTTGGAGAAATCAGGCCACGTTGTTCTCGTAGTCAAGGTCGCGGGTTTCGCGGGTGAGGAACAGCGCGATCAGGGTGAGCACGGCCATGGACGTCAGGTACACACCGACCAGGACGGGGCTGCCTTTGGCCGCTTCCCACAGCGCGACGGCGATGAACGGCGCCACCGCTGCGCCCAGGATGGACGAGAAGTTGTAGCTGATGGCAGAGCCGGTGTAGCGGACGTTCGTGGGGAATAGTTCCGGCAGCAGCGCCCCCATGGGCCCGAAGGTCAGGCCCATCAGGGAGAAACCAACGATCAGCAGGCCCATGGTGCCCACGAAGCCGCCGCTGAACAGCGGGACGAACAGCAGGCCGAACACGAAGATGCCGGCAGTGACGGCGAGAAGCATCTTGCGGCGGCCGTACTTTTCGGCCAGGGGTCCGGAAACCAGGGTGAAGATGCCGAAGAAGACGACGCCGGCGATCAGCATCCACAGGAAGTCGTTGCGGGTGTAGCCCAGACCGGGAACGAACGCGGCAGCGGCAGCCTCAGTCATGGGCTTTCCGGCCTTTTCGGCGGCCGCCTGCGCACCGGCCAGCGTGGGCTTGGTGCCGTACGTGAGGGTGAACGTGGTCATCAGGTAGAAGAGCACGTACGTGGCCAGCATGATGAAGGTGCCCAGGATCAGCTGCCGCCAGCTGGACTTGAAGACGCGGCCCAGCGGAAGCTTCGCGACCTCGTTGGACTCCACCACCTTGGTGAAGGCGGGGGTTTCGATCAGCTTGAGCCGGACATACAGGCCCAGGATCACCATGACGGCGCTGAGCAGGAACGGGACGCGCCAGCCCCAGGCCTGGAAGGCCTCCGGCGTCAGCGTGTAGCTGGCCACCAGGAAGATGACGTTGGCAATGATGAAGCCAATGGGTGCGCCCAGCTGCGGGAACGTGCCGTAGATGGCCCGCTTGTTGGCGGGGGCATTTTCCGTGGCCAGCAGCGCCGCGCCGCTCCACTCGCCGCCCAGCGCCAGGCCTTGGGCAAAGCGCATGATCACCAGCAGGGCCGGTGCCCAGAATCCCCAGCCCGGGACCAACGCGGTGGGAAGGCAGCCGATCAGGAAGGTCGCAATGCCCATCGTCAGCAGCGACGCGACGAGGGTTCCCTTACGGCCGAACTTGTCACCGAAGTGGCCGAAGATGATGGAGCCGAGCGGGCGGGCGACGAAGGCAACGCCGAAGACTGCGAAGGAGCTCAGCAGCTGGGTGGTCTCGTTCTGGCCCGGGAAGAAGAGCTTCGGAAAGACCAGTACGGCGGCGGTGGCGTAGACGTAGAAGTCGTAGAACTCCACGGTGGTGCCGATCAGGCTCGCCACGATGACGCGGCCGCGGGAGTTCACCGGCTGGTGCGCACCAGGCACCGTGGTGGTATCGGGGGATGACATAGGTAAACGCTTTCGTGAGACCGGCCGGGCGCAGGCAGGGCCGCCTCCCGGCTCGAATAGTTAGAGTTCGATCTTACTTCGCCACGTCCAGTCAATGGACGAATCGTCCATTATTCGGACCTGTGTTGTGCGTCTCATGATGCAGTCTCCCGGCCGGGCCTCACGCCGGTTTGCTGACCCGGATAGGCAAAAGTCACAGCGCGTTAACAAACATCGACTGTCCGCGAAACGAGCCTTCCCTACCTTGGAGGAACAACATCCCCTGAAGGAGGTAACCCGTGACTGTTGACCGCACCGTTGATGCCGGCGCCGGAAATACCCTTGACTTTGATGAGGCCACAGGGCCGGCAGCCGTTGCCGCATCCGCCAGCGCACAGCCCGGCCGTACCCGCACCACAGACTCTCCTGCCCTTGAATTCCGCCCCGGCCGCTGGATCGCCAACTGGGATGCCGAGAACAAGGAGCAGTGGGAAACCGCCGGCCGCGCCATCGCCCGCCGCAACTTGAACTGGTCCATCTTCGCCGAGTTCCTCGGCTTCGTGGTGTGGCAGTTGTGGTCCATCGTGGTGGTCCAGCTTCCCGCCGCCGGCTTCACTTTCTCCACCTCGGAGATCTTCTGGCTCATTTCGATGCCCAGCCTGGTGGGCGCCACCCTCCGCATCCCCTATACCTTCATGGTCCCCCGCTTCGGCGGACGGAACTGGACCATCGTGTCCGCCCTGTTGCTCCTGATCCCCTCCACCGGACTGGCACTGTGTGTCTCCAACCCGGGCACGCCGTTCGGCGTCATGCTCCTGGTGGCCGCCCTCGCCGGCTTCGGCGGCGGCAACTTCGCCAGCTCCATGGCCAACATCACTTTCTTCTACCCGGCCAGGGAAAAGGGCTGGGCGCTGGGACTGAACGCCGCGGGCGGAAACCTGGGCGCCGCCATCGCACAACTTGCCGTTCCCATTGTGATCACCCTGCTGGCCGCCGGCACCGTCAACCTTCCCATGGCCGGCTGGATGTGGGTTCCCTTCATCCTTCTCGCAGCGTTCGGCGCCTTCAAGTACATGAACAACCTCACCAGCGCCAAGGGCGACGTGGCCGGCTCGGTCGCCGCGCTCAAGGAACCGCACCTGTGGGTCATGGCGCTGCTGTACATCGGTACCTTTGGCTCGTTTATCGGCTTCGCCGGTGTGTTCCCCAAGCTGATCAAGGACTACTTCCCCGCGTTCTCCTCCATCGGAGTAGGCACGGTGGCCCTGTCCCTTGCATTCCTGGGCCCCCTGGTGGGCTCGCTGGCCCGCCCGTACGGCGGACGCATGGCGGACAGGATGGGTGGGGCCCGGATGACCGTGGCAGCCTTCGCTTCCATGGCCGTCATCACCCTCACCATGATCTGGACCCTGCCGCTGAAGAACTTCTGGCTCTTCCTGGTCCTCTTCCTGATGCTGTTCACCGCCAGCGGCTTTGGAAACGGCGCCACCTACCGGATGATCCCCGTCATCTTCGCCACCTCCAGCCGGGCGGCACGCAACGGCGCAAGCTCCGTTGCAACCCAGCGCCTCGCATCCTCGGCACTCGGCCTGATCTCCGCGATCGGCGCGTATGGCGGCTTCGTCATCCCCCAGGTCCTGAATGCCTCCAGCACTGCCAGTGGCTCCTACACCCCGGCCTTCTACGGATTCGTTGGCGCCTATGTGGTGATGCTGCTGGTCTGCTGGACCTGCTACATCCGCAACGCCGGCCGGAACGCGATGGGACACGTCTAACATGGCCAAAAGCGCCGACACGCACTGCCCCTATTGCGCCCTGCAGTGCGCCATGACGCTCACGTCCCCCGCGGACCTGGCCCCGGCTGCACAGCCGGGGCCAGGCCCCGTGCCTGCTCCTTTTGACCTGAACCCCACGCCGTCCCCGGCCCTGGAAGTGGCCGGCCGGGACTTCCCCACCAACCGCGGCGGACTCTGCCGCAAGGGGTGGACTTCCGCGGCGTTGCTGAACCACGCCGGCAGGATCACCGAACCGCTGTTGAAGGGCCCCGACGGGGTCCACCGGCCCATCGGCTGGGACCAGGCCCTGGACCTGGCCGCGGCGGCAGTGAAAGATGCCCGCGCACGCCACGGAGCGGACGCCGTCGGCGTCTTTGGCGGCGGCGGACTCACCAACGAGAAGGCCTACCAGCTGGGCAAGTTCGCCCGGCTGGCCCTGGGCACCTCCCGGATCGACTACAACGGCAGGTTCTGCATGTCCTCGGCAGCTGCCGCCGGCATGCGCGCCTTCGGCGTGGACCGCGGCCTGCCGTTCCCGCTCGAAGCCCTGGACACCGCCGGCACCATCCTGATGCTCGGTTCGAACGTGGCCGAGACCATGCCGCCGTTCGTCCAGCACCTGCAGGGTGCCCGCAACGCCGGCGGATTGATCGTGGTGGATCCGCGCCGTTCCGCCACGGCAGCCTTCACGGCCGACGGCGGCGGCATCCACCTCCAGCCCCTGCCGGGCACCGACCTCACCCTGCTGCTGGGGCTCTCGCACGTGGTCATCCACGAAAACCTGGTGGACACCGGCTACCTGCAGGACCGTACCTCCGGCTACAACGCCGTAGCCCGCAGCGTCAACGCTTTCTGGCCCGAGCGCGTGCAATCCATCACCGGCGTGCCCGCGGACCTGATCCGGGAAACTGCCCGCAGGCTTGCCGCCGGGGCGCGTGCAGGCGGCAGCTACATCCTCACCGGCCGGGGCGTGGAACAGCACGTGGACGGCACCGACACCGCCACCGCCGCCATCAACCTCAGCCTCCTGCTGGGCCTGCCGGGCTCGGCCCGCAGCGGCTACGGTACCCTCACCGGGCAGGGCAACGGCCAGGGTGGCCGCGAGCACGGCCAGAAGGCTGACCAGCTCCCCGGCTACCGGAAGATCACCGACCCCGCAGCCCGTGCCCACGTGGCCTCCGTGTGGGGCGTACCCGAGGCGTTGATCCCCGGCCCCGGGCTGCCTGCCGTCCAACTGCTGAAGTCGCTGGGACAGCCCGACGGCGTCCGGTGCCTCTTCGTTCACGCCTCCAACATCGCCGTGGCCGCCCCCGACGCCAACGCGGTCATCAAGGGCCTGCGCAGCCTGGACTTCCTGGTGGTGTGCGACTTCTTCATGTCGGAGACCGCTGCGGAGGCTGACCTCATTCTTCCGGTCCTCCAGTGGGCCGAAGAAGAAGGCACCCTGACCAATCTGGAAGGACGCGTCCTGCGCCGGCGCCGCGCCATCTCACCACCCGCAGGCACCCGCAGCGAGCTGTGGATCATGGCCCGGCTGGCCGAGCGGCTGGACGCCCCCTCCACCTACAGCGAGGACCCCGAGACCGTCTTCGAGGAACTGCGGCTCGCCTCCGCGGGCGGCCTGGCCGACTACTCCGGCATCGACTACGCCATGCTGGACCGGGGCGAGGCCGCCTACTGGCCCTACCCGGCCGGCAGCACCGGCACGCCGCGGCTGTTCCGGGACGGCTTCGCACACCCGGACGGCAAGGCGGTCATGGTCCCGGTGGCTCCCCGCCGCCGTCGTCCTTCCGCTGCCAACTCCGGTGCGAACGCGGCGGCCGGCGGCAAGGAAATGACCCTCATCACCGGGCGCCTCCTGGAGCACTACCAGTCCGGCGCGCAGACGCGGCGTGTCTCCGAACTGCTCGCCGCGCAGCCGGAAGCGAAGGCGCAGATCCACCCCGCGGCCGCCGAGGCCCTGGGCATTACCGCCGGCTCGCTGCTCTCCGTGGCGAACGACCGCGGGGAGGTGGTCTGCCGGGCGGAGCTCAGCACGGCCATCCGCCCGGAAACGGTCTTCCTGCCCTTCCACTTCCCGGGGGCCGAAAGCGCCAACCGGCTGACCGAAGCCGCCACTGATCCCGTCTCCGGGATGCCTGAATTCAAGTTCAACACCGTGTGGGTCCGGCCCGTGGCCGCACCCGATTCCGCCCGTATGCTGCAAAAGACGGAGGCTTCATGAGCGAGCAGATTGTGATCGTGGGATTCGGCCCCGTGGCCGCCAGGCTGGTGGACGAGCTCATGCCCGCCGTCCGCGGCGGACATGCCCGCCTCACCGTGGTGGGCGAGGAGTCCGAGGCCGCCTACAACCGCGTCCTGGTAGCGGACCTCGGCGTCGGCCGCACCACCGCCGGCGCCCTGGCCCTCGCCGACGCCGCCGAACTGGCGGCCGAGGGGGTGGATGTCCGCCTGGGTGTGCGGGTCAAGCGGGTGGACCGGGCGCGGCAGCAGGTCCTGCTTTCGGACGGCACCGCGGTGCACTACGACAGGCTGGTGTTTGCCACCGGCTCCCGGCCCGTCATCCCCAACCTCACCGGCATCAACCCCGACCCGGCCTCCCCCGTGCTTCCCGCCGGGGTTACGGCTTTACGCGACCTCCGCGACGCGGACGTGCTCCGGCAGGCGGTGGACGGCGGCAAGCGGGTAGTGATCCTGGGCGGCGGCGTCCTGGGTTTGGAGACGGCCCTGGCGGCGGCGGAGGAAGGGGCCACGGTCACCGTGGTCCACAACGGGCCGCACCCCCTGGGCCGCAACATCGACCGCGGCGGCGGCGCCGTCCTGGCCGCCGGGCTGCGCCGGTGCGGCGTCCGGGTGGCAGGCAACGCCCGCTCCACCGGCGTTGAGCACAATGCGCCCGACGGCGGTTTCTCGGCTTTGCTCCTGGACGACGGATCAGCGATCGACGGCGACCTCCTGGTCATCTCGTGTGGGGTCCGTCCGCGGACCGAACTGGCCGAAGGCTGCGGACTGTCCACCGGAACCGGGATCCTGGTGGACCACCGGCTGCGGGCGCACCACGAACCGCACATTTTCGCCATCGGCGACTGCGCGGAGGTTCACTGCCCGGATCCGGGCTGCGCCGCATGCAGGAACGCCAAGGGACCCTCCGGGCTTGTGGGTCCCGGCTGGCGCCAGGCCGAATGGCTGGGCGGCTACCTCACCCTCCTGGCCGAAGGGGCAGCCGCGGAGGCGGACCTGCTGCCTGGCCTGCCGCCGGAACAGCCCGGCGTCGTGGTGTTGAAGGCCCGCGGCCTGAACATGGCGGTAGCCGGGGACAACGGCGCCGACCCCTGGGACGAGGAAGCGCTCACGGCGGGGGCCGTCAACGGCCGGCCGCGCCTGCAAATCGCCCAATGGGC
The DNA here is from genome assembly GCF_030944625.1 of Arthrobacter sp. SLBN-112. Taxonomy (NCBI): domain Bacteria; kingdom Bacillati; phylum Actinomycetota; class Actinomycetes; order Micrococcales; family Micrococcaceae; genus Arthrobacter; species Arthrobacter sp. SLBN-112. The sequence continues at coordinate 3,804,361 of NZ_JAUSXY010000001.1, forward strand.
CGATCCGGAGCATGGCCGCTACGTCAAGATGACCACCCGCGGCGGAGTGCTGGAAGGCCTCGTGTCCGTCGGGATGCCGCGCACCGCGGCCGAACTGGTAGGGCTTTTCGAACGGGGCGCGGAACTCCCGGCCGACCGTTCCCTGCTTTTGCGCCTGGACGGCCCAGACCAGGTCCCCGGCGCCGGCACCGCCGACCCCGCCGGTACCGTCTGCCGGTGCGCGGGTGTCAGCGGAGCCGCAATCCAGGGCGCTGTGGAGGATGGCTGCTCAACCGTGGCGGAAGTATCCAAGGCCACCCGGGCCGGCACGGGATGCGGCGGTTGCCACGAGGACATCAAGGGGCTCATCGAAAAGCACTTCCAGGCGGTCGCGGCGGCCTAGGTCCTGGCCCCTTGACTACATGTGGACGTGCAGGCGGCGGGCGGCCTCGGAGATGGAACCGGTCAGGGACGGGTACACGGTGAAGGTGCTGGCGAGGTCATCCACGTGCAGCTTCTGCTTGACCGCGATGGAGATCGGGAAGATCAGCTCCGACGCGTTGGGACCCACCACCACGCCGCCAATCACGGTTCCGGAGCCCTTACGGGCAAAGATCTTCACGAAGCCGTCCTTGGCGTTGCGCATCTTGGCGCGGGCGTTGCTCCGAAGCGAAAGCTTGATGATGTCCGCCTGGTACTTGCCGGACTCGATCTCGGCCTCGGACACCCCCACGTTGGCGATCTCCGGGGACGTGAAGATGTTCGACGCCACCTGGTGGAGTTTGAGCGGGGTCACGCCGTCTCCCATGAAGTGCGCCACTGCGATGCGGCCCTGCATGGCGGCCACGGAGGCCAGCGGCAGGACGCCGGTGCAGTCGCCGGCAGCGTAGATGTTCGGGGCGGTGGTGCGGGACACGCCGTCAACCTTGATGTGGCCGCTGTCGCTGACGGCCACCCCGGCTTCTTCAAGGCCCAGTCCCGCGGTGTTGGGGATGGAGCCCAGGCAGAGCAGGCAGTGGCTTCCGGTCACGGTGGAGCCGTCGGCGAGGGTCACCACCACGCCGTCGTCCGTGCGTTCCACGGACTGGGCGCGGGAGCGGGACAGGACCCGGACCCCACGGCGCTCGAAGACTTCCTCCAGCACCACGGCGGCGTCCACGTCCGAGCCCGGCAGCACGCGGTCGCGGCTGGAGACCAGGGTGACCTTGGAGCCGAGGCCGTTGTAGGCGGAGGCGAACTCGGCACCTGTCACGCCGGAGCCGACGACGATCAGTTCCTCGGGCAGTTCGTCAAGATCGTAGATCTGGGTCCAGTTCAGGATCCGCTCACCGTCCGGGCGGGCTGTTTCCAGTTCGCGGGGGTGCGCGCCAACGGCCAGCAGGATGGTGTCGGCTTCCACCGTCTCGGTGCCGTCAGCGGTCAAGACCTCGATGGTGTGGGGGTTCAGGAGGCGGCCGGAGCCGGCGATGATGCGAACGCCCAGCTTCTCCAGCCCGTCACGGATGTCCTGGGACTGGTTGCGCGCCAGGTTGAGGAGCCGGTCGTTGATGTGCTTGAGGTCGGCGTGCATCACGGGCACGAAGTCACCGCCGTCGACGTCGAACTTCACTCCCAGCTCGCCGGCCTCAGCCACCCGGGTCATGAGGTCGGCCGTGGCGATGAGGGTCTTGGAAGGAACGACGTCGGTCAGCACGGCGGAGCCACCGAGCCCGGCACGTTCGATGATGGTGACCGTCGCCCCGAGCGAGGCGGCGACCATGGCCGCTTCGTATCCGCCGGGACCGCCTCCCAGGATCGCGATTCGGGGGGAACTGAAATCTGGATGCGTAGTCACAGTCATCCATTCTCGCCCATTCCGGCCCGACCACCAAGAAAACGGGCGCTTTCGGGGCCAGCCGTGATGAGGCCAACACTGGCGGCAGGATAACTTGTACTGGTGAGTACAACAGACTTCCTGAACACGGACCCGTTCGCCGCCGCCCGCGCCGCCGCGGACTACATTGCCGAGGAGACCGGCGTGGACCGCCACGACGTCGCCCTGGTCCTCGGTTCCGGATGGGGCGAGGCGGCCGACCTCATTGGCGAAACCACTGCCACCCTCTCCGCGGAGGAAGTCCCCGGCTTCCATGCCCCCGCCGTGGAAGGCCACGTGGGAACCATCCGGTCAGTCCTGACCAAGGACGGAAAGCGCGCCTTGGTCCTGGGTGCGCGGACACACTACTACGAGGGGAAGGGCGTCCGTGCAGTGGTGCACGGCATCCGCACCGCCGCGGCGGCCGGGTGCGGCACGCTGGTCCTCACCAACGGCTGCGGCGGGCTGAACGAGGCGTGGGCGCCCGGCACCCCGGTGTTGATCAGCGACCACATCAACCTCACCGCCGCGTCCCCGCTGGAGGGCGCCACGTTCGTGGACCTCACAGACCTGTATTCCCCCCGGCTCCGTGAGCTGGCCCGCGAGGTGGATCCCACCCTGGACGAGGGCATCTACGCCCAGTTCCCCGGCCCGCACTACGAGACGCCGGCTGAAGTACAGTACGCCAAGCGGATCGGGGCGGACCTGATCGGCATGTCGACGGCCCTGGAGGCCATTGCCGGCCGCCACGCCGGAATGGAAGTGTTCGGTATTTCCCTGGTCACCAACCTGGCAGCGGGCATCAGCCCCCAGCCGCTCAGCCACCAGGAAGTCATCGAATCCGGCCACGCCGCGGGCCCGCGCATCTCCCGGTTGCTGGCCGACATCATCGCCCGGCTCTGAACGCCCCGGGCTGCCGGGGTGCGGGCAGCGGACCTGCAATGACGATAGCGTTAGGCCCATGACGCCTTCCGATGCCGAACTTCGCCTGCTTGCCGGGGCCCGGGAATGGGCTGCCCTGGATCCGGATCCCGCAACACAAGCATCGCTGCTTGAGCTTGTCAGCCTGGTTGAAGAGGGCGACCCCGCGGCCCGGCAGGAACTGGAAGACAGCTTCCGCGGCACGCTGCAGTTCGGCACGGCGGGCCTGCGTGCCGCGCTCGGACCCGGGCCGAACCGGATGAACCGGGTGGTGGTCCGCCGCGCCGCAGCCGGACTGGCCGCCTTCCTGGTGGACGCCGTTGCCGACTCCGCTTCCGGCACCCGGCCGCGGGCCGTCGTCGGCTATGACGCCCGGCATAACTCGGATGTCTTCGCAGCCGAAACCGCCGCCATCTTCACCGCGGCGGGCATCGAGACGTTCCTGCTCCCGGCAGCCCTCCCCACTCCCCTGCTGGCGTACGCCGTTCGCGCCTTGGAATGCGACGGCGGCGTCATGGTTACCGCCAGCCACAACCCGCCACAGGACAACGGGTACAAGGTCTACCTGGGCCGGCATGCGGTGTCCGCTGATGGTGACGGCGCCCAGATCGTGGCACCCTATGATGCCCGGATCGCCGAGCGGATCAGCGCCGTGGGTCCCGTTGACTCAATCGAACTGGCGGACAGCGGGTGGACCGTCCTGGACGGCTCGCTGGCCGCGGACTACCGGCAGGCGACGGCGGCACTGGCCATGCCGGACCGGTTCCCCGCCCGGGACCTGCGGATCGTCCTGACCCCGCTGCACGGCGTGGGCGGCGCTACAGCACTGGAGGTCCTGAAAGCGGCAGGTTTCACGGATGTCACCATGGTGGCCGAACAGGCCGAACCGGACCCCGAATTTCCCACCGTCAGCTTCCCCAACCCGGAAGAACCCGGGGCACTCGACCTCGCCGTGGAGGCGGCCGTACGGCTCGACGCCGACCTCGTCATAGCGAACGATCCCGACGCCGACAGGGCTGCCGTCGCCGCCAAGGACCCGGACACCGGTGCCTGGCGGATGCTCCGCGGAGACGAAGTTGGCGCCTTGCTGGGGGCCCATATTGCCGCCAGGCTCGCGGACGCCGGCACCGGCGCCGAGGCGGACCACCAGGGCGTCTTCGCCAATTCGATCGTGTCCTCACGTCTGCTGGCTCGCGTTGCGGCCGCCGCGGGATTCGCCCATGAGGCAACCCTGACGGGGTTCAAGTGGATTTCCCGGGTCCCCGGCCTCACCTACGGCTACGAGGAAGCGCTGGGTTACTGCGTTGCGCCTGACCTGGTGAAGGACAAGGACGGCATTTCCGCCGCCCTCCTGGTCGCCGAACTCGCGGCCACCGCCAAAGCCGCCGGCAAAACGGTCTTCGACACCCTCGACGAGCTGTACCTCCAGCACGGCCTGCACGCCAGCGACCAGCTGAGCATCAGGGTCGCGGACCTGGGTCTCCTGGACGCCATGATGAACCGGCTGCGGGTCTCGCCGCCGGAATCGTTCGGGCAGTCGGCGGTGGAAGTCTTCACGGACCTGGCGGAGGGAACCGGGCAGCTGCCGCCCACGGAGGGCCTCCTGTACATCACCAGGGACCTGACCCGCGTGATCATCCGGCCCAGCGGCACGGAGCCCAAACTCAAGTGCTACCTCGAAGTGATCCACCAGGTGGGTTCCGCTGCGGAACTCCCGGCGGCGCGGCAGGCTGCGCGGGCCGCGCTGGACGAGGTCCTGCACGATGTCAGCGAGGCACTGGGACTTTAACCGCCCTGGGTTAAACGCCAAAGGGGCGCCGCTTGGCGCCCCTTTCGTGTGTGCGGGAAAGTCCTAGAGTTTCACTTCGACGAACCCGTTGGTGATCCGGGTGCTGAACGCATCCAGGCGCAGGCCCGGGGTGGTGAAGCATTCACCGGTTTCGAGGTCGTAGACCTCTTTGTGCAGCGGCGAGGCGATCGTGGGGCGCGTGCCCTTGGAACCAAGGATGCCGCGCGCCATGACGTGCGCGCCGGTGGCCGGATCCTGATGGCCCACGGCGAAGACTTCGCTTGGGCCGGTGCGGAACAACGCCACCTGCATGCCTGCTACCAGGGCGGCCTCGCCCCAGGCGGGTTCGAGGTCATCCACCGCGCAGACACGGTGCCAGCCGGTCCGGAATCCGGCGGTGTCTGATTCGGCGGCGAGCGCCCCAAGTTCCAGTGTTGCCGTCATGTCCGGCTCCTCTCCCTGTGCCTGTTGTCTTTGCAAGCGGCTGCTTGTGCTGCCGTGTTCCACGCTAGGTTCCGGGTGTTTCAAGGGGGTGCGGTGAATGTGTCCGGCGGGTAAAAGAGAATTCACGCGGCCGGAAATGCGTTCGTGATGCAGAAGTTAAGTTGACGAAACAAAAGGGAAACTGAGGCGAAACTGCCCCTCCCTAGGCTGGAGGCACAAGCTGCAGAGCACCGTCTGCGGCCCATGCGAAAGGCCCACCGTGACCGAACAGACTTCAAGCACCGAGACTCCGCGCCGCATCGTCGTCGCCGGCGGCGGCCCTGCGGCCCACCGTTTCGCGGACGCCATGCATGCCCGCGGCCTCGACGGCTGGCATGTCACGGTCCTCACCGAAGAAGCCCACCTCCCCTACGACCGGGTGGCACTCTCCAAGGCCCTCACGGACACCGGCGTGGACCTGACGCTGGGAACGGCCACCATGTGGGACCACGGCTCCGTGGCCCTGAAGACCGGCGAGCGCGTCGTCAAGGTCAACGCCGAAGCCAAGACGGTGGAAACGGCCGCAGGCAACACCTACGAATATGACGAACTGGTGGTGGCCACAGGCTCGGACGCCGTGCGCCTGCCCATCCCCGGCGCCCAGCACGCCCACGTCTACCGGACGCTCGAGGACGTGTGGGCCATCAACAAGGCCGTCACAGAACTCACCGAAAAGCTCGGCCGCAAGATCAACGCCGTCACCATCGGCGGCGGCCTCCTGGGGCTCGAATCCGCCGCCGGCACCGAACAGCTCGGCGCCACCCCCGTAGTCATCAACGGGGCCCCCTGGCTGATGAACACCCAACTGGACGAGGGCGCAGGCCAGGCCCTGGGCCGCCTGATCGAAGCCAAGGGCTTCGAGGTCCACGGCGGAGTGTTCCCGTCCGAGATCCTGGCGGACGACGACGGCCAGGTCACCGGGGTGCTGATGGCCGATGAACGCATCATCCCGGCCGACCTGGTGATCGTGGCGGTCGGCGTCAAGCCCCGCGACGAGCTCTTCCGGGCCGCCGACGGCGAAGAGCAGCTTTTCAGCCTGGGCCAGCGCGGCGGCGTGGTCATCAACGACTACTGCGCCACCGAGGTCCCCGGCATCTGGGCCATCGGCGAGGTAGCCAACTTCGGCGGCATGTGCCTTGGCCTGGTGGCTCCCGCCAACACCATGGCCGAGATCGTTGCCGACCGGCTGCACGGCGGCGACGCCACCTTCCCCGGCTTCGACACCGCCACCAAACTTAAGCTCTCCGGCGTGGACGTGGCCAGCTTCGGGGACGCCTTTGCCCGCACCGAGCACGCCCTCGAAATCGTTTACGCGGATCCCGCACGCGGCGTGTACCAGAAAATCGTCACCACGGATGACGCCAAGACCCTCCTGGGCGGCATTTTCGTCGGCGACGCCTCTCCCTACATGAGCCTGCGCCCGCTCCTGGGCCGCGAACTTCCCGCCGAGCCCGGCGCATTCCTCAGCGCCGCAGGCGGCGGCGAAGCCCCCGAAACCGAGCTTCCCGACGACGCCACCCTCTGCTCCTGCAACAACGTCACGGCCGGAACCATCCGGGACGCCATCAACGGCTGCGGCGCATGCGAGGGCAATGCGCCCGTCCAGGAACTGGGCGAGCTGAAGGGCTGCACCCGTGCCGGAACCCAGTGCGGTTCCTGTGTCCCCATGCTGAAGAAGCTGCTGGAAACCGAGCTGACCAAGTCCGGCGTCGAGGTCTCCAAGGCGCTGTGCGAGCACATCGAGCTGTCCCGCCAGGAACTGTTCGACGCCATCCGCGTCCTGGGACTGACCTCCTTCGAGGAGATCATGGCCAAGTATGGCACCGGGGCAGGCTGCGACATCTGCAAGCCCACCATTGCCAACATCCTGGCCAGCCAGAACAGCGCCTACGTGCTGGACGCCGGCCGCGGCACCCTCCAGGACACCAACGACCGGGCCCTGGCCAACATGCAGAAGGATGGCACCTACTCGGTGGTCCCCCGCATCGCGGGCGGGGAAATTACTCCCAAGAAGCTCGGTGTGATCGCCGCCGTCGCCGAAAAGTACGGCCTCTACACCAAGATCACCGGCGGCCAGCGGATCGACATGTTCGGTGCCCGGCTGGAGCAGCTCCCGGAGATCTGGAAGGAATTGGTGGACGCCGGCTTCGAGTCCGGCCAGGCGTACGGCAAGAGTCTGCGGACGGTGAAGTCGTGCGTCGGTTCCACCTGGTGCCGGTTCGGCGTGCAGGACTCGGTAGCCATGGCCATCCAGCTGGAGCTGCGCTACCGCGGCCTGCGCAGCCCGCACAAGCTGAAAATGGGCGTCTCCGGCTGTGCCCGTGAATGTGCCGAGGCCCGCGGCAAGGACGTCGGCGTCATCGCCACCGCGGACGGCTGGAACCTCTACGTCGGCGGCAACGGCGGAGCCACCCCCGCCCACGCCCAGCTCCTGGCCAAGGACCTGGACGACGAAACCCTCATCAAGTACATCGACCGCTACTTCATGTACTACATCCGCACTGCGGACCGCCTTCAGCGCACCGCCCGGTGGCAGGAAGAGCTCGAGGGCGGCATCAAGCACGTCGAGGACGTGGTGGTCAAGGACACCCTGGGCATCGCCGCCGACCTTGAAGCGGCCATGGCGAAACACGTGGACACCTACGTGGATGAATGGGCGGACACCCTCAAGGACCCCGAACGGCTACGCCGGTTCCGTTCCTTCGTCAACGCACCCGACCAGAAGGACGATTCCATCACGTTCGTCCCGGACGAGCGCGGCCAGATGCGCCCCGCCACCGCGGAGGAAAAAGGCAAAGTCCTGATTGGCGCTTCCATCCCGATCCGCGCCGCCACGCCGGAAACAACTGGAAACGAGGCATAACATGCAGCTCAGTATCGACCTCACGGGCCGGGACGTCCTGGTGACCGGCACAGACACTGCCGCGCGGCAGGCGGTGCGGCGGTACGAAGCCGCGGGCGCCGTCGTCCACCGCCTCAGCAGCCCGGGCAGCGCCCACGGCGCCCACCTGCCTGAGCGGCTGTTCCTGGTCGCCGCCGTCGAGGACGGACAGCCAGGCTGGGGCGCCCTAGTGGACCGCTGCCGGGACGCCGGCATCCCGGTCGCCGCGGAGCCTGCCGCAGGCCCTGCCGGGCACGTCACCCTGGTGGGCGGCGGTCCCGGCACCGGTGACCTGCTCACCGTGGCTGCGGTCAAGGCGCTCCGGGATGCGGACGTCGTCTTCTATGACCGGCTGGCCCCGTACCAGGAGCTGCCGCTGCTGACTTCCGCCGAGCTGGTGGACGTCGGAAAGAAGCCGGGCCACCACAAGGTCAGCCAGTCGGACATCGAAAAACTGATGGTCGACAGCGCCCTGGCCGGCAACAACGTGGTCCGCCTCAAGGGCGGGGACCCCTATGTCTTCGGCCGAGGCGGCGAGGAGGTAGCCGCGTGCGTGGCCGCCGGTGTCAAGGTCCACGTAGTGTCCGGTGTGACCAGCGCCATCTCGGTGCCGGCCGCCGCCGGCATCCCGGTCACCCACCGCGAAGTCAGCCACATGTTCACGGTGGTTTCCGGGCACGCCCCGCTCACCGAAAAAGAACACCACCACCTGGCCGGCCTGGGCGGGACCATCGTGGTGCTGATGGGCATCGGGACCCTTCACCAGCTCGCCGCAGGCCTGCGCCGCGCCGGGATGCGCCCGGACATGCCCATGGCAGTGGTGGAACGCGGCTACCGGCCCGGCCAGCGCACCACCATCGCGGACCTGGGCACCATCACCTCCGCCGCTGCCGGTTGCAGCAACCCGGCAGTACTGGTCATCGGCGAGGTGGTCCGGGTGGCCGAAGTCAACCGGCAGCATGCCGGAGCCGCCGCCGACCTGGACAGGCTGGCGGCCTCGCTGCTGGGATCATGAAAGGATTGACCCCCATGACCGCACTTGCACCGGCCGAACAGACGCAGCCCGAACCCACGCAGGCTGAAGAAGCAACGGATGCCGCGGAATCGCCGCTGGAGGGGTTCCGCATCGGCGTCACCTCGGACCGGCGCTCCCGCGACCTCATCGAGGCGCTGGAACGGCGCGGCGCGGAAGTGCTGCATGCCCCTGCACTGAAGATCGCCCCCGTCCAGGAGGACATGCGCCTCATCGAGGACACCCGGGCCATCATCGCGGCGAAGCCGGACCTGTGCATTGCCACCACGGCCTACGGCATGCGCCGTTGGTGCGAGGCCGCAGACTCCTTCGGCATTGGCGATGAACTGCTGGAAACGCTGGGAAGCTGCCGGATGTTCGTCCGGGGACCCAAAGCCCGCGGTGCCGTGCGCGCGGCCGGCCTTGCCGACGTCGGGATCAGCAGTGACGAGACCACCGCCACCTTGGTGGACATGCTGCTCACCGAAGGCGTGAAGGGCAAGACCGTGGCCATGCAGCTGCACGGCTACACCGATGTCCGCCAGATCGAACGGTTGCGGATGTCCGGTGCCACCGTCCTGACCGTCACGCCCTACCGCTGGGTGAAGCCTGACGGCGAAGACAAGCTTCCGCGGCTGATCGAGGCCGCCTGCAACGGGAACCTGGACGTCCTCACCTTCACCAGTGCCCCCGCGGTGGACGCCATGTGGAGCACGGCCCATGAGATGGGGCTGTACAAGCAGTTGGTGGAGAGCCTGAAGCTGAATGTCACCACCGCCGTGGTGGGTCCCGTGACAGCACAGCCTCTCCTCGACGCGGGCGTGACGCCGCTCATCCCGGAACGTTTCCGCATGGGGGCCCTCATCCGGCTGGTGTGCGAGCACCTGGCACTGAACCACGTCCGGCGGCTGGATACCCGCTCCGGAAACATCGAGCTTCGCGGCCGCAGCCTGCGGATCGACGGCCAGGCAGTGGAACTGGCACCCGCTCCCTTGCTGCTCCTGCGCGCCCTGCTGGGTGCCGGCGGCGCTGTCCTGTCCCGTGAATCCCTCTCCGACCTGCTGGAACTTCGGGGTTCCGTGCACGCGCTGGACATGACGGTCAGCCGGCTGCGGTCCTCGCTGCCGGACGGCAAGCTCATTGAAACCGTGGTCAAGCGCGGCTACCGGATCCGCCTCTAGCGTCCGGAAAAGAGCCGATTGTGTCGGCCCGCTCCCGGATGAGAGGTGCGTCACGGGTTGTGTTACCGGCCGGTAAATACTGGCGAACAGGACCCCTGGAAACAGCAATGGACGGGTAACACAACCGAAAAAGCAAGCCCCTACGCTGGGTTCCATCACGAAGTTCCGGCCGGTTACCGGCCACCAGCGAAAGGGCCAGCACATGTCCGCTCCGGCACCCTCACCGTCCACCTCCGACGCAACCCGCATCGTCATCGCCGGCGCCGGACCGGCCGCCCAAGCCCTGGTGGCACAGTTGGACCGCGCCCGTTTCACCGGCAACATCACCGTGCTGAGCAACCGTGACGACACCCCCGCCGAACTGCTGGAGCTGGCCATGCTGCCCCAGGTTTCCGTGCGGTTCGGCCAGCCAGCAAGCCATGTCGACGCCGCCAACCGAACGGTGGCCACCGCCGACGGCATGGAATTCGCGTACGACCACCTGGTCATTGCCACCGGTTCCGCCCCCGTCGCCAACCCCGTGGACGGCGCCGCCCAGTGCCTGAGCTACTCCACCATCGATGACGCCCCGCGCATCGCCGAGGGAGTGCAGGAAATCACCCGGGAGCTGGGGCGACGGCCCGTCGGCATCCTCGTCGGTACGGGCGCGGCTGCCGGACAGGCTGAAGCAGTACTCCGGGCCAAGGGCGTGCGGCCCATCCGCACCACGGCCCGGCCCGCCGCCGTCGTACCTTCCGTTGCCCCGGGCGGATCCCCCTCCGGCCTGGCCACGTCCGCCGTCGTCTTCGAGGACGGCAGCAGCATGACCGGAGACCTGGTGGTCCTGGCCGAGGAGCGGGTGTCCCGGGACAGCCTCGCCGCCACTGCGGGTGTGCGAACGGCCGCCGGCGGCGGCATCGTGATCAGCCGTGACTTCCGCACCTCGGTCCCCGGCATTTGGGCCATCGGTGACGCCGCGGCGTTCGACGGCGTGCGGCTGGGCCTGCTGGTCGCGGCGGCGTCCGCTGCGGGTGCCTGCGCCAGCCAGTTGCTGACCGCTGTTGCCACAGCGGCTCCGTCCGCCGCTCCCGCGCCTGCACTCCAGGTGGCCGCCTGACCGGGCCGGCCCGGCTCTCCCGCGGCGTCCCCTTCCGGGTATCCGGTGCGGCCCCGGTCCGCTGTGACAAGATGGTTTCCGAAAAGAGTCACTGACGCGCCGGGCCCACGAAGCCCCTCGAGAGGACCATCATGAGCAATGAAGCCACTGTTCAGCCAGGCACCGCCGCACCCGCCGGTGACGGGAACATCGCCTCCTACATCGACCACACGCTGCTCAAGCCCGAAGCCTCGGAAGTCGAGGTCCTGAGAGTCTGTGCCGAGGCCGCTGAGTACGGGTTCAAGTCGGTCTGCGTCAACCCTGTCTGGGTCAAGACCGTCACCACCGCGCTGAAGGGTTCGGGGGTCCTCACCTGCTCCGTGGTGGGCTTTCCGCTGGGGGCGACCCCCACGGACGTGAAGTCGTTCGAGGCCCGCGGCGCGGTGCTGGACGGCGCGGACGAGGTGGACATGGTGATCAACATCGCCGCTGCCAGGGCAGGCGACAAGGGCGCCCTGACGGATGACATCGCTGCCGTGGCCGAGACCGTGCATGCCGGCGGTGCCATCCTGAAGGTGATCATCGAAACGGCCCTCCTGACCGACGCACAGAAGGTCCTTGCGTGCCAGGCGGCAGTGGAGGCCGGCGCCGATTTCGTGAAGACCTCCACGGGCTTCAACGGTGGCGGCGCCACCGTTGACGACGTGGCCCTGATGCGCAAGGCCGTGGGCCCGAACATGGGGGTCAAGGCCTCCGGCGGCGTACGGTCCCTGGCCGATGCTCAGGCTATGATTGCAGCAGGTGCAACACGAATCGGCGCCAGCTCCGGGATTGCCATCGTCAAGCGTGAACAGGGTTCAGCCGCTTACTGACCGGAACCGGACGGCCGCCACAGACCAAGCCCCACGGGGCGGAGGAGGAACACATGTCCAGCAAGATCAACGCGTCCAGCCGGGACACGACGTCGAACCAGGACACGGTCCGCACACCGCAGAACGAGAACAACGTGGCCACCAGCGCCGTCCTTTTCGTGATCAGCTTCGCTCTTTTCCTTGGCGCCCTCTACTCCCTGTCATTCCTCACCCTGAGCAACGCCTGGCCGATGGCCGTGTGCCTTGTCCTGTTCGCGCTGGCGTTCTGGATCCCGCAGACCGTCCTCGGACGCTCCGACTCAGCAGGCGAGCACTGACCCACAGCAGGCAGCGTCAAAGGACCCCGGACAATGTCCGGGGTCCTTTGCTGTGTTGGTGGAAGCCTGCCCCGCCGCTAGAACCAGAGCCTGATCCAGGCACCTGCGGTCGCGGTCACAGTGCCCCAGTGGTCCCGGGCGATGGCCCAGCCGGCCATGGACATGCCCACCATGGCGTACGCGCTGACCGGGATCAGCACCAGCCACTCCCGCTTGGATCCGGCCCGTCCCAGCAGGGGTACGGAGAGGGCGCCATTGGGCCGCCAAACGTTCCGCAGCAGGGGAAGCCTCCGCAGCAGCCGGGGTGGCCTGATGACCAGCGGCCACAGCAACGGCACTCCCCCGGTGGTGACCAGGTCGCCAACAATATGCACCACCACGCCGATGAGCATCGACGTCGGCAGCCAGGTCCATTGTTCCGGCGCGTAGAACGTGACCAGGCCGGCCATCGCCAGGGCGAAGATCCAGTTCGAGATGAAGCCGCTCTTGGGAAAGAGCTTCAGTGCCTTCGCCGCGATGTTGATCAGGAACATGCACAACAGCCCTGCACCCACGGACAGGTGCCCCCACGGGGTCTCCAGATGCACCTGCGATGCCAGGCCGGCCAGGAACACGAACACTGCGGCGCCCAGGATGGAATGCGTGCCCTGCCGGTGGCCGCCGCTGGCGTTCTCGATGCCCCGCGCGATCACATTGGACAGTGGCGGGAGCGAGTGGGCCACCGTGCTTGACCGGTGGTCCCAGTCGCACACCAGGGCCGTGCCCGCCGTGGCCATGCCTCCGATGAGGATGCCGGTGGGATCCAGCGGATACCAGCCCAGCGTGTACGGCCCGGTGGACGCAACAGCTACCCACGCCGCGGCTCCCGACGCGGCGTGGTGTCCTCCCATCACCTCTAACCGACAGTCAGGGGAGCATCTGAGAAGATGTTCCGGATCACGCCGTTGGCCCATTCGAGGATCTCCGCGTCCTGCAGGTCCCGGCCGCCGATCCGTGCGGTTTTCGGCTTGGGTATGAGGACGGCGTCCAGTGCGGGCTTGGATTGCGAGCCCGGGTACATGCGGTTCAGGCGCATCACCTTCGACTCAGGCAGGGTGGCCGGGGAGAACTTGATGAAGTTGCCCTGCAGCGCGACGTCTGTCAGGCCGGCCTCGCGTGCGCCCACCCGGAACCGGGCCACGGCCACCAGGTTCTGCGCGGGCAGGGGCAGCTCGCCGTAGCGGTCCACGAGCTCGGCCGTGACCTCGTCGATGGCCTCGTTGGTGACCGCGGCCGCGAGCTTCCGGTAGGCCTCCAGGCGCAGCCGCTCGCCGGGGACGTAGTCGTGCGGCAGGTGTGCGTTGACGGGCAGCTCGATCTTCATCTCCGCGGCCTTCTCTTCGGCTTCGCCGCGGAAGTCCGCCACGGCCTCGCCCACCAGCCGGATGTACAGGTCGAACCCAACCCCCTGGATGTGCCCGGACTGTTCACCGCCCAGCAGGTTGCCGGCACCGCGGATCTCCAGGTCCTTCATGGCCAGCTGCATGCCGGCGCCCAGTTCGTTGTGCGCGGCCACGGCCTTGAGCCGCTCCAGCGCCACCTCGCCAAGCGGCTTCTCCGAGGGGTACAGGAAGTACGCGTACGCACGCTCCCGGCCACGGCCCACCCGGCCGCGGAGCTGGTGCAGCTGGGACAGGCCGTACTTGTCCGCCCCGTCCACGATCAGGGTGTTGGCGTTGGAGATATCCAGCCCCGTTTCGATGATGGTGGTGCAGACCAGGACGTCGAACCGCTTCTCCCAGAAGTCCACGATGATCTGCTCCAGCCGGCTCTCCGACATCTTGCCGTGCGCCACCTCCACACGCGCCTCAGGCACCAGTTCGCGGATCTTCGCGGCGGTTCGCTCGATCGTCGAGACCCGGTTGTGCACGAAGAACACCTGTCCCTCGCGCATCAGTTCGCGGCGGATCGCCGCAGAGGTCTGCTTGTCCGTGTATGGGCCCACGTAGGTCAGTACCGGATGCCTTTCCTCCGGCGGGGTGGCCAGGGTGGAGGTCTCCCGGATGCCGGTCAGGGACATCTCCAGGGTGCGCGGGATCGGCGTCGCGCTCATCGCCAGGACGTCCACGTTAGTGCGCATCTTCTTCAGCGCTTCCTTGTGTTCGACGCCGAACCGCTGCTCCTCGTCCACGATCACCAGGCCGAGGTCCTTGAACTCAAAGTCCTTGGAGAGCAGCCGGTGGGTACCGATCACGACGTCCACCGAGCCGCTCTTGACGCCCTCCACGGTCTCCTTGGTTTCCTTCGTCCCCTGGAACCGGGACAGCGCCTTGACCCGCAGCGGGAAGCCGGAGAAGCGCTCGGTGAAGGTCTCGTAGTGCTGCTGGGCGAGCAGGGTGGTGGGCACCAGCACGGCCACCTGCTTGCCGTCCTGCACGGCTTTGAATGCGGCCCTGACGGCGATTTCGGTCTTGCCGTAGCCCACGTCGCCTGACACCAGCCGGTCCATGGGGATTTCCCGCTCCATGTCGGCCTTGACCTCGTTGATGGTGGTCAGCTGGTCCGGCGTCTCCACATAAGGGAAGGCTTCTTCGAGTTCGCGCTGCCAGGGGGTATCCGGGGCAAACGCGTGCCCGCGGGACGCCATCCGGGCCGAGTACAGCCGGATCAGCTCACCGGCGATTTCCTTGACGGCTTTGCGCGCCTTGGACTTGGTGCTGGCCCAGTCCGCGCCGCCCATCTTGCTCAGGACAGGGGTGTCCCCGCCCACGTAACGGGTCACCTGGTCCAGCTGGTCCGTGGGGACGAACAGCCGGTCGCCGGGCGCGCCGCGTTTCGAGGGCGCGTATTCCAGGACCAGGTATTCGCGGACGCCGTCGCCGCCACCAGCCACCTTGCGCTGGATCAGTTCCACGAACCGGCCGATGCCGTGCTGTTCGTGCACCACGTGGTCACCCGCCACCAACTGCAGCGGGTCCACGGCGTTGCGCCGCTTGGAGGGCATGCGCCGCATGTCCTTGGTGGACCCGGCGGAAGTCCGGCCCAGGAGGTCGGCCTCAGTCAGCAGGCCCACTTTGAGCCCGTCAAGGACAAAGCCGCGGCCGACGGCGGCAGTGGTCACTTCGATGATGCCCGCCTGGGGCTCGTGGTCCAGGCTGTCCACCCGGGCGCACGGGATGTCCGCGTCATGGAAGAGTTCGGCCAGGCGCTGGGCCGGCCCGGGACCTTCGGTAGCCACCACGATGCGCCACTGGTCGCGGACGTGCGAACCGATGAACTCCATCATTTCCGCCACATCGCCCTGGTAGCCGCGGGGTTCGCGGGCATGCAGGTTCAATACGTCGATCTCGGGGAGCAGTTCTGAATCCTGCGCCAGTGAGGTGATGGACCACCAGGAGACCCCGTGCGCCAAGGCGGACCCGCGGGTTTCGGCCAGGGAGCGGAAGCTCGCCGAATGGAGGGCCGCGCTGGCCTGGGAGCTGAGGTCCAAGGGTGCGCTCCCGCCGTCGGACGCCGTGGACCAGGCCGCCTCAAGGAACTCCTCGTTGGTGGCGGCGAGGTCGTGGGCGCGGGTGCGCACCTTCTCGGGTTCGATGACGACGGCGACGGAATCCGCGGGCAGCTGGTCCACGAACGGCACCATGGCATCCACCAGTACCGGGGCCAGGGATTCCATGCCCTCCACGGCGATGCCGCCGGCTATCTTTTCCAGCATGTCCGCCGCGGCCGGCAGCTGGGCCTTCAACGTGGCGGCGCGGGACATCACGGACGGCGTGATGAGGATTTCGCGGCACGGCGGGGCGTGCAGTTCCGTGGGGTGGTGGATGCCGGGCGCGGACAGCGACCGCTGGTCGGCTACGGCGAACCAGCGCATCTGGTCCACTTCGTCCCCGAAGAACTCCACCCGGACGGGGTGGTCCTCGGTGGGCGGAAAGACGTCGATGATGCCGCCGCGGACGGCGAATTCGCCGCGGTGCGTGACCATGTCCACCCGGGCGTAGGCAGCATCCGCGAGGCTCTTCACCACGTCGGAAAACGGCACCTCCTGGCCCACTCTCAATGTGACCGGAACCAGGTCACCCAGGCCGGCCACCACCGGCTGGACCACGGCGCGAACGGGCGCGACGACGACGCGCAGCCGCGCCGTCGTCGAACTTTCCGGGTGGGCCAGGCGGCGCAGGACGGACAGCCGCCTGCCCACGGTGTCCGAACGCGGCGAAAGCCGCTCGTGCGGAAGGGTTTCCCAGCTGGGGAACTCGGCCACGGTATCCGCCGGCAGGTAGGCCCGCAGTGCCGCGGAGAGGTCTTCGGCTTCCCTGCCGGTGGCGGTCACGGCCAGCACAACCCCCGGTTCGCCACCGACCGCGGACGCTGCCAGGCCGTCTGCCATCTCCGCGAGCAGTACGGGGCGCAGGCCGGCGGGCGCGCTGATCTGGTAGTCCTGGCCGCGGCCCTCGAAGCCCCTGGCGGCCTCGGCCCGGACACGGCCGAATGTCTGGTCCGGTTCCAAAGCCCGGCGCAGGCCATCCAGCGTGGGAACCGCGCCGGACGTGCCGTAACGGGTTTTGCCGGCGCTGGACGTGCCGGCGGCGGACTGGCCGGGAAGACTCATGGCAGAAGCTCCTGTGGTGTTCATCAAAAAATCGCAGGCAACGCGAAAACCCGAAATTCGCTGCGAATCCCGGGGACTTCCAGCCTACCCCGCGGGACCGACATGGCAGCGCGGAGGCTGCAGGCCTAGGCTGGCAGTGCCATCGCATTCGGCGTCGGAGCAGCCGTCCGGACAGGCCGCCGCTCCGAACCGCAAGGGACGAACAGGAGCCAGCATGAGCGAAAACGACTGCCCGACCAACACCAAAGACCGTCCTTGTCACCGGGGCCACCGGCTACATCGGCGGCCGGCTGGTGCCAAGGCTCCTTGAAGCAGGCCACGCGGTAAAGGTCCTGGTCCGCTCCCCCGACAAGATCTCCGGCGTCCCCTGGCGCACCAAAGTGGACGTGGTGGAAAGCAGCCTTGACGACGGCGACGCACTCCGCGAAGCCCTTGCCGGCGTCGACGTCTTTTATTACCTGGTGCACTCCATGGCCGCCGGCGCCGGGTTCGAGGCGAAGGAAAGAGCGATGGCCGCGACGGCGGCGGATGCTGCCGCGACGGCCGGCGTCAGCCGGATCGTCTACCTGGGCGGGCTGCACCCGAAGGGCGTGGAGCTCTCCACCCACATGCGCTCGCGCGAGGCCGTGGGCAAGGTCTTCCTGGACAGCCCGGTGGATTCGATCGTGTACCAGGCGGGTGTGGTGATCGGTTCCGGCTCCGCCTCCTTCGAGATGATCCGCCACCTGTCCGAGACCCTGCCCCTCATGCCGGCACCAAGCTGGGTGCGCAACCGGATCGAAGCCATCGCCGTCCGCGACGTGCTCTATTACCTGGTGGCTGCGGCATCCCTGGCGGGCCCCATCAACCGCACCTTCGACATCGGGTGCCGGCAGGTCCTGACCTACGCCAGGATGATGCAGGAATACGCTGCCGAAGCCGGCCTGCCCTACCGGGTGGTGTTGGCGCTGCCCGTGCCGGCGCCCAAACTGGCGGGCATGTGGGTGGCCCTCACCACACCCATTCCGTGGTCCATGGCGGTCCCCCTGGTCCAGTCGCTGCAGCATGACGCGGTATCCAACGAGCACGACATCGACCAGTTCATTCCACAGCCCGACGGCGGCCTCACCCCATACCGCACCGCGGTGGCCCTGGCGCTGGGCAAGGAACGGGACGGCCAGGTGGAGACCACCTGGGCGAATGCGGGCGCGGATTCCGACCCGTTGCCCAGCGACCCGGAATGGGCCGGGCACAAGGTGTACATCGATGAGCGGACGTTCCACGGAGACGTGGACCCTGCGCACGTATGGACCATTATCGAGGGCATCGGGGGGCGCAACGGCTGGTACTCGCTCCCCCTGGCGTGGCAGGTGCGGGGCTGGCTGGACAAGCTGACCGGCGGCGCAGGCCTGCTGCGTGGCCGCCGGCACCCGCATACCCTGGCCGCCGGCGAAGTGGTGGACTGGTGGCGGGTGGAACGGATCGACCGCGGCCGGCTGCTCCGGCTGCGCGCCGAGATGCGGGCGCCCGGCCGTGCCTGGCTGGAGCTCTCCGTGGAGCCTGACGGCGGGGGCAGCCGCTACCGGCAGCGGGCCATTTTCTTCCCCAAAGGCCTGAGCGGCCGACTCTACTGGCTGGGCGTGCTCCCCTTCCACAGCCTGATCTTCCCGGCCATGGCCCGGAACATTACCGCAGCCGCCCAAAAACTGGCCGATGCGGAGCGCGCACAGGTGACCCCGTAGGATGTTGGAGGCGTAAATCCTTTCCCGACGTCCCAGGAGGACCCATGGCGCTGAGCGCAACCACCACCCTTCCGCACTCCGTTGACAGCGTTGCCGCTGTGCTGGTGAACGAGGATTTCCAGCGCCACGTCAGCCAGCTGGTGGGCGGCGAACTGGAGTCCTTCAACATCGACGGCGACACCGCCGGCGCGTTCAGCGCCACGTCGGTGCGGACCCTCCCCACCACCCGGCTGCCCGAAATCGCCCGCAAGTTCGTGGGTGAGCACCTCAAGGTGACGCAGGTGGAAAACTGGGATGCCCCCGCCGCCGACGGATCCCGCCAGAGCACCATCTCGCTGAAGATCGCCGGCGCCCCGGTGGATGTCTCGGCCGTGCAGCGGCTGGTGGCCGACGCCGGCGGGACCCGGGTGGAGCTTGAGGGCGCGGTGAAGTCCTCCGTGCCGTTCCTGGGCGGCAAGATTGCCGACGCCGCCGAGCCCATGGTGGCCAAGGCGTTGAACCTGCAGGCCACGCAGGCGCAGGCCTGGCTGGAAAGCCACTAAACACATGGTGCTTCCCGTTTTCGCTGCGCTGGTCCTGATTGTCGCCGGCGTTTGGTCGCTGGTGGTCTGGCCGCAGTTCCTGCGCCGGGTCATGAACGACCCCCGGGCCAGGGACCGTGCAGGCAAGGCCACCAGGTTCCTCACCGTGCATGTGGTGCTGGTCAGCATCTCCATGGTGCTCGGGCTCGCCACCGCAGTCATCGGCGTCCTCGGGCTGCTGGGCTGAGCCGGCCGTTTCCTCGCACGAAAACAGCCCGGATCTTCCTCCTGTTGGAGGCAAGATCCGGGCTGTTTTCCGTTTGGCCTGTTCCCCGGATTATGCCGCCTGGTTGAGGGCATCCTCCGCGGCCACCCAGGAAATCATGGCGCACTTGACCCGGGCCGCGTAGCGGGCCACCCCCTCGAAGGCGGCGGCGTCTCCCAGCAGTTCGGGGTCCGCCTGGACCTTGCCCCGTGAACGGAGCACCTCCCGGAAGCTGTCGATCACCTGGTGGAGTTCGGCAACTGTCATTCCGAGGGCGAGCTCTGAGAGGACCGACGCCGAGGCCATGGAAATGGAGCAGCCGGCTCCGTCCCAGGCCACCTGGGCAACCTTGCCGTCCTGCACCGCCAGCCGGAGCGTGACTTCGTCTCCACATACCGGGTTGAGCTGGTGCGATTGGCCCGTTACTGCGCCGTCCGGGGCGTGGGTGGCTGCCAGGCCGCTGCCGTGGCGTGCCTTGGAATGGTCCAGGATGATCTGCTGGTACAGCTGGTCGAGGCTCATGGTGTCACCCTTCGTGTTTTCCGCTAGGCGCGGAAGTAGGCCCGGACGCCGGCCACGGCTTCAAGGAAGCAGTCCACGTCGTCGGTGGTGTTGTACAGGTAGGCGCTGGCGCGGGTGGTGGCCGTCAGCCCAAGCCGCCGGTGCAGCGGCTGGGCGCAGTGGTGCCCGACGCGGACGGCGATCCCGCGCGAGTCCAGGAACTGCCCGACGTCGTGGGCGTGGACGCCTTCGACGTCGAACGCGGCAAGGCCAATCCGTTCCTTTCCTGCAGCCGGGCCCAGGACCCTGACGCCGGGAATGGATTCCAGGCCCACAACCATGCGCTGGCCGAGTTCGGATTCCCACGTGTGGATCCGGTCCAGCCCGGTTTCCGTGAGGTAGTTGGCTGCTGCAGCCAAAGCCACGGCCTGGGAGATGCGCTGGGTACCTGCCTCGAAGCGTTGGGGTGCGGGAAGGTATTCGGCCCGTTCCATGGTGACGGTGGTGATCATCGAGCCGCCGGTCAGGAACGGCGGCAGGATGTCCAGGAGTTCCTGCCGGCCGTACAGCACGCCGATGCCCGTGGGAGCGAGCATCTTGTGGCCGGAGAGCACCGCGAAGTCCACGTCGAGTTCCTTGACGTTCAAGGGCAGGTGCGGGGCGGACTGGCAGGCGTCCAGGACCACGAGGGCGCCCGCGGCACGTCCCAGGCCCGTCAGTTCCTGCACCGGGTTGATGATGCCCAGGACGTTGGAGGCATGCGTGAAGGCCAGGACTTTGGTCCGCGGCCCGATGACCGTTGCGGCTGCGTCCATGCGCAGGCTGCCGTGGTCATCGATGGGAATGTAACGGAGCGTCGCACCGGTACGGAAGGCAAGCTCCTGCCATGGAATCAGGTTGGCATGGTGTTCCATCTCGGTCACCACGATCTCGTCCCCGGGCACGAGCGCCAGTTCCCGCAGGCCCTGGTCGCCGCGGCCCCGGGCGGCCCAGAGGCCGGCGTTGGACAGCGCGTAGGAGATGAGGTTGAGCCCCTCGGTTGCGTTCGAGGTCCAGATGGTCTCTTCATAGCCGGCACCGATGAAGTCGGCGATGGTTTGCCGGGCATCTTCGAAGGCTTCGGTGGCCTCCACCGCAAGATGGTGCGCCCCGCGATGCACGGCAGCGTTGCGTTGCTCGTAGAACTCCTGCTCGGCCTCGATGACGCTCACCGGGTTTTGCGAAGTGGCGCCGGAGTCCAGGTACACCAGCGGCTGCCCGTTGACCAGCTGGTTCAGCACCGGAAAGTCATTGCGGATGCGCAGCACTTCCGCGTTGTCCATGACCGGCAGGGCGCGTTCCAGTGTGGCTGGCGTTGATACTACGGCCAAAACAAACTCCTTGGGCTGCCAATGTCTGACACCCAATTGTCCCACAACACGGCTGTGGCGGCCGCCCGGAGGGGCAGCCGCCACCGCTGCCCCGGGCTTCAGCCGAGGGAGCAGAGGGCCGGCGACGGCTGGGGGGAGAGTCTCGGTCTCAGAAGACTCTGACGTCGCCGGCCCCGTCTGTGCCCGGTCCGTTGGGGGACCGGAAAGTTGAGGGGCCTCAATGTCCTGATCGGCTGCTCCGCGGCTTCCAGCCTGCCGCTTTGCTTTGCCTCCTTAAGTAAATCCGGTAGTGCCCTCCCGTGCACGAGTAGGGTGTACTCGAATCTGTGGGGGTCCACTACCGGGCCGCGGCACTGTGTGCATTCAGGGGCGCGCACACTGAGCCCGTGGCCTGGTTCCGCGGCGCGTGGCACCCACGGCACACGGCACAGCGCAGCCGCGGCTATTTGGGCAGGGCCGTCTCCAGCTCATCGCGGCTGCGTACGCCGAGCTTGACGTAGGTGCGGTAGAGGTGGCCTTCCACCGTGCGCACCGACACCATCAAGCGCTGGGCGATCTCCCGGTCGGTCAGGCCCTGGACTGCCAATTCAACGATGTCCTGTTCGCGGCGGGTGAGGTGGACCGCGGGTGCGGCGGCGATGAAACGTCCCTCGCGGAAGCGTTCACCGAGTTCGTGATCGCACTTTTCACGCTGGGCCACCGCCTGCCGGGACCGGCGGCGTTCGCCAGCCTGCTCAAGCACCGTACTGGCACGGGCGTATGCCTCCCGGGCCAGGTTGACAAAGGCTGCTTCCTCCAGCGAGGCAGCCGTTGCCATCAGGGCGTCGCCGTCGGCGTTTTCCCACGCCGTAGCCAGGGTCAGCAGAGCCTCCGCCCAGCGGCCTTCCACGCCGCGGGCAACAGTCTGGACCATGGGGATCACGGAGGGGTCCCCCAGGTCCCAGCACATGGCCAGGACTTCGAGGAGGTTTCCGGCCCTGGCGGCTGCCTCCGTCGTGGTCATCAGCGTCTGCAGCGCAGCCAGCCCCTTGCCGTCGCGGGCCATGTATTCCGCCGCCGCCGCCACGTACGCCTCGGCCAGAAGGTCGTGTGCGGGGCCGCCGGCAATGGCATCCCTGTGATCCTGTTCCAGCCGTTTCGCCTGTTCGACATCGCCAAGCCGGGCCGCCACGTAATAGCCCAGCGCCGTCCCAAAGCGGTACAACTGCAACGGATCATTGAGCCTCAGTGCTTCCACGGCGGGCAGCAGGATCTGGTACGCCCGTTCCATCCGCCCCTGCCGAAGCAGGGAGTAGCCGCGGAGCACATTGAGGCTTCCGTCAAAGGTGGCCGCGCCGGCGCCGTGGCCTGCCGCGTAGCTGTTGAGCTCCCGCTCGGCCGATTCCCACTCGCCCATGGCCAGGTAGCCGGACACCAGCCGCCCCAGCACGAACTCGGGGAAGAAGAACAGGCTGCCTTCCAGCGGAGGAAGCTCCGAGGCCGCCAACAGGGCAGCATCCAATCCCTGGACGGGACGCCCGGCAGCGGCCAGGGCATGGGCCAGGAGCGCCTCCGCCAAGGCACGCAGCGGCTCTCCCCCGGAGCCCGCTGCGCCGCGTTTACGGATCCGGTCAACTTCGTCGCCGAGGACCTGGAAGTTGACCTCGGCACCGAGCTGCAGCACCTGCACCAGCTCTGCCTGCCAGCTGCCATCCGGGTCCGATTGCGGGCAGGCCCGTTCCACGTCCTCCGCCACATCAGCCAACAGCCGGCCGTTGGCCTGGTGTGCCGACACCAGGAGTACCAGGGCTGCCGGCCCCTGGGGATCTTCGGCCAGCCGGAGCCAGCAGCCGTCCAGGAGGGTGGCGGCCTCCTGGTAGGAGCCCTCGTTGTACAAAGCCCGGGCCTGGATGGCCTGGGCCAGGGGAACCATGGCGGGGTTGCGGATCCTGGCCGCTATGGACCGCGCACTGTGATTGCGGTACCGGAGCAACGCCACTTTGGCGGCGGCCAGCATCTCGTCGTCGCTGACGCGGAGGCCACACTCCAGCGCCCACTCCACCGACCGGAGCCGGCCTTCCCCCTGGAGCTGGCCGGGATCCTGGTGTGCCTTGACCTTCTCCAACAACTGGAGGCTCCGGGAGACCGAAACCGTGTTCCTGATGGCGCCGGCGAAAAGCGCGTTCCAGATGAACAGCTCCGATGGCACCCCGGGGGTCTCTACGATCATCTGCTGGTCCAGCAGGGACCTGACCACCGCGGCCCCGCTGATGTCTTCGATGACCTTGCGACCCACCGGGCCGGCCAGGGCAATGAGCTTCAGGGCTTCCTGTTCCTCGGGCCCCCGGCGCAGATGGTCCTTGGCAACAACGGCCGCCAGCCGGGGCCCGTCGGCGGGGAGTTCGCCGAGCAGCATCCAGATTCCGTTGCGTTTGGCCAGGACGCCGGTCTCTGCGGAGTCATGCAGCAAGGCGTCAAGGATTCGCGGATTTCCGCCCGATGCGCTCCATATGGCGTCCACCGTCGCGGCGGGAACGGTCCCGTCCAGGACGTGGGCCAGGACTTCCTCTATCTGTTCCCGGTTCAGGGGCCTTAGGTCCACGCGCTCGGCAAGGCCGTCGTACCAGAGCTGCTCGAGCGGCTGCGGGAGGCCCGGCCGGGGGCGGGCCGCCGCCACCACAGTTGCCCAGCCCGCCGAAATCAGCTCAGCCAGGACGCCCGCGGAAGCCTCGTCCAGGTGATGTGCGTCATCCACCGCGAGCAGGACTGCCAGGCCGTTGCCGGTCTTGATTTTTTCGAAGTACGACCACATGGACCGCAGCACGGCGACCGGCGAGACCGACTCCTCAGCCGTGAGTTCCCCGGTATAGGGGGTCAGGACCCCGAACGGCACCCCGGCAAGGGCCGAACTCGCGTGGACCCGCACCACGTTCAGGTGCCCGGCGAGCCGCTCGGTGACGGCATCGGTCACCGCCGACTTTCCGATCCCCGGGCCGGCCATGATGAAGACGGCATGGTGGGTGCCGTTCCCGATCAGGTTGCAGATCCGGTCCACGGGCTCCCGCCGGCCGGTCAGGAGCCGATGGGCAGATGTGGGTTTGTGGCCATTAGACGAGTCCAGTCAGATCACCCCTTGAAGTTACGCCCAGCTTGGTGAACACCTGGTACAGGTGGCCTTCGACGGTGCGGACTGATACACCCATTTCCAGGGCGATGTCACGGTTTGAGGCGCCCCGGCCGGCCATCCGCGCAATCTGCCGTTCACGGCTGGTCAGCAGCGGGCTCCCGCTGCTGGGCACGATGGGCAGATTCGCCACCGTGGCGGCGAGGATGTCCAGCCTTGCCTGCGCGGTCCTTGCCGAAAGGGCGTCCCCGATCTGGCGGGCGAAGTCCACGGCCAGGGCCATGCACCGCGCTTCAACGGCGTCGAGTTCGAGCGTGGCCGCGAGTTCGCCGCCGGCGAGAAGCGCTTTGGCATCCTTTGTCCGGCTGCCCACGGCTATCAGCCGGGAAACCTCGGCCAGCGGACCTTGCCGGTGGCCGGCGATCTCCTCCAGGAGGCGGAAGTCGGCATCGCTGCCATTGACCGTTGCCGCCAGCAGGTAGATCCCGGCAACGGTGTACCGGCCCGCTTCAACGTTCGCACGGG
This sequence comes from Arthrobacter sp. SLBN-112, assembly GCF_030944625.1. Lineage (NCBI taxonomy): Bacteria > Bacillati > Actinomycetota > Actinomycetes > Micrococcales > Micrococcaceae > Arthrobacter > Arthrobacter sp. SLBN-112. The sequence continues at coordinate 3,829,320 of NZ_JAUSXY010000001.1, forward strand.
TTGCCTGCTTGAGGCTTGTGACTGCTTCGGAGTCGCCAAGCCAGCGTCCGGCAACCAGTGCACAGAACTCGATGATGCTCTCCACGGCAAATCCTGACCTGCCGGGCATCCTCTGGAGTTTCGTCAGGTATTTGCGTGACAGCGCGGCATTGCCGGTCTGGGCGTAGGCCAATGCCGTGGCCGCGTAGGCGGTGCGCAACGCACCCTGGACCGGTTGCAACTCCAGCTGCGCGGCGGCCGAAATCAGGGGTTCCAAGGCGGCTTCGCCACGGCCGGAAAATGCGAAGGCGATCCCGGCCGCGATCTCTGTGGCCGCGCTGCGATAAGGGAGCCGGAAGGGTTGGCCGGCACTGAAAGGGGCCATGAGGTCGATGCAGCGCCCCCACTGGCCGGCCATCAGCAGCACGAAGTAAGCCTCCCTGGTATACCGCTCACGGAGGCCCACAATATGCGAGGCATCGCTGAGTTGGCCGCCGATCTGGCGCAGGAGTCCCAGGGCGTCCATCTCCCGGCCTGTCATGGCCAGGGAGCTCATCAGGATGATCGCGCACTGGAGCCGGTAGCCGATGTCCGGATTGGCGGCTGGATCAGCAGCGCGCTCAAGTGCGGGAATCATGGCGGTATACCTGCCCACGTGCGCCTGGTACTCGAATTCGCTCAGCGAGATGCGGTTGGCGGCCACCGCGGCGGCCGCAGGCCAGGCGTAGTGGTCCCCCACTTTGTCCAGGCGTTCGCGGGCCGAGGCGAAGAGCTCTTCCACCTTGCCGGCCTGCTCCGGAATGCAGAGCATGACCCTTGCCTTGGCGGCCACCACCTGGGCGTACTCTTCGAGGTCGAGGGCCTCCAGTTCCGGGTGGGTGATGTCCTCAAGGGCTGAAAGGGCCTGGACCCCCATGTCCAGCTGCAGGTACGCGGCAGCCTTTTGCCGCTGGGCGGAGGCCCACTGGGCGTCCGTCCGTTGCAGCATCTCCGCATAGGTCAACGCAAACCGGGGGTCGAAGAGTTGAACCGCGGCCTGGGCGGCCGCAAGCGCCAGCGCCGGGCTGAGTTCCGCCTCGCATTCATGGGTCCAGGCGGCAAAGGACATTAGTTCTTCGACGGTCATGGCGGCGGGGTCAGGCTCTGTGCCGCCCAGCAGCACGCTGCGGAGCTCCCGCCGCCGGGAAATGCTCAGCCAGGTCCTGACGACATCGCCAATGTACTTTTCCCGCAGCGATACCCAGCGGTGCTCGGAGTCGTCGATCTCCAACAGTCCTGCATCCTCCATGTCCGCTACGACGTCGGCGCCATAGATGGCGGTCAGCCTGGACAGTTCCACCCGGCGGGCGCAGGACAACATTTCGATGACCTCGCGGGTTTCCGGTGTTTCCCGTGTCCAGCGGGACCTGACGATGTCATCCAGGCTCGCGGCGCCGTCGAGCACCACTTTGTCCCGGAGCGTCCAGACGGACTCGGACAGCACCAGGTTTCCGGCGAGCTGTTGCTCGGTGACCAGGGCTTTGAGCAGCAGGGGGTTGCCGCCCACCATCTGGTGGTAGGTGGTGACCAAAGACGATGAGACGCGGTGCCCCAGGAGGGACAGCAGGACCTGCCGGGTCTGCAGTTCGTTCAGGTTGCTGAGCCGGACTTCGGTGAGCATGCGGTCCGTGAGGAGCCAGTGGAAATCCGCCGGGAGGTCGCTGGCTTTGGGAGCGACGGCGATGATCCGGGCCGTGCCCGTCAACAAGACGTTCAACAGCACGCCGGCGCTCATGTCGTCAATGGTGCCGGAGGTGTCCAGCGTGATGATGCAGGGCCTGCCCGCGGCGTCGCTTCGGATCAGGGAGGTGATCCCGCGCAGGATGGCGGTAGGTGAACCCATGTAGGCCTGCGGCAACCGGGCAAGCAGGAAGGAAAGGCAACCATACGGGGTGTTGGAGCCGGAGGGTGCGCTTCGGAGCTGGAGCGACCAGACGTCCGGACCCAGGTCTGCCACCGCTGCCCTGGCCAGGGAGGATTTCCCCACTCCGCGGGCGCCCGTGATGACCGCTCCAAAGGAGTGTTCGCTGGTCAGCGCTGTGCGGACGGCGTCAAGGTTGGCACTTCGTGCCGGCACGGACCACTGCTGGCCCTCCGGCACGGCAGAGGATCCTGTGGCCAGCCCATCACCCTGAGGTGTTGACCCACGTCCCCAGCTGAGTGGCTCGATTGACATGAACTTGTCCCCTACATCCTGCAGTAGCGGGATGTAGCCCCATTGCTCCCCCGCATAGGAAGAAGAGTACCCCTTGCCACTGACAACGAAACAGGGCACAAAGGAACTTTTACGATTCGGCTTGGCGTGATCCGGACTTGGCGGGGTGGAACTTCTGCTGTGTGGCGGTGAGTCCTTCCCGGAGCAAGGACTCGACGGCATCCGCCGCGTCATCGAGCAGGAAGGGCAATTCCTTCCGTTCTGCGGTGCCGAAATCGCGCAGGACGTAGTCTGCCGTGTCCATCCGGCCGGGCGGGCGGCCCACTCCGACCCGGACCCGGAGGTAGTCCTTGGTGGCGAGGGCTTTGGAAATATCGCGCAGGCCGTTGTGGCCGCCTTCGCCGCCGCCAAGCTTGAGCTTAACCGTGTTGAAGGGAATGTCGATCTCATCGTGGACGGCCACCACGTGGTCCGGGGCGATGCCGTAGAAGTTGGCCAGGGCAGAGACCGGGCCGCCGGTGACGTTCATGTAGCTCATCGGCTTGGCCAGGATTACCCGGGGGCCGCCGATTCCCAGCCGCCCCTCAAGGACCTGGGCCCGGGCCTTGTGGGTCTTGAAGCCTGCGCCGATCCGGGAGGCGAGCTCGTCAAGGACCATCTGGCCAATGTTGTGCCTGTTGCCTTGGTACTGCGCCCCGGGGTTGCCGAGGCCGACGATCAGCCAGGTATCAGTCATGGATCAATCCTATGGGGGCGGTTGGGGCGGGAACGGCGCTGTGCGGACACGACAGTGGCCGGCCCCGTGCGGGGTCCGGCCACTGTCAGGAAGTGCGCAGTACTTACTCTGCGGCTGCTTCTTCGGCTGCCGCGGGAGCTTCCTCGGCCGCAGCTTCGGTTTCCTCTTCCACTGCGTTTTCGACGGCCTCGGAGATGTTCACGACAAGCGCCTCGGCGTCGGTCAGCAGCACGGTGCCCTTGGGCAGGACCAGGTCGGAGCCGTGGATGTGTTCGCCGGCGGCGCGGCCTTCGATGCTGACGACGACGGACTCGGGCAGGTGGGTGGCCTCGGCTTCGAGGGACACAACCGTCAGTTCCAGGTTGTGGACGGTGCCCGGAGCGGTCTCGCCCTCAACGTGCACGGGAACGTCAACGGTGACCTTCTCGCCCTTGCGGACGGTCAGGAGGTCGATGTGCTCGATGATCTGCTTTACGGGGTCGCGCTGGATGTCCTTCACCAGGGCCAGGTGGCCTTCACCGTTGATGTCCAGGGACAACAGGGCGTTGGCGGTGCGGACGGCCAGGGTGGTGGCCTTGGCCGGAAGGGTGACGTGGATGGGCTCTGCGCCGTGGCCGTAGATGACGGCAGGGATCAGGTTGGCCATCCGTGCGCGGCGGGCGTAGCCCTTGCCGAATTCGGTGCGCAGTTCTGCTGCGAGCTTCTGCTCAGACATGGAAATCTCCTTGAAGACGAAACGGTGTTCAGCAAGGGCGGAGGTCTGGTGTGACCTTCAACGCCGGGCGGCCGGTGAGCGGCCCTTCAAGAAGGCAGTCCCTCTCAGCAAGGGACAAGCAGACCCAGTCGATAACGGAGACATTGCTCTCCCTCGCCAAGGTATCGGGGTCAAGCCTACCAGCGCGGGGCCTGATTCCTGAAAACGGCGGTTGAGCTTGCCCAAGCCTGGGTTTCGGCAAGCTCAACCGCCAGGGACTACGCCTTGCCGTCGAAGAGGCTGGTGACCGAACCGTCGTCGAACACTTCACGGACGGCGCGGGCGATCAGCGGCGCGATGGACAGCACGGTCAGCTGCGGGAACCGCTGGGAAGCGGTGAGCGGCAGGGTGTTCGTAACCACTACTTCGCGCGCACCGGACTCGGACAGGCGGCGGGCGGCGGGCTCCGAGAAGACGGCGTGAGTGGCCGCAATGATGACATCCTTGGCGCCGGCGTTCTTCAGCACGTTGACGGCGCCGGAGATCGTTCCGCCGGTGTCGATCATGTCGTCGATCAGGACGCAGGTACGTCCCTCGATCTGGCCCACGACCGTCTTGGAGACAGCCTGGTTGGGGACGGTGAGGTCCCGGCTCTTGTGCACGAAAGCGAGGGGCGCCCCGCCCAGGCGTTCGGCCCACTGTTCTGCCACCCGGACGCGGCCGGTATCCGGGGAGACAACGGTGATGTTGTCGGCCGCGACGCGGGTGCGGATGTAGTCGGCGAGCAGCGGGATTGCCATCAGGTGGTCCACGGGTCCGTCGAAGAAGCCCTGGATCTGGGAGGTGTGCAGGTCCACGCTCATGATGCGGTCCGCGCCGGCAGTCTTGTAGAGGTCTGCCACCAGGCGGGCGGAGATGGGTTCGCGGCCGCGGCCCTTCTTGTCCTGCCGGGCGTAGGGGTAGAACGGTGAGACAACCGTGATCCGCTTGGCCGAGGCCCGCTTCAGCGAATCGATCATGATCAACTGTTCCATCAGGTGGTTGTTCAGCGGTGCAGGGTGGGCCTGGATCACGAAGGCGTCGGTGCCACGGACGCTTTCACCCGCGCGGACGTAGATTTCGCCGTTCGCAAAGTCATAGGCATCAACCGGAAGAAGGTCGGTGCCGAGTTCCTTGGCGATTTCCCGCGCCAGCTCCGGATGGGCCCGCCCGGAGGCGAGCACCAGCTTTTTTTCGCCGCGCGCCGTAATTTCGCTCATTGTTACTTGCCCTCTTCTGTAGATGCCGGGGTACTGGAGGAGTTCTTGGTGGCCGCCTGGGCCAGTTCGGCGGAGCGGGTTCCCGGACGGTTCGCGGGGACCCAACCCTCGGCGTTGCGCTGGGCGGCGACGCTCAAAGCGAGGGCGCCGGCCGGTACGTCCTTGCGGATCACCGCGCCGGCGCCGCTGTAGGCGCCGTCCCCCACGGTGACCGGGGCAACAAAGACGGTGTTGGAGCCAGTACGCACGCCCGAGCCGATGACCGTGCGGTGCTTCTTCTCGCCGTCGTAGTTTGCCGTGATGTTTCCACAGCCGATGTTGGTGTCTTCGCCGATTTCGGCGTCGCCCGCGTAGCCCAGGTGGGACAGCTTTGACCCCCGGCCGATGGTGACGTTCTTGGTTTCGTAGAAGGCGCCGATCTTGCCCTGTTCGCCCAGGACGGTGCCCGGCCGCAGGTAGGTGAAGGGGCCGACGGCGGCGTGTGCGCCGATGACCGATCCGGAACCATGGGTGCGGATCACCGTTGCGCCCTCGCCGACCGTGACATCGGTCAGGGTGGTATCCGGTCCGACGACGGCGTCCCTCGCCACGGCGGTAGCGCCGTGCAGCTGGGTGTTGGGCAGGAGCCGTACGTCCTCGTCGAGCGTGACGGACGCGTCGATCCACGTTGTGGCCGGGTCCACTACCGTCACGCCTGCGCGCATCCAGGCTTCGACGGTGCGGCGGTTCAGTTCGGCGCCCAGGGCGGCGAGCTGGACGCGGTCGTTCGCGCCTTCCACCTGCCAGCGGTCGGCGGTGACGACGGCGGCAACCCGGCCACCGGCAGCGCGTGCCAGGGACAGGACGTCGGTGAGGTATTTCTCGCCTTGGGCGTTGTCTGTGGTGACCTTGCCCAGGGCCTCGCGGAGAACTTCCGCGTCGAAGGCGTAGATCCCGGAGTTGACCTCACGGATCAGCCGCTCGGCCTCGGAAGAATCCTTGTGCTCGCGGATGCCCGTGACGGAGCCATCCTCGCCCCGAAGGATGCGGCCGTAGCCGGTGGCGTCGTCCAGGACGGCAGTGAGGACGGTGACCGCGTTGCCGTCACGCTCGTGGGCGGCCACGAGCTCGTCCAGGAGTTCCCCGGACAGCAGCGGCACGTCGCCGTAGGTGACCACAACTGTGCCGGTCAGGCCCTGTTCCGCGTGAAGCGCCTCAAGGGCGGCTTCCACGGCGCGGCCGGTGCCCGGCACGTCGTCCTGGTCCACAATGACGGCGTCGGGATCCAGCGCCGATACATGCCCGGCCACCAAGTCACGTTCGTGGCGCACCACGATGGCAAGCCGCTGCGGGTTGATGCTGCGGGCGGCACGGAGGGCGTGGCCCACCATGGAAAGGCCGCCAATCTCGTGGAGGATCTTGGGTGTACGCGATTTCATCCGGGTGCCGGCGCCTGCTGCCAGAACGATGACTGCGGCCGGGCCGGCATTCTCAGGGATCACGTACGGGCTCTCCTTGCTACGTTGTGCTGGCGCTTTGCGGTGTCCGGCGGGCCTGTCCGCCCGGCACCGGGTGCCATCCTACTGAACGCTCCTCGCACAGCAGTTCCGCCCATAGGACTCGAACCTATACTCCACGGCTCCAAAGGCCGGGGTGCTGCCATTACACCAGAGCGGACCGTGCCGGAGGACTCAAGGCCCGGGCACAAGTCCCTATTTTGCCATGGGTTCAGGGCACCGCGCGACACCGGCCGATTCTGCCCAGCCGGCCGGGCGGAATCGGCCCCGCGGCCGCTGGGGAATCGGCCCCGCGGACGGTGGGGCATGATGGGAACGTGAGCAACAACCCGCCGCGGATGCGGATGACCGGCCTGCAGCGGCGAAGCCAGCTGATCGACGTCGGCCGCGGCCTTTTCGCCGCCCGTGGGCTCGACGGGACCACGATTGAGGAGATCGCTGCCAGCGCGGGAGTGTCCAAGCCGGTCATCTACGAGCACTTCGGGTCCAAGGAGGGGTTGTACACGCAGGTGGTGGAGTGCGAGTTCCACATCCTGCTGGACGCCATTAATAACGCCCTCACCGAGGAAGCCAAACCCCGTGTCCTCGTCGAACGCGCCGCCCTGGCCCTGCTCACCTACATTGAGGAACGCACCGAGGGCTTCCGGATCCTCATGCGGGACGCTCCCCCGTCCCAGCCCGAGGGCGCCTTCTCTACCCTGCTCTCCCACGTCACCGCACGGGTGGAACACATCCTCTCCGACGAATTCTCGCGCCGCGGCTTCAGCGGTGAGGACGGCGCCATGTACGCGCAGATGCTCGTCGGCATGGTAGCCATGACCGGCCAATGGTGGCAGGACAGCCGCCAGCCGGACAAACAGACGGTGGCCGCGCACCTGGTCAACCTCGCCTGGAACGGCCTGACTGGCCTCAAGAAGGACCCGGAGCTGCAGTCTGAATCCTGAGCGCCTGGCCGTGGTTCCGGCCGCGGCACAGGAGCCCTTCGCCGTCGCTTAGACACAACGCATAGGGGCACCTGCGGTCGCTGGGCGACCTCCGGCGCCCGATTCGCCGCGATGCGCGACTACACGAAGGCCTCCTGCACCGCTCGTGCCCGCGTCGCCTTTGTCAGTCGCCGAGGAGTTCTGAGGACTCCAGCCACTCCAGTTCCAGGGTGTCCTTCTCGTCGGCCAGGTCCTTGAGTTGCCGGTTTTGTTCGGCGAGTGCGTCGAAATCGGACTTCTCCGTGCTTTTGACCATGTCGTCGTGGAGTTTTTTCTCCTGCTGGTCAAGCTTCTTGAGCTGCCGTTCGATCCTGTTGAGGGCCTTGCGGGCGTCCCGCTTCTCGGCCTCGGACGGCCCGGATGTTCCGTCTGTGGCGGGCGCCTGGCCGGCACTTGTCACGGGGTTTCCGCCGCCGGTGACGGTCGAACCGGCCAGGGCTGCTTCGCGCAACTCAAGGTACTGGTCCACGCCGCCGGGCAGGCCGCGGAGCTTGCCGTCGCCCAGCAGGGCCATCTGGTGGTCGGTGACGCGTTCGAGGAGGTAGCGGTCGTGACTGACCACCACCAGGGTGCCGGGCCAGCCGTCCAGGACGTCCTCCACGGCGGCGAGGGTGTCGGTATCAAGGTCGTTGGTTGGCTCGTCGAGCATCAGGACGTTGGGCTCCCCCACCAGCAGCCTCAGCAGCTGCAGCCGGCGCCGCTCACCGCCGGACAGGTCCTTCACCGGTGTCCACTGCTTCTGGTTGGTGAAACCAAGCTGCTCCACCAACTGGCCTGCGGTGAATTCTTTGCCGCCCACGTTGAAAGACCGTTTCTCCCGCTCAATGACCTCGATGACGCGCAGGTCCGCTACGGCGTCGAGCTCCTTGACCTCCTGCGTGAGAACCGCCGTGACCACGGTCTTTCCCCGCTTGAGCTTCCCGGCGTCGGGCGTGATCTCGCCGTTGAGCAGCTTCAGCAGGGTGGTCTTGCCGGCACCGTTGACGCCCACCAGCCCCAGCCGCTCGCCCGGAGCCAGGCGGAGGGTGATGTTGTCGAAGAGCTTCCGGCCGGCGTCGTCGCCCCGGAAGTTCAGGGAGATGTTTTCCAGGTCCAGCACGTCCTTGCCCTGGCGGGCGGTGGCCATTTTGTTCAGCGCCATCGAGTCGCGCGGTGCGGGGACATCGGCAATGAGGGCGTTGGCGGCCTCGATCCGGAACTTGGGTTTGGCCGTCCGGGCCGGTGCGCCGCGGCGAAGCCACGCCAACTCCTTCTTGACCAGCTGCTGGCGCTTGCCTTCCACCACGGACGCCATCCGGTCCCGTTCCGCGCGGGCCAGGACGTACGCGGCGTAACCGCCCTCGAAGGGGTCCACGATGCCGTCATGCACTTCCCAGGTTTTGGTGCAGACCTCGTCCAGGAACCAGCGGTCGTGGGTGACCACCAGGAAGGCGCCCTGGTTGGCCCGCCAGCGCGTCTTCAGGTGTCGGGCAAGCCAGGCAACGCCTTCGACGTCGAGGTGGTTGGTGGGTTCGTCGAGCATGATGACGTCGTGGTCCTCGATCAGCAGCTTGGCCAGGGCCACCCGCCGCTTCTGTCCGCCGGAAAGGGCGTGCACGTTGGCATGCCAGTCGACGTCGGACACCAGGCCGCCCATGATTTCGCGTATTTGCGGGTTGCGCGCCCATTCGTAATCCGCCTGGTCCCCCACGATCGCGGCACCTACCGTCAGGTCGCCGTCGAGCACGTCGCTTTGGTCCAGATACCCCACGTTGACGTCGCCGCGCTTGGTCACACGGCCGGAATCAGGCGTGGAGCGCAGGGCCAGCAGCCGCATCAGCGTGGACTTGCCGTCGCCGTTCCGGCCCACCATCCCGATCCGGTCGCCCTCCTCAAGGCCCAGGGTGAGGCCGTCCAGGACGGTACGGGTCGCGTAGGAGACTGTGAGGTTCTCGCCGCCAAGAAGGTGTGCCAAAAGGAACTGCTTTCTGCTGCCGAACTAAGGGGTCTAGTGGTGTGTATCAGAGATGATGCGCGCCCCGGGGACGGGGCCGTGCACGTGGAGGGCCGCCAGGCCCTGGTGCCGAAGATCCTCGGCGAGTGCCTCGGCCGCCACGGGGTCGTCGGCGAGCAGGGCCACGGTGGGGCCGGAACCGGACACGATTCCGGCGATCGCGCCATGGGATTCACCGATGCCCAGCGTATCGCGCAGTGCCGGGGATAGGGAGATGGAGGCGCGCTGCAGGTCGTTGACCAGGACGCGGCTCAGGGATTCGGCGTCACCGCTGCGCATGGCCGCCAGGATGTGCGGGTCGACGCCGGTGGGCTCGTCCGCGGTGAGGCCTTCGGCGTCCCGCAGCCTGTCAAGGGTGCGGTACACCTCCGGGGTGGACAGGCCGTAGTCGGCCACCACCAGCACCCAGTGGGTCTGGGCCTTGGCCAGGGCAGGGGAAAGTTTGTCGCCCAAACCCAGGCCCACCGCGGTGCCGCCGAGCAGCGAGAAGGGAACGTCCGCGCCCAGTTCCGCGGCAAGATGGGCCAATTCTTCCCGGGACAGCCCGCTGTTCCAAAGGGCGTCGCAGGCCAGGAGCGTGGCGGCGGCGTCGGCTGAGCCCCCACCCATGCCGCCGGCCACGGGGACGCGCTTGGTGATCTCCAGGTGCACGCCGGTGGCGTGCTCGGAAACATCAGCCATGATCGCCGCTGCTTTGTAGGCCAGGTTGTTGCTGTCCAGGGGGATGTCGACGGCGTCGAGGTCCAGGGTGCTTTCGGGGCTCAGGCTAAGCGTGATCCCGGGAGTCGCGGTGCTGGTGGCCGCAACTTCCTCATAGAGGGATACCGCGAGGTAGACACTGGCGACCGAGTGGTAGCCGTCCGGCCGGAGCTGGCCTACCGCCAGGGATACATTGACCTTGCCGGGTGCTTTGACCCGGACGGTCCTGGCCGCGAAGCGGCCTGCCGGGGCGTTCACGGCCGTGATTCCCTGGCTTCGGCGATCCTGGCGAAGGCCTGGATATCGATGACCTCGCCGCGGGCAGTGGGGTCCACGCCCGCTGCAACCAGGCAGCGTTCCGCTTCCGGAGCACCGCCTGCCCAGCCGGCGAGCGCGGCCCGAAGCGTCTTGCGCCGCTGCGCGAAGGCTGCGTCCACCACTGCAAACACTTGTTCGCGGGTGGCAGTGGTGGCCGGCGGCTCGCGGCGGGTAAAGGCCACCAGGCCGGAATGGATTTTGGGGGCCGGCCAAAAAACGTTCATGCCGATCACGCCGGCTTTGCGCATCTGGCTGTACCAGGCGGCCTTGACCGACGGTACCCCGTAGGTCTTGGACCCCGGGCCTGCGGCAAGGCGGTCCGCCACCTCGTCCTGCACCATCACGAGTCCGTGCCGCAGGCTTGGGAAATGCTGCAGCAGGTGCAGCACCACCGGAACCGCCACGTTGTAGGGCAGGTTGGCCACCAGGGCGGTAGGTTCCACCGGCAACCCGGTGACCTTCATGGCGTCGGCGTGGACCAGGTGGAACGCCCCGGCGGCGGCGGGGCGCCATTCCTTGACTGTTTCCGGAAGCTTCGCTGCAAGGACCGGATCGATTTCGACGGCGACCACGGCCGCCGCAGCGTCGAGCAGCCCCAGGGTCAGGGAGCCAAGCCCTGGCCCGACCTCAAGGACGGTCTCCTCCGGCCCCACTCCGGCGGCGGTAACGATCCGCCGGATGGTATTGCCGTCGATCACGAAGTTCTGGCCGAGGGTTTTCGTGGGCCTGATCCCGATTTCCTCTGCCAGCCGTCGGATGTCGGAGGCGCCGAACAACGGTGCGGGCACGGCGGGGATCGGTTCAGTCACCTAGGTATCCTATCCCGCTCGGCAGGTCCACCCGGTCGGCTTAACGGCAGTGGCCGGGCGCCCGGATATCCGGGCCCGGCCACGCTGTGTGCTTCGTGCTTGTCAGCCGAATCAGCTGCTGGCTGCCCAGCCGCAGCCCCACGGTGACAGCCCGCGCTGGGCGTACACGCGGTTGGCGATATCGATCTGCTGGGCCTTGGTGGCCAGGCTGGCGTTCGGGGCATACGCCCCGCCGCCGGCTCCGATCCACGTGCGGATGTCGAACTGGAGGCCGCCGTAGTAGCCGTTGCCGCTGTTGATGCTCCAGTTTCCGGTGGATTCACACTGGGCAATCTTGTCCCACATGGCTTCGTTCATCATGGCCGGCGCGGCCGCACCGGTGTTGGCACCTGCTGCCGCGGGTGCGGCTTCGAGGGCGGGCTTGGCCTTGGTGCCAACGGTGACCTTTTCGGTAACCGGCTGCACGGCGACGTTCTCGGACACGAGGGTGCGCGATGCTTCCCTGCCGTCAACGAGCACCAGCTTGAAGGTGCGCTCAATCTTTCCGGCGGCCCCGGCCTGGGTCACCTGCTTGTCACCCTTGAGCATGTCGGCGCTTTCAGCGGTAACGGTCTGGAACGGCACGTCTTCGCTGGTAACAGCGGTCTGGCTGGTGTCCACCCGGGAGACCTTGATGACCATGTTGTTCACCACGTCGGCGTTGGCCGGCTGGGAGGACCGGTCATTGGCGCCGAGGGTAACGCCGGCATCCTCGAGGACCTTGCCTACGGTTGCAGCCGTGGTGGTGGCGGTGTTCACCTTGCCATCGGCCACGATGCTGATGGTCTTGGGTGTGGAGATGGAGACGTAGGAACCGGCCAGTGCCAGCGTGGCATCCTTGGGCACCGAGACGGCCGATGCGCTGGCGACGCCGAGCTCGGTCACGAGGTCTTCCACATCCCGGGCCGTGGTGTTGACCGTCTTTTCGGCCCCGTCAAGGCTGACCTTGACCTCTTTGGCCTGATTGACGTTGATGACGGTGCCGTTTTGCACGGAAGCGTCCAGCGAAGGCGATACGCGGTCGCTGGGCTTCAGGTCCAGGTTGGCGCTCTTGACCACCTGCGCCACTGTTCCACCAAAGGACTGCACGGACGAGGTCTTGCCGTCCACGTTGAGCGTGATTGTTTTGTTATTGCCCACGAAAGCCACGAGGCCTGCGACGAGACCGCAGAGCACCAGCAGTTGGGCGCCAACCTTGATATAGCTGAACTTGCCGTCCGATGTGAAGAACTTGATCACGATTGCCCGTAACTCTAGGTCCGTCCGGGCACGGGGAATCGCGCAATAAAATGCCCGGAGCAACCTCAAAAAGACCGTCCGGGCATCGATGCACCGCCACACTCCACACAGCGGCATGGCCGGGAACTGACGTGCCCGGAGCGGCTTCAAATGGAGCGAAATTACCCGTTGGCCTTCCCCGACCCCGGCTAATAGTTGTCCACTGTAACCGTAGCGTTATAAAGCGACCAACATTTTTGCATACCAGGTATGGTCGTCGATCACGGAACGGGCAAGGTTTTCAGGCCCAGGATCCGTAAGCCCGCACGGTATTTTCGCTGATGGCGTTACACAGGCCGGCGAGGTCGGAGCCTGTCAATTCTGCCATGGCCCGGACCGTATACGGGACCATGTAGCTGGCATTTGGCCGCCCCCGGTGCGGATGCGGGGTCAGGAACGGGGCATCCGTTTCCACCATGATGAGCCCGCGGTCAGCAACGGCGAGCGCGGCGCGAAGATTCGCGGCGTTCTTGAAGGTCAGGGTCCCGGCGAAGGACATCCACCACCCCTGTTCGTTGCAGGTCCTCGCAAGGTCCTCGTCGCCGGAGAAGCAGTGGAACACCACCCTGTCCGGTGCGCCTTCCTCCCGCAGCACCCGCACCACGTCGTCGTGCGCGTCCCGGTCATGGATCTGGAGGGTGAGGTTCAAACGCTTGGCGATGTCGATGTGCCGCCGGAACGAATACTCCTGGTGGCGCAGCCCTTCACCTTCCGTACGGTAGAAGTCCAGCCCCGTCTCGCCGATCGCCCGGACCCGGGGATGCGCCGCGAGGCTCTCGATCTCTGCGAGGGCCGCCTCCAGTTCGCCCCTGGCGGCGTAGTGCGGAGCATCGTTGGGGTGCAGGGCAACGGCTCCCAGGAGCCGCTGGTCCTGCTGCACGGCTTCCACCGTGAACCGTGACGACTCCAGGTCGCAGCCCACCTGGACCGCCCCCTGGACCCCTACCGCTGCTGCCGCGTCCAGCGCGGCCTTGATTCCCACCGGCGCCGTTCCATCAGGGAAGTCCAGGTGGGTGTGGTTGTCCATGACCGGTACGGGCAGGGGTTCGGGAGCGGGCGGATATTGCTTGCGGGCCGGAGCTTCCGGATCCGCAGGCCCTGAGTCGGGCGCCCGGTAGGCGGCGGGAGTCAGCGGATTGCACATCCAACCAGCCTAGCCGCCCAAAGCGGTGGCATATTTGCCGGAACTCTCTGTCAGGCACGGCAGTTGTGTTAGTAGTCTGGAACGAACACACGCGCACGCCCCACCGACGGGCGAAGGCAGGCTTGCTGTCCCGTCCAGGCGAAACCCGGGCTGAAAGGTTGCCGATGGAACCCCACCGACGCACTGCCAACGATGGGAGCGCACCGAACCTCAACCTGGCCGGCGTCACGGATGCCGTCAGCAGGCTGAACGGGCACCGGCCCGCGGCCATGGACGCGGAGGCGTTCCACGCCGCGGCCCAACGCATCCTCACCACAGTCAACACGGTGATCGACGGCAAGTCGGATGCCGCCAAGCTGGCGCTGACTGTCCTGCTCGCGCAAGGCCACCTGCTGGTGGAGGATGTTCCCGGCGTCGGAAAAACCCTCCTGGCCAAGACGCTCGCCCGGACCATCGACTGCACCGTCAACCGCATTCAGTTCACCCCGGACCTGCTGCCCTCGGACGTGACCGGTGTGTCCATTTACAACCAGGCCTCACGGCTCTTTGAATTCCGGCCCGGCGCCGTCTTCGCGAACATCGTCATTGGTGACGAGATCAACCGCGCCTCCGCCAAGACGCAGTCCGCCCTGCTGGAGTGCATGGAGGAGCACCAGGTGACGGTGGACGGCAACACCTACAAGCTTGACGAACCGTTCATGGTAGTGGCCACCCAGAACCCCATCGAGATGGAGGGCACGTATCCCCTGCCGGAGGCACAGCGGGACCGCTTCATGGCCCGGATCTCCATGGGCTATCCGGACAAGGACGCCGAGATCGAAATGCTTGAGACCCACCAGGCGGTATCACCGCTGGCCACTGTCACCCCGGTGGTGACGGCGTCTGAAGTGGCGGCGATGACTACCACCGTCCAGCAGGTCTACGTTTCGGCGGCCGTGAAGGAATACACCGTCTCGCTGGGCCGCGCCACCAGGGAAAGCCCCCTGCTCCGGCTGGGTGCGAGCCCCCGTTCCATGCTGCAGCTGCTGCGTGCGGCCAAGGCCACGGCTGCGCTGGACGGACGCGATTTCGTCCTGCCGGACGACGTCGCAGGCGTCGCCGAGGCCGTGCTGGCGCATCGGATTATCGTCGACCGGAAGGCCGCCGGCGCGGGGGAAAACCCGCACAGCGTCCTGCAAAAAATCCTCTCCCGGCTGCCCGTTCCGCAAGCGCCCCCGGGGCAGGCGTCGCGCCCGGCGGCGGCTGCCGGCGGCAGGAACCGCTAGGGGCGGACCATGGCGCTCCTGGACAAGCTTCCCCGGCACCTGTTCACCAGGCGCGGCTGGGGCATGCTCGCCGCGGGGGCGTTCGCCCTGGCCGCTGCGCAGGTCATGGGGCGCCGGGACCTGTTGACCCTGGCACTGCTGCTGCTGGTGCTGCCGCTGGTGTCCCTGGCCGGGATCCGGCTGGTGAAACCGAAGTTCCGGGTGTACCGGGAATTCAATCCCTCGACCGTGGAAACGTCCGCCCCGGCCATCGTCCATCTTGCGGTGGGCAGGACGGGCCCGGGGACGGGCCACGTAACCATGGAGGAGCGGCTGCCCCCGCAATTTGGCCAGGCTCCGGCATTCCGGTTTCCTTCCCGTTCCGCTGCGGGCGGCACCAGCCGCTACGAGTACCACCTGACGTCGGGCTACCGCGGCCTGTTCCGGATCGGGCCGGTCACGGCGGAGTTCACCGACCCGTTCGGTCTATCGCTGCACCGCCAGGCCATCGACGACGGCGATGTCCTCACCGTGACGCCGGCCGCCGTCGCGCTGCCTGCCACGGTGCTGGACGGAGCGCGCGGCAACGACGGCGTCACTACCACCCGCATCCGCGCCAATCCGAGCGATGACGACGTCATGACCCGCGAATACCGGCACGGCGACCCTATGCGCCGGGTCCACTGGGCCGCCACGGCGAGGCACGGGGCCCTGATGGTCCGCCAGGAGGAATCAGTCACCACGCCGGAAGCCACCATCATCCTGGACCATCGCTCGGGTGCGTTTGGCGGCGCGACCGGGACGACGATGCCCGGGCTTCCCGGTCGAAACGGCCATGGGCTGGCCACCAGCGACACCTTTGAGTGGTCGGTCGTCGCCGCCATGTCCGTCAGCGCCCACCTGGCGGAACGCAATTACAGCCTCCGCATCCTCGATGCCGGCGGTAATCCGGCCTTCCTGCATTCGCCCTCTTCCCCGGAACCTGCGGCTGAAGAGTTCAGTGGCACCTACGGCCTGCAGTCCATTGCCGAAAGCCTGGCCGCGATCCATCTGTCCGGGCCATCCCACCTGCGGCGGGACGGTGGGGTCCCGGACTTCCCGGGCAGGAACAGGAGGCACCGGGCTGTCAGCGGAACCAAGGCTCCGGGCGCGGACCAGGAACCGCCGGCCTTTGACGACCACCTGATGGACAAGCTGAGCGCGCACCGGATGCGCGGACCGTTGATCGCCGTGCTGGGAAGGATCAGTGCCGAGGAGGCGACGGCGTTGGCACCCGCGGCCGCGTACGGCACCAACGCCTTCGCCCTCCTTGCCGTGGACAAGCCGGCTGACTTCCACGGCGTGCTGGACGTACTGCGGCAGCGCGGCTGGCGTGCTGCCGCCGTGACGCCGCATGCCCGGCTCACGGCAGCATGGGGGCAGTTCGACGAGGACCCGGCCCTGCCCGTGGCACCCGCGTCCGAGGTCCGCCGCGGAGCAGGAGTGGCCAAATGACTATGGCACCGGCCCGGCCTGCGGACAGCGGACATGAAGCCCACAACAATCCGGCACCGCCTGCGGGCCGTGCGAGGGCCGGTGCTTATCCATGGGCGATGGCGGTGGCGATTTCGGTGGCTGTCTGCGGGGCGGCCCTGTCGCTGAACGGCGTCCTCCGGGGCTGGAACTGGTTCTGGCCCGCCCTGACCACCGTACTGGCGGTCAGTTTGACCCTGGCAGCCATGCGTTCTGTCCGCGCCGGGCCCCTCCTGGTCGCGGCAGGCGGATTTATCTCCCTGGCTGCCGTCCTCACGCTGACGTTCTTCCGCAGTTCAAGTTTCCTCTGGGTTTTTCCAACCGGCGCCACCTTTCCCGACCTGGACCGGCTGATGCGGCGGGCCGGCGAGACCGTCCTGTCGGAGACGGCGCCGGTGGCTCCGAACGCTGGAATCGTGATGGTGGTCTGCGCCGTGCTTGGCCTGGCCGTCATCCTGGTGGATGCCCTCGCAGTGCCCCTCGGCATGCCGGCCGCCTCCGGGACGGGCCTGCTGGCGTTGCTGGTGGTTCCGGCCATGATCAAGCCCCAGAGCGTGGGCGCATGGAGCTTCGCTGCCACCGCAGCCGGCTACCTGTTGATCCTGGCCTGCAGCCAGGGGTTTGCCCCGGACGGACGGATACAGCCCGGCGCGCCCCGCAGCCCCGGCCTGGCCAGGCGCGCAGCGCTGACCGGGGCCGTGGCCCTGGTGGCCACCTTGCTGCTGCCACTTGCCATTCCCGGCTTCGACCAGGGCACCTTCCCGCAAGGGTCAAGGCTCAATCCGTGGGGCGGCACCGCCGGCCTGAACCCGATGATCACGCTGGGAAGCAGCCTCCGTGCACCGGACGGGAGCGGGAGGATCACCTACGCCACGAATTCGGCCACCCCCCTCTACCTGCGTTCGGTCACCGTCGACAACTTCGACGGCGACTCCTGGGGCCCGGATGACCGCACCGCGTCCCGGGTCCCGCTGGACGGCCGGATCGACCCCGGTTACGCAGTCCTCGCGGACGAGCAGGTGCGCGTGGTCACCGCCGTCGACACCGGATCCTTCACGAGTCCCTACCTGCCGGTCCCCTATGCGCCGGAAACCATCCGGGGCCTCGGCGGCGAGTGGACGTGGGACCCTGCCACCCTGAGCATCAAAGGTACCGACACCACCACCCGGCGCCAGGAATACGTCGTGACGTCGACGGAGCCAAAGCTCTCGGCCGCCCTCCTTGCCCAGGCTTCCGGGCCCGTCCGCGGTATCCCTGACGACTTCAGCCGGATTCCGGGCAATGTCCCGGACATCGTCAAAACCACCGCCAAGACAGTAGCCGGTGCCGCAGGGACACCGTACCAAAAGGCCATGGCCATCCAGAGGTACCTGCGATCCTCCGAGTTCACGTACTCCCTGCAGTCCCCGGTACAGGGCGGCTATGACGGAAACGGCCTCTCTGTCCTGGCGGACTTCCTGCAGCAAAAGAGCGGATACTGCATCCACTACGCCTCCGCCATGGCCGTAATGGCGCGGCTGGAAGGAATTCCCAGCAGGATCGCCGTGGGCTATGCCCCCGGCAGGTTGACCGGGGCGACCATAACGGTGGCCGGGCAAGGTGCGCTCCCGGAATACGAGGCTGACGCCCGCGACGCCCACGCCTGGCCCGAGCTGTACTTCCAGGGCCTGGGCTGGGTTCCGTTCGAACCTACGCCGTCGCGGGGCGTGGTCCCGGACTACGCCGTCGACGGACCGGCGCCCGCCGTCCCGGATACCCTGGGCAACAATGACGGCCTCGTCCCGGATGCCGCCCCGGCGCCCTCCGCCTCCGCCAGCGCCACCGCCCTCCCGGTTCCCGGAGGCACCGGCAGCGGCGAGGGCGATGCCGCCCGCGTGATGCCGTGGCTCCTCAGTGCAGCCGCGGTGCTGGGCGTGCTGCTCCTGGCGGCCGCACCGCACCTGGCCCGTTCCGCCACCAGGACGCGGCGGCTGAACCCAAGATCGCCGGATCAGGCCGTCCCGCTGGCGTGGAATGAACTGACGGACCTTGGCACCGATTACGGCCTGCCGGCCGGACCCAGCGAGTCTCCCCGGGCGTATTCGGCCCGGTTCCGGGAAACCCTGCTGGGCGAACCCGACGGCATGGACCGTGAGGCACACCAGGCCGTGGCATTGCTCACCTCCGCCTTCGAGCACCACAGGTACGGCCGCCCGGACGACGGCTCCCCGCCGACCCGCGGCCGGGCGCACCCGGCCGCCCAGGACATCAAGGCCGGAGTCGCCGCCCTGGCGGACTCCCTCCGGCAGAACGCCACCCTGCCCCGCCGCCTGCGGGCGGCCTGGCTTCCTCCGTCGGTCATCCGCAGGTTGGGTCTGCTCGTTGACGTGCCGTTCCGGGCGGCCGGCACGGGCATCCGGAAAGCCTTCCACGTGGCCGCCCATGCCCGAAACAGCCGTTCCACCGCACAGGACGGAGCACCGGTTGCGGGACGTCCGGGGGCAGCGGCGGACGACGGCGTTCGCGGGACGGGCGGGCGGTAAACCAAAAAGTGCCGGCCGGGAAAAGTCCCGGCCGGCACGTGTGGAAATGGAACCGCCGGAGCTATCCCGCGTAGGGGTCGGCGATGCCGATGTACTGGGTGTAGAGGTATTCCTCGATGCCTTCGAGGCCGCCTTCGCGGCCCAGTCCGGACTGCTTGACTCCGCCGAACGGTGCAGCGGCGTTGGAGATGACGCCGGCGTTCAGGCCGAGCATGCCGGTCTCGAGCCGCTCACCCATACGGATGCCTCGGTTGAGGTCCTTGGTGAAGACGTAGGCCACCAGCCCGTATTCGGTGTTGTTGGCCAGCCTCACCGCTTCGTCCTCGCTGCTGAAGGTGATGATCGGGGCAACGGGGCCGAAGATTTCCTCGGAGAGGATCCGGGTGCCCTCAGTGACGCCGGAGAGGATGGTGGGCTGGTAGAAGTAGCCCGGCCCTTCCACCGGTGCGCCGCCCAGGACGGCTTTGGCACCGGAGGCGACGGCATCGGAGACCAGCTCGTGGACCTTGTCCCGGCTCTTGGCATCGATCAGCGGGCCCACCTTGGACTCGGGTTCGGTACCGCGGGCGGTAGTCATGTCCTTCATTTTCGCAGCGAACTTCTCCGCGAATTCGGTTGCCACGGACTCGTGCACGATGAACCGGTTGGCGGCGGTGCAGGCCTCACCCATGTTCCGCAGCTTCGCCAGCATGGCACCGGTCACGGCCGCATCCAGGTCGGCGTCCTCGAAGACCACGAACGGGGCGTTCCCGCCCAGTTCCATGGAGGTCCGCAGCACGGTCTCGGATGCGTCCGAGAGCAGGCGCCGGCCCACTTCGGTGGAGCCGGTGAAGGAGAGCTTGCGCAGCCGGGAGTCCTTGATCAGCGGCCCGGTGGTGGCCCCGGCCGTCGAGGTCGGGATGACGTTCAGGACACCGGCGGGCAGGCCGGCTTCCTGCATCACGGCGGCGAACAGCTGGGACGTCAGCGGCGTCAGGTTGGCGGACTTCAGCACCATGGTGCAGCCGGCGGCCACGGCCGGGGCGATCTTGCGGGTGGCCATGGCCAGCGGGAAGTTCCACGGCGTGATCAGCAGGCACGGGCCCACCGGCTTCTTGGTCACCAGCAGCCGGGACTTGCCGTCCGGGGAGACCGAGTACCGGCCGAAGGCCCGGACGGCTTCCTCGGAGAACCAGCGCAGGAACTCAGCGCCGTACGTTACTTCGCCGCGGGCCTCGGCCAGCGGCTTGCCCATTTCCAGGGTCATCAGCAGTGCGAAGTCCTCGGCCCGTTCGGTCACGAGGTCGAAGGCCCGGCGGAGGATTTCGCCGCGTTCACGGGGCGGCACCTTCGCCCAGGATTCCTGGGCCGCAGCGGCCGCGTCCAGGGCTGCAGCACCATCCTCGGGGCCGGCGTCGGCGATGCTCAGCAGCACCTTCCCGGTAGCGGGGTCCTCGACGTCGAACGTCTTGCCCGAAGCGGCGTCGCGCCACTCACCGTTGATGAGCAGCCCGGTGGGAACGGAGGCCAAAAGCCGGGTTTCGCGCTCGGCGGTAACGGCCGGCTGTGCAGTGACAGTCACGATGACTCCCTCGTCAGTAGGGTTTCTGGCAGCCCTGCGCCGCGGCCGGAGTGACCGGGATCATTGGGCTGATTAACAGCCAGACTACTGCGGGCCCCTCCCCCGGTCTACGCCGTTGCGCACTGCCAAATCGGCCCGGTACTGTGCACCTGCACAGATGCAGAAGCGCTCCGGGGAGCGGTCGTCAGCGGGCGGCGAGGACTGCCGAGTAGAGCTCGCGCTTGCTGACCCGGACGTCCTCGGCAACCGCGGCCACGGCCTCCTTCAGCCGGATGCCCTGGGCCACCAGCTCGTTGACGGCAGCGACGTGGTCCTCCGGCTTCCCGGCCGCCTGTTCCGGAGCCCCGCCCAGGACCACCGCGATCTCGCCGCGGACCTCGTTACCTTCCGCCCACTGGAGGAGTTCGCCGATGGTTCCGCGGATCACTTCCTCGTACGTTTTGGTCAGTTCACGGCACACCGCGATGGGCCGGTCCGGACCGAACCGCTCCCGCAGCGCCCGGAGCATGGCTTCCAGCCGGTGCGGGGCCTCGAAGAACACCATGGTGCGGCGCTCCGCGGAGAGGTCAGCCAGTCGCGACGCCCGTTCGCCTGCCTTGCGGGGAAGGAACCCTTCAAAGCAGAACCTGTCTGTGGGCAGGCCGGACAGCGCCAGGGCAGTGAGCACCGCGGAGGGACCCGGAACCGCAGTGACGGGAAGTCCGGCCGCGATGGCGCCCTCCACCAGCCGGAAGCCGGGGTCTGAGACCGCCGGCATGCCCGCGTCGGTCACCATGACCAGCGTGCTGCCCGCCCGCACCTGGTCAAGGAGCTCGGCCGTCCTGGTTGCCTCATTGTGCTCGTGGTAGCTGATAACCCGGCCGGACACTTCCACCCCCAGGCTCTGGACCAGGCGGTGCAGGCGGCGGGTGTCCTCTGCCGCCACGATGTCGGCGGTGCCCAGCAGTTCCACGAGGCGCGCGGAGGCATCACCGGTATTCCCGATCGGGGTGGCGGCAAGGACAATCCGTCCCGTCGTCGACGGGCCTGGATCAGGAAGGGTGCTGGGGTTCGGGTCCACCCACCCAGCCTACTGCTGCCGGGTCTTCCAGCCGCAAAAGGTAGCATGGGGCTCGTGACGCAGACCTCGACGCGGCCGGCCGGCGCCGGTGAACCCACCCGGCCGCCGTCCCCGGCCGGAGCTGCGGCAACAGCCGTGGAGGGCAAGGAGCAGGCCCATCGATGGATCAGCCGGCCGGACGAGGCGTTTACCGTCCCGGCCCTGACGGCACGGCTTCTGGGCGCGCACTCGTCCTGGCGGGACTACCCGGCGTCGCTGCGCCTGTGGTTCGTCCTGGTCCCTGTCCTGACGGCGCTCATCGGCGGTGTCCTCCGGTTCGTCCACCTCGAGGTGCCGCACAAGCTGGTGTTCGACGAGACGTACTACGTCAAGGATGCGTACTCCTACCTGATCAGCGGTTACGAGCGGAGCTGGCCGGACAAGGCCAACGACTCGTTCAACACCGGCAACCCCGATGTCTTGTTGAACACCCCGGAGTACGTCGTCCATCCGCCGGTGGGCAAATGGATGATCGCGGCAGGCATGTGGCTCTTCGGGCCGGACAATCCGTTCGGCTGGCGCTTCGCAGCGGCGCTGACGGGGACCCTCACGGTGCTGCTGGTGTCGCTGATCGCCTTGAAACTGTTCCGTTCCCTTCCGTTGGCGGGCGCCGCGGGGCTGCTCCTCGCCGTCGACGGCCACCACCTGGTGATGTCCCGCACATCGCTCCTGGACATCTTCCTGACGTTCTGGATCCTCGCCGCGTTCGGCGCCCTGCTCATGGACCGGGACGACGGGCGCCGTCGGCTGGCAGCGCGGCTGGCGCGGACTGCCGCCGCGAACGGCGGACAACCGCCGGGCGGGGCCCTGCTGGCCGGGCCCTGGCTTGGGGTCCGTTGGTGGCGGGTCGCCGCCGGGATCTGCCTGGGCCTGGCAGTGGGCACCAAGTGGTCAGGCCTCTTCTTCCTCGCCGGGTTCGGTATCCTCACGGTGCTCTGGGACCTCAACGCGCGCCGGGTAGCGGGCATCCGGGGCTGGATCAGCGGCGGTGTCATCCGTGACGGCATCCCCGCCTTCGGCGCGTTGGTACCCGTGGCAGGCATCGTTTACTCGGCCACGTGGACTGGCTGGTTCCTCTCGGACAACGCCTACTTCCGCCACTGGGCCGAGAGCAATCCCTCCACCGAGTGGGGTTGGCTCCCCGATTCCGTCCGGTCCCTCATCCACTACCACCTGGAAGCCTACAAGTTCCACCAGGGCCTGAGCTCCGAGCACCCGTACCAGGCAAGCCCCTGGAGCTGGCTGGTGATGGGACGGCCGACGTCGTTCTTCTATGAGTCCCCTCCGCAGGGCACCCCCGGCTGCGACGTGGAAAAGTGCACCTCCGCCATCTTGTCCGTTGGAAACCCCCTGATCTGGTGGGCGGCCGCCATCTCCCTGGTGGTCCTGCTGTTCTGGTGGGCGGGCCGCCGGGACTGGCGCGCGGGCGCGGTGCTGGCGGGCGTGGCGGCGGGATACCTGCCGTGGTTCATGTACCCCGAGCGCACCATGTTCTACTTCTACGCGGTGTCCTTTGAGCCCTTCCTGATCCTTGCCCTGGTGTATTGCCTGGGCCTGGTCCTGGGCCGCGCCACCGACCCGCCCTGGCGGCTCCGCTCCGGCCTGTACCTGGTGGCGCTGTACCTTGCCGCCGTCGTCCTGCTTTCGGCGTTCTTCTACCCGATCTGGACCGCCGAAGTCATCCCCTATGTCGACTGGAAAGTCCGGATGTGGATGCCGTCCTGGATCTAGGGCAGGATGGCAACAGAGACCTGTTGGAGACGCCGCCGCGGCGTAGCAGCGGAAACGGAGACCTGCTGTGAGAGAAGCGAGCACGGAACTGCTGGTTGAGCTTGATGCCAACAGCAACGTGACTGACCTGCTGCTGGAGCAGCACGCCGCCAACCCGGCCCACGCCCTGTACCGGCGCAAGGGCCCAAACGGCTGGGTGGACGTTTCCGCGCAGAAGTTCCTCCAGGACGTCAGCGCCCTGGCCAAAGGGCTCATCGCCGGCGGCCTCGAACCCGGCGACACGGTGGCCGTGATGGCCCGTACCTCCTATGAGTGGACACTGGTGGACTTTGCCATCTGGTTCGCCGGCGGCGTCACCGTGCCGATCTACGAAACGTCATCCGCCAGCCAGGTGGAGTGGATCATCCAGGACGCTGGGGTCCGCCGGGTGTTCGCCGGTGACCACGCCACGGTGCAGCTCGTGGCCGGCGTCCTGGCCGGCTCTGCCGCGCTCAGGGACCGCCTGGTCAACGTGGTGCGGATGGATTACGACGGCGAGGCCCCGGACCTTGCCAGCCTCGCCGCTGCCGGCGCAGGGGTCAGCGACGCCGAGCTGGAACGGCAGCGCAGCCGCGCCCGCCTGGACGACCTGGCGTCCCTGGTGTACACGTCGGGCACCACGGGCAAGCCCAAGGGATGCGAGATCACGCACGGGAACTTCGCACTGGTAGCCAAGAACATCGTTGCGTTCCTGCCGGAAATCCTGCAAAAGGACCAGGCACGCACGCTGATGTTCCTTCCGTTGGCCCATGTGCTGGCACGGGCCGTGCAGGTGGTGTGCCTTACCGCCGGGGCAACCCTGGGGCACACTCCCGGCGCTGCGCAGTTGCTGGAGGATCTTGGCTCGTTCCGGCCGACGTTCCTGTTGGTGGTGCCGCGGATCTTCGAGAAAGTCCGGGCAACGGCGGCGCACAAGGCCGCGGTGGCGGGCAAGGGCCGGCTGTTCGAGGCTGCCTCGGCGGCAGCCATCGAGTTCTCACGGGCGCAGGACCGGCAGAACCGCGGAGAGGGTCCCGGCCCCGGGCTGCTCAACCGCGTGCGGCACGCCGTGTTCGACCGGTTGGTCTATCCCCGGCTGCGGCAGGCGCTCGGTGGCGAGGTGGGATACACCGTATCGGGAGCCAGTCCACTTGCCTCCGAGGACGCGCACTTCTTCAGGGGCGTGGGCATTCCCGTCCTGGAAGGTTATGGGCTCACCGAAACCACGGCACCGTGCACAGCCAACACCCCGTCCCGCACGAAGGTGGGGACGGTGGGGATCCCCGTCCCGGGCACCACCATCCGTGTGGCCGAGGACGGCGAGATCCTGGTCAAGGGAATCGGCGTGTTCCGGGGTTACCACGCCAACCCGGCCGCGAATGCCGAGGCGTTCGTGGACGGCTTCTTGAGGACCGGAGACCTTGGCGTGCTGGACAAGGACGGCTTCCTCACCGTCACCGGCCGGAAGAAGGACCTGCTGGTCACCGCGGGCGGCAAGAACGTGGCGCCGGGGCCGCTGGAAGAGAAGATCCGAGCCCATCAGCTGGTGGGCCATGCGGTGGTGGTGGGTGACGGGAAGCCGTTCGTGTCCGCTTTACTCACCCTGGACCCGGAAGGCGTGGCCAACTGGCGGGCCGAGCGTGGCCTGCCCCCGCTCGCCCTCAGCGAAGCCACTCGCGATCCCCAGGTCCTGGCCGCCGTGCAGGAAGCGGTGGACCTGGCCAACCAGTTGGTGTCCAAGGCCGAGTCGGTGCGGACTTTTGCGCTGCTCAATACCGAATTCAGCGTGGAATCCGGGCACCTGACGCCGTCGTTGAAACTGAAGCGTGCCGCCGTGGTCAAGGAGTACCAGGCGGAGATCGCCAGGATCTACGGCTGATCCACCGTTGCCGGTTCCGCGGCGGCGCTTGTTTCTTCCCGGACAATACCGCGACGGCGGCGGGTCGGCCAGGTCAGCACCAGCGTAATGATGGACGCCAGGAGCACCATGCCGCCGATTCCGATGCCGGCATCAATCCAGAATTGGCTCGGGAACAACCGGATCAGGGTGTCGTCCAGGCTGAAGGTCCAGGACCCGTCGGCAAAGAAGATCCGGTGGAATTCGGTGAAGAACTGCTGCCAGCCCAGGGCCGCCAGCGTGCCCAGGCCCAGGATGAGCACCAGGGTGATGATCGAACCGGCGAAGAGGGCGCGCCGGATCCCACCGGTGCTGCGCTTGCGGAGGTACAAGATGGCGATCAGGGCGAGGATGAGCAGCGCTGTGCCGGCGCCGAAGGTGGAGAGGATGACCACCTTGACGTCCGCCATGTGGCTGACTTCGCCGTCCTTGAAGAGCTTTTCGCCGCCGCGCTGCACCAGGTCTCCCAGGTACCGCGGGCCGGCCCAATTACTCAGGTAGTCCACGGCATAGGAACCGTAGGTCATCCTGTCGTCGGTGCTGAAGCCGTATCCGTCGCCGGGGAAGCCGGGACGGTTGTACTCCACCCACAGGAAGAGCGGGCTGGTCACGGCCCGGACGGCCAGGATGAGGAGGATCACGGGAGAGATGATGGCCAGCAGGACCTGCATGACGCGGGGCGCCACGGGCTTGGCGTTGGCGGCGCTTTCACGCTGGGCGTTGCGGCGCTCCACCTCTTCCTCGGGCGGGCGGACATGCAGTGCGGAGGTGGGCAGTGGCTCCTTGAAGACCTGCGAGCCGGCGCTTCCGCGGGTCTCATCCGCGGAGGTGCCGGCAGCTTCCGGCGTGGACCCGGCGGCCGGGGTCCCGGCCCCTGACGATCCGGCGCTTGAGGAGCCGACGGCGGTTTCCGCCGCCCTGCGGCCGGCCCTGCTGTCAGGCTGCGGTGCTTTGGTTTCTTCCACGGCTTCTTCCCGGCCGGAGTTCTTGCCGCCGGCGGGCGCCAGCCAGGAAAACGCGGGCTCGTCGGAATCCCCGGAGCTGTCCAGGAGTGGTTCCGCCTGCGGCGCATCGCTTTTGGCGCGGGCCGGTGTTTCGTCGTTCACAGCAGCGTCACTTCCGTCGGGTTCCGCACCGGTCCCAGTCTGCCGGCGCGATTCATTCTGCCTTCGAGCCTACCTTCCGGAACTTCTGCTGGGCGAGGAACCACCCCGGCTGGATTACAACGATTCAGGCAGCGATTTCCGTGTACCCGGCGTCTTCGCTGCGGAGGTCCCCGCGTTCCCCGGCCATGAAGGCCCGCCGGCCCCACACCAGTACGTAGACCCAGTAAGCCGAAAGAACCGCCGCACCGATGCCAATCCTGGCCCAGGCCGGCAGCGGGCTGGGCGTGACGAAGCCTTCCACCAGGCCCGAGACGAACAGCACCAGGACCAGTCCCAGGGCCACCGTGACCAGCGACCTGCCCTCTTCCGCGACGGCGCGGCTCCTGGTCCGCGGGCCCGGTGAGACCATCGCCCAGAAGATCCGCAGACCAGCGGCCGCAGCCACGAACACAGCGGTGAGCTCCATCAGGCCGTGCGGCAGGATGTAGCTGAAGAAGACGTCGGATTTACCGGCCGACGCGAAGATCCCGGCCGCGATGCCCACCCCCTGGGCGTTGTTGAACAGGATCATCGGCACCCAAGCACCGGTAATACCAAGTGCCACAGCCTGCGCGCAGATCCAGGCGTTGTTGGTCCACACCGCACCGGCGAAGGACGCTGCCGGATTTTCCGAGTAGTAGTTGATGAAATCCTGGTCGACGTACTGCGCAGCGGCAGTCTCAGACGCCACGGCACGCAGCGCGTCCGGTGATGTCCCGATCCACGCCGCGTAGGCGGCAGCGACAAGGACGAATACTGCCCCGCAGGCCAGCGTGATCCACCTCAGGCGGTACAGCGCCGCCGGCAGGGCCGCCACGAAGAACCTTGCGAGGTCGGCCGTGGCATTGGACCTTGCACCGGTGAAGCGGGGTCCTGGCCAGGGCGAGCGTGGCGGAGAGGGAGGCGGACAATGCGCTCTCGGGCGCGATGGAGCGGACCAGCGACAAATGCCCTGACGCGGACTGGTACAGGGCCAGCAGTTCATCGGCCTCGGCGCCGGAGAGCCTGCGTTTGGCAGCGAGCTCCTTCAGCCGCGACCACTTGTCCGCATTGACGGCGGAGAAGGCGTCCATATCCACGGCTACAGCCTAGCGCCCGGCATTAGACTTTGACCGTCCGCACCATGCGGTCGTCCGCATCACCAGCTGCGAAGGGCAGGGACGCAGTGAGTCCGATCATCACCGGCGAGGCAGTCGTACTCGAACTTCGTCCGGCCACCTTCGCCGCCCGCGCACTGGGCCTGGTCATCGACGTCGTTTTCCATGTGGTCCTGCTGGTGGGATTCATGTTTGGCCTGGCGGCCGCCGGCAAAGGCCTGGATGAGGCCGCCGCGCGTGCCCTGGCCCTGGCCGCAGCGGTGTTCTGCCTCGTCGTCGTGCCGGTGGGCGTCGAGACACTGAGCCGGGGCAGGTCGCTGGGCAAGCTGGCCACCGGGCTGAGGGTTGTCCGCGAGGACGGCGGCAGTATCAGGTTCCGGCACGCCTTGATCCGGGGGCTTACCGGATTCCTCGAAATCTACCTGACGTTCGGCGGCCTGGCGTGTGCCGTAGCGCTTTTCAATGACAAATCCCGGCGGCTGGGCGACATGTTGGCCGGCACCTACGCGGTCCGCAGCCGGGTGCCCGCCGACGAGGCAATCCGCGTGTTCGTGCCGCCCCACCTGCAACCCTGGGCAGGGGCCGCGGACATTGGCCGGATCCCGGACGCCACGGCGCGCAGGGCCGCGCAGTTCATCCGCCAGGCCGGCCGGATGGCACCGCAGTCCAGGGCGGGGATGGCCTCGGCGATCGCCGCTGAACTGTCGGCGCACGTATCACCTGCCCCGCCGCCGGGGACCGGGCCTGACGACTTCCTCGCCGCCGTCGTGGCAGAACGGCGGAACCGGGAATTCACCAGGCTTTCAGAGTCGCGCCACCGGAATACCGAGGTGGGTCAACGGCTCCAGCGGCTCCCGTTCAGCAACTGATTCAGTTGGCGTACTCGTTCCACGGGATGTTCCAGTCGCCATAGCCGTCGGTGTTGGCCGCGTAATCGCCCTCAGTGTTGATGATCTGGACCACGTCTCCGGTTCCCATATTGTCGAACACCCAGGCTGCGCCGTCCGGCAGGAATCCGATGCAGCCGTGGGAGACGTTGGTGTTTCCGATATAGGGGTAGGCGGATTCAAGTGCCTGGTGGATGTAGGCGCCGCTCAGGGTGAGGCGAATGGTGTATTCGACGTCGGCTTCACCGTAGTAGGCGGGGTCACCGGGTTTCAGGCCGATGGTGGAGGCACGGAAGTGGTCGAACCGGTTCTTTTCCATCAGCACCGCGTATCCCTTGGCCGAAGGGAACCGCTTGTCCCCCATACTGACCGGCAAGGTCTTGACGGGTTGGTCGTTGATGCTGAGCGTGAACGTGTGGGCGGTGGCGTCAGCGACCGCCACTTTCTTGTCGCCGATCGAGACGTTGACCTTTTTGTTGAAGTTCGCGATCTGGCCGTTGCCCAGGTCGACACCGAAGAGCTGCATGTCCATGGTGATGGTGGAGTTGGCCGCCCAGAAGTTTTCTGGCCGGTACCGGACCATGGTGTCGCTGTACCAGTGGAAAGCACCGCCCTGGCCCGCCGTGGTGGTGATTTTGATGGCCTTTTCCACGGCGTCGCGGTTGACCACCGGCTCGCTGAAAATGATCTGCAGGGGCTGTCCTACGCCTACCTTCATGCCGTTGAGCGGGTAGATGGCGGCGTCCGCCTCATGCGAGCTGGAGACTGTGTTGAAGGCCTGGGTGGTGCTGGTTTCGCGTCCGGCCGAGTCCTTGACCACGTAGGTGTAGCTGTAGTCGGTGTTGAACTCCAGCGGGCCGGAAGCGGACCATGCCGTGCCGTTGGGGTCAATGCTGCCCTCGACGATCTTCCCGGCGGTGCTGGTGAGGGTAACGCGCTGGATGGTCCCGTTGGCCACTTTGAGGGAAACCGGTGCCGCAGGGTTGACCTGCTTGGCGCCGTTGGCCGGTGCCGCATCCAGCGTCACCGGAGGCACCACGGGGGAAGCGATGCCGGGCGCGGTCCGCAGTGCGGAGGCGGCTTCCGATTCGAGCGGACCGCCTGCAAGGCCCGGTGCGACGGCGGCGAAAACCCCGCCCACGGCAGCCAGGACACACACGGCAGCGACGGCGAGAATCTTCGTTACGCTCCCCCGGCGGCGGGGCTTTACCTCAGGCTCCATATTGTTGATCCTACGTGCAGAAAATAACGGCCCGGGCGCGTTGCGGCGCCCGGGCCCTTACGTGTCAGTAACGATAGTGCTCAGGCTTGTAGGGGCCGGCTGCGTCGATGTCCAGGTATTCAGCCTGGTCCTTGGTCAGCTCGGTAAGCTCCACGCCCAGGGCGTCCAGGTGCAGGCGCGCCACCTTTTCGTCCAGGACCTTGGGCAGGACGTACACCTTGTTCCCGTACTCGTCCTGGTCCTTCTTGGTCCACAGCTCGATCTGCGCGATGGTCTGGTTGGCGAAGGAGTTGCTCATCACGAAGGACGGGTGGCCCGTGGCGTTGCCCAGGTTGAGGAGCCGGCCTTCGGAGAGCACGATGATGGAGCGCTCGGCATCGCTGCCGGCATCGAAGACCCATTCGTGGACCTGCGGCTTGATCTCAACCTTCTTCACGCCGGGAACGCGGGCCAGCCCGGCAATGTCGATTTCGTTGTCGAAGTGGCCGATGTTGCCCACGATGGCCTTGTTCTTCATGCCCGTCATGTGCCCGGCCATGATGACATCTTTGTTGCCCGTGGTGGTGATGAAGATGTCACCCTTGGCCAGGACCGATTCCAGCTTGGCCACCTGGTAGCCGTCCATGGCTGCCTGCAGCGCGCAGATGGGATCGATCTCGGTGACGATTACCCGTGAGCCCTGGCCGCGGAGGGCCTCCGCGGCACCCTTGCCGACGTCGCCGTAACCGCAGACGACGGCGACCTTGCCGCCCATGAGCACGTCGGTGGCACGGTTGATGCCGTCAGGCAGGGAGTGGCGGATGCCGTACTTGTTGTCGAACTTGCTCTTGGTGACGGAGTCATTGACGTTGATGGCCGGGAACAGCAGCTTGCCCTGGTCCGCGAGCTGGTACAGGCGGTGGACGCCGGTGGTGGTTTCTTCGCTGACGCCCTTGATGGTGGCCGCCGTGCGGGTCCACTTCTTCGGGTCCGCAGCGAGGGAGCGGCGGAGCACCTCAAGGAAGATGCCGTACTCCTCGGAGTCTTCGGGGTCGGCGGAGGGGACATTGCCCGCGGCCTCGAACTCAACGCCCTTGTGGACCAGCATTGTGGCGTCGCCGCCGTCGTCCAGGATCATGTTGGGACCCAGCTCGGGGTTGGACTCGGCACCGGGCCAGGTGAGGATCTGTTCGGCCGTCCACCAGTACTCTTCGAGGGTCTCGCCCTTCCAGGCGAACACGGGCACGCCCTGAGGGTCTTCAACGGTGCCGTTGCCCACAACTACTGCCGCTGCGGCCTCGTCCTGGGTGGAGAAGATGTTGCAGGAGGCCCAGCGGACCTCCGCGCCCAGCGCGGTGAGCGTCTCGATCAGCACCGCCGTCTGCACCGTCATGTGCAGGGAGCCGGCGATCCGGGCACCCTTGAGCGGCTGCGTCGGTCCAAACTCTTCGCGCAAGGACATCAGGCCGGGCATTTCGTGCTCCGCCAGGCGGATCTGGTGCCGTCCGGCTTCCGCCAGGGAAATGTCGGCAACTTTGTACTCAAAAGTCATGAATGGTCCTTTGCTTGGTCCGGGGTCCTGGTCCCCGCTCTGCTTTTTCTCTGTGCGGGCTGATGCAGTTGGATCTATTGCCCCGCCGCGGCAGGATCGTGCTGGTCCGAACCCGCCGTTGCCGCTGCTGCCAGCAGTTCCGGCGGAAGCAGCAACGGAATCCCATCTTCAATGGCGTACCGGTTCCTGACGCCGGCTTCATCTGCGGCGGTGGCCACCAGCTCTTCGCCTTCCTGGACCAGGGGCGAGCCGGTCACGGGGCAGCGCAGGACGGACAACAGCTCGGGACTGATCTTTGGCATGTGTTCTTGCTCCCTGGCGGGCGCGCTCGCGCCGGTAGCGGAAAAGATGTGCAGCAACCAGCCTACCGCCAGATGCCGGTCAGGAAGGTTCCCGAAGGACCCGCAGGTGCCCCCGCCGGGTCCCTTCGGTTCCTGCCGGCGCTTCGAGGGCGGAATGGGGGCCGCGCTGGGCGGACGGCTGAGGCTCCGAGGGGCGCGCCGCGGCATCCCGGACGGCGTTTGCGAGCGCCAGGAGGTCATCCGGCCCGGGCTGCTGCGGGGTGGAAGGCATGGCCAGCCGCAACACTTCCCAGCCACGCGGAACCGTCAGCGAGTCCGCGTGCTGTTCACAGAGGTCGTAGCAGTGCGGCTCGGCATAGGTGGCCAGCGGCCCCAGGACGGCGGTGGAGTCCGCATACACGTACGTCAAGGTGGCTACCGCCGACTGGCGGCAGGCGGACCTTGAACACTGACGGATAGCTCCCACGACATCACAGACTACCCCCATATCCCGCGAAAGCCGCGCATTGGCGGCCCTCCCGACGCGCCCGGCCCGCCAAGGGAATATATCGCGTAAATCCGCCCCCGGGTTTAGAGTCAATGTATGCAGTCATCGAACCATGAATCAGGTTTTTCGGTCCGGTTGGCTGACCCGGATGCCACGGCCGCGCCGGGCATGGAAACCACCGGCAGAAGCTTTATGCGGCGGCGCCGGAACCGCCACGGACGCGGCCTCCGCGGCGAAGTGATGCTCCCCACCCACCCCGGTTACCGGACCCGCGGCGACCGCTTCGACGACCTGGTGCTGGACTCCGCGCAGCGGCTCCATGACATCTGGGGCAAGACCCTTGACGGCGTCAGGTTCGGCGTCGACGAAATTCCGGCGGACCTCGAACAGTTGGCTGCCAACGGCACGACGCCGCCCATGGGGGCCTACAGTCCCGCCGCCGGTGGGGATGGCCCCATGATTACCGTGTACCGCCGCGTTGTTGAGCAGGCATGCTCCAGCGTCGAAGAGCTCCAGGACCTGGTCCACGACGTCGTGGTGGAGCACACGGCTGAAATGCTCGGGGTGGCACCGGAGACCCTGGACCCAGTTTACCGACGCCGCTACTGACCCGGGGGCAGGGTTGCCCCGCGGCGGAACCTCCCCCGGCGCTGGCCCGGCTGGTCTTGGTTGCCGGGGCTGCTAATAGCCCAGCGTGACCGGGACGGTTTCCTGTCCGGCGGCGGCCGGCAGGAAGGCCAGGTTGGAGATGTCATTGCGCCCGTCCTGGCCCAGAAGCACGGCACCGTAGGCGGCATCTCCCGACGCCGACACCACATAACCCACGACGTCGGCACCCTCGACTTGCTCCGGAACGGTGATGGTGGCGGTGGTTCCGCCGGCGATGTCCGCGGTGGCGGCCGCCCGCACCTTGCCGTCCGCGGTGATGGGGGCGTAGGTGATGGTGGCCCTCGTGTCCAGTGCCCCGAACACCAGCTGACGGAGGCCGCCCTTGGGGACGGGAACAACGTGCTGGCTGCCCAGCCGCACGGCGGAGCCCGCCCACGCTACATCCGAGGGTTGCCCGGCCTGGAGGCCGCGGCTCATTCGTGCGGCGGCCACGAAGGAAACGTCTGATGAGGCGGCAATGGTGTACTGGCCCGCCGGAACTCCGGCCAGGGATACTTCGGTGACGGAGCCGGCCTTTGCCGTGACCACACCGCCCGAAGGAAGCGCGGTTTGGCCGCCCCGTCCGTAGAGTTTGATCTCCACTACTGCGTCGGAAGCACCCGGAACCGTCAGTTGGAGCACCGGCGCGGCATCCCCGTAGCCACTGCGGGACGCCAGCGCGGCAACCCCGGCCGGGTCCTGGATATCCACGCCCGTCACCACCTGCCGGACAGACGGAGCCGCCCCTGGCGCAATGAAGTCCACTCCGCCCGGGGTCAGGCCGCGCAGGACGCTTTGCTGGATCGACGCGGCCACAGGACCACCGGCGCTGCGGACACGGACGCTGAGCTGGGGAACGTTGGGCGCCAGGCCGGCAAGTACGACGCTGCGCGTGGTGCCGGGCGCCACCAGCAGGCCACGGCTGCCCGGCGCCTGGATCTGCCCTGCGCCACCGTACAACTCAAGGCTTACCGTGGCAGGGGTGCTGGAGGCGTTGGTCAGGGCCAGGACGGACGTGCGGCCCACCGTGGTGCTGGCTCCTGCCAGCCATTGGTCGTTCGAAGGTTGTCCGCAGGTGGCCGCGGCGCTCCCTTGCAGGTCGCCGTCGGTGGCGGTGTATTTCATGGCACCTGCAGCAGATGCGTTCTGGTTGGCCACCGCATTGGCGCTGAGGACATTGACCTGGTCTGCGGCCCGGTCGGCCACCACTCCGGCGAGGAGCTCCTGCGGTGTACCGGCAGCGGGAGCCTGCCCCGCGTCCTTGGCGATCTCGACGACGGCTGCCCCGTCCAGGCGGGTCAGGCGGCTCGCCGGCAGTACGCCGCCCGCGCCGAGCACGGCGGCGGTGACCTTGGTCGCGGCGGTGGCCGACTCCGGCCGGAACTGGGCATCAGTACCTGTGGCCGTGCCTTCCAACAGCCTCGCAGGGCCGGGGCACACACCAACGCTGGCTCCCGCCGGAACAGCTGCCTCGGCTGCTGGAAGAACACGGCTCGACGCCGGCCCCTGTACCAGCGATCCGGCGGCCACCACGGCTCCGCCGCCGGCGAGGATGAGAACCCCTGCCGCCACTCCGGCCACCGATGCTGCCCGGCCCCTGCCGCGCGGCACCCGGGTTGAACCGTCGTCGGACGGCTTGGCGTCCCCGCCGGTTCCCCCGTGGACTGTGGCCGGTGCGTGGACCGGGGCCGGAGCCTCGGCGGCCACCGGCGGGGTGTGCTCATGCATGTTGGTGTTCCTTACGCAGGGAGCCCTCGTCGCGGGAGATGCCGGTCCGCGGCCGTTGCGTCGGCATCGGGATGGCGAGGATGAGGGTCAGGCCGATCACCGTGATCTGGCCGGCAGCGGTCCAAAAAGCCCACGGGTTTTCGTAGCGGACCGTAAGCTGGCCGGCCGAGGCCGGAAGGGTGAAGGCCTGTGACCAGCCGGAGGTCGTGGAAGTCAGCTTGCGGCCATCGAGCCAGGCACTCCAGCCCGGGTCTGCCCGCTCGGCGAGGACCACCAGCCGACCCTCTGCACCGGACGGTACGGCAGCGTCAACCACGTCCGTGCCCGAGGGGAGGGAGGTTGTGGTGGCACCCCGTGGATCCACGATGCGGACACGGTGGGCGACATCCGCAGCCTGCAGGACCGCCTGGTTCGACGGGCTGATGCGCCACAGCCAGCCGACGTCGGTCTGCCCCACCGCCACCAGCCCGGGTACGGCATCCATCCGGCTGGCCGTCAGCTGGGCCGCAGTGTCCGCGGCCCGCAGCACCACGAACCCCACGCCAAGCTGTTCGAGGTCGGTACGGGGATCAACTCCCTGACCGGCAACCAGCGTGGCCACGACGCGGCGGACAGCGGCTGTGACGTCGTCGTCGTCACGAACCTCTTCCGCACCGGGGCCACCAATGATGTTACGGGCGGAGGCAATAGCGGAAAGGTTGTCGAGCGTGGTGCCGGCCCCCCGCATCAGGGAGGCCTTGTAGGTTCCGTCATCACCGGTGCTGATGAGCAGGGTGCGGGTCTGTTCGGGTCCGGTGCCGCGGTCGATGGCCGTAGCGGGAAGCGACCGTTCGTTCGCGGCCTCCACCAGCCGTGGTGCGCCCAGTTCTCCCCCGGTCCCGGAACCGGATTGAACGGAAGTGCCGCCCGGTGCCGCCGAAGGGGACGCGGGAACTGCGGCGGGACGCAACAGGTTCTGCGCGGACCAGGCGGCCATACCGGCAAACGGTCCGGCCAGGAGTACAACCAGGCCCAATGCCAGCCCGGCGCGCGCCGCAGTGTTGGCCTTGGACGCGGCAGCGCCCTTGCGGTCCACGGCGGACATGACCTGGCCGGCTCCCAGGACGGCGGCGGACAGCAGGGCAAAGGAGGCGGCCGAGACTGCCGGCCCGGGGAAGGGGGTCACCAGGGAATCCGCATTGATGCCCGTGGCCACATGGCTGGTCAGCCATCCGCTGGCCAGGGCCACCAGCGCCGCAACCCAGAACCATCGCACGGCCCGGACCGGGCGTCCCGGGAAGAAGAGGCCAATGACGGCCAGGGCCAGCATCGGAACCGCGATGAGGAGTGCCATCAGCAGGGCCCATGGCACCGGCCCGGCGGCGAACAATCCCAGTCCCTGAAGGCCGCCGGCGGGGTCGAACGCCAAGGGCTGTCCGATGATTTGCTGCCACAATGGCGCGGCATCGAATCCGAGCGGGAGGCCGGGGTCGGCCAGGAGGGCACGCGGCCGGTCGAGGGTGGAAAGTGCGAACGGGACGAACAGGGCCGCACTGGGCAGCAGGGCCCACCACACGGTCCGCCCGCGCCGGCCCAGCAGGACGCCGCAGAGGACGATGAGCACAACGGCAGGGACAAGCAGGGAGGGCGCCGAGGCTGTGGTGACGGCCAGCGCCAGGCCGGCTGCGGCTGCGGCTGTCCAGGACGGCATGCCGTTGACTCCCGCTTTGGCGGCCGGTTGGTCCGCGGGCCGGGCATCGGCAGGGGAATCCAGGTTGAAGCGGCCGTGGCCGACGGCTGAACCGGTAGCGCGCAGCAGGCCCAGGACCACCAACGGAATCATGATGTGCGCTATGAGCGCGCCGGCGCGGCCCTGGTTGAGGGCAACCTGCAGGGCCGGCGCGGCCGCCCAGAAGAGAGCCGCCGCGAGGCGAAGCCGGCGCCGGACCGTCAGCCCGCCCGCCGCAAACCAAGCGGTGAGTCCGGAGAGCGGTGCGCCCAGAAGGAGCAGCCAGGGCATGGCAGGGTTGGCATCGCCGCCGCCCAGGACGCCGATGATCCACAGCACATAGTCAAAGGGGTCGCCGTGGCCGGGAAGTCCGGCGCCCAGGCTGATCCACCAGCTGGAGGCGTTGTGCCAGATGTCCCCCAAGCCGGCCGACACCGGAATCAGACCGCCGCCGGTCACGGCACCGGCCCGTAAAAGGCCGGTCAAGGCCAGGAGAGAGGCGCCTGACGCGATGATGACGGCGGCCAGGGCCCCATTGCCCACCCATCCCCTCTTGGCGGTGGCGAGGGCGGCAAAGTCATCGGCGGCGTCGCCGCTGGGCTGGTGCGCGAGCGGATCCTGCACCAAGTGGTCAGCGCCGGATCCGTCCGATCCCAGCGCCTCCATCAGGGACCGGCGGTGGCTCCACACTTCGCGGCGTGGGGTTTGCAGCTTACGGATCACCGAGCGTCGGATCCGCCGGGTACGCTTGGCCGCCCTCCGGGCCTTGGCCACGGCTTGCGGCCTGCCCAGGGCCGCGCAGGTGGCCAGGAGCTGGGAGATGCCGTGGCCGGGATCCTTGACGACGATGCTCAAGACGAGTTTGAAGAGGCTGCCCAGAAACGCGCCAAGGCCGTGGACCGGAACCATCCAGAGGGGACTGTGCTTGAGCCGCAGGTGTACCTGCGCCTTGCGGGCTGCTGCCGGGTTGCCCAGGGCATGGGGCCGGTGCGCGACGTGGAACATGCGGGCGGCGGGTACCACCACCACCCGGTGGCCGGCGAGCCGGTTCCGCCAGCAGAAATCCACGTCGTCGCCGCTGCCCGGCAGGGCGGGGTCGAAACCGCCCAGTTGTTCCCAGACGTCCCGGCGGACCAGCATTCCCGCGGAATTGACGGCGAAAGTGTCGGTGCGGCCGTCATACTGGCCCTGGTCCATCTCGTCGGCGTCAATCAGGGTGAGCCGCTCAGCCCACCGGCTGGTGGAGAGACCGACGTCGATGAGCCGCCGCGGCGAGTGCCAGTCGAGCTGTTTGCAGCCGGCCACGGTCACAGAGGGCGCACGCTCCACGGCCCCCAGGAGTTCAGCGAGTGCTTCCGGCGCCGGCGCAGCGTCGTCGTGCAGCAGCCAGATCCATTCCGCCCTGTCACCGCCACCCGCTCCGGCCGGAGGAACCAGCCCGGCGAGCCCGGCGGAGATGGCCGCGCCCATGCCGCCCTTGGACCGGGGGTAGGCCAGGACGCTGGCATCGCCCAGGTATTCCCGGAGCAGGTTGTGGGAGTCGTCGGTGGATCCGGCATCCACGCCGATGGCACGGTCAACTGGCCGGGTTTGGCCAGCCAGGGCCGACAGGGTTCTGGGCAGATAGGCACTGCCGTTGTGGGCGACCACAACGGCAGTGACATGGACATCCTGAAGAATTAGATCGCTCGCTTCCTAAGCCGCCGGCGCTCACGCTCGGAAAGGCCTCCCCAGATGCCGAACCGTTCGTCATTGGCCAGCGCGTACTCCAGGCACTGCGACCTTACGTTGCAGGCGCCGCAGACCTTCTTGGCGTCGCGGGTGGAACCGCCCTTTTCCGGAAAGAACGCCTCCGGATCAGTCTGGGCGCACAGGGCGTCAGTCTGCCAGCCAAGTTCGCCTTCGTCGTCGAAATCCTGCTGGAAGGGCAGCCCGATCCATACCGGCTGCGCGCTTCCCGCGGCAAGCTCCATGGGCGGATCCAGATCTTCCTCCGCCTCCGCACCGTCCAGCAGGGCCTCGTGCGCCGCGAGGAACGCAGTGGCCTGGTCCTCGAGGACGCTGCCGGTATTCCTCTTGTACCGCTCCGCCGCATCAGGATCGGCGGGGTCCACGTACCAATCGCTTGGCACCCCCCGTGCACGGTACTTTGCCGTTGCCTGGCCGGCTACGACGGCATCTTCCTGGATACGCTCTGCTTGCCCCACGGCGACCCTCCTGACGTTGCAGCCACTGCCTTCATACTTGGACACTCGGTTGTGTGCCGGTATTTGCGCAATTGCTTTAGATACCTAATTACACGCGTGTAACTAGGTCGAGTCAAGCCGTAGCCGGGATAATAGACAGTGGAACCTGAGAACTTTGCGCACGCCACGCCCGGGTTTTTTGCCGGCCTCGGCGTGGCGCGGGTCCGAAGCAGTACATTCCGGGCGGGAAAGCCACAAAAACAGCGCCACGACGGGGAAAATACCCGCTGTAAGCCAAAATAGCAAGCACGCTTAGTAGCTGGAGTGATAAACATCACTCGGGCAGCGGATGGGTAACAGCGCCTCCCCGCTGGTGCCCCGGGGGATTCCAGGATGGCAGGATGAAGCCATGACATCGATCCCCGCCATCAACCTGATGGGCAGCCTCCGCTCCGGCAACTCCACGGCACCGCGCCTGACGTGGTACGGGCCGGATTCGGAACGCGTGGAATTGTCGGGGCGGGTCCTGGACAACTGGGTGGCCAAGACCAGCAACCTGCTGCAGGACGAGCTCGACGCGGAGCCCGGCATGCGGCTCGGGCTTGCGCTTCCGGCGCACTGGAAAGCCCTGGTCTGGGCACTGGCGGGCTGGCAGCTCGGCCTGGAAACAGTGCTCGACGGCGGCCCGGCAGACTTCCTGGTGACCGACACGCCTGGCGAAGCAATGAATGCGCACGACGCCGTGATTGCAGTAGCGCTGCCTGCCCTCGCCATGCGCTGGGCAGGCGACCTTCCGGGCGGCTGCATCGACTACGCGGCGGAGGTGCGGTCCCACGGGGACGTGTTCATGCCGCACGCGGATCCGGACCCCTCAGCCCGTGCGCTCCTGACGGGCGTCGGGCGCCCGGTGCAGCACAAAGACCTGCTCACGGATTTTGGTGCAGCCCATGATGAAGGCGTCCGCCTCCATATTCCGGCGGGCAAAGGACTCGAGTGGGTGCTGTCCAACGCATTGGGCGCCTGGCAGCACGGCGGTTCCGTGGTCCTGACCCACGCGGATGTTGAACTCACGGGCAAGCTGCTGGCCGACGAACGCATCCACGGCAGCTAGCAGCGGCGGGTCCTAGGCCTTCGGGCCACCGTCGACAGGGGTGGAAGCCGGACGTTCCGTGCGCGCGGGCTCCCGGTGCGGATGGGCTTCGATGAGTTCGTGGTCGTGGGAGAACTCCGGCTCCTGGTCCAGTTCCTGGTTGAAGACCAGGAAACGGTAGGCAAAGAAGCGGACCACCGTGGCGACGAGGATGCCGGCGACCCCTGCCAGGAACAGCAGGTTCTTGTCGTTGATGCCCATCCCGTACTTGGCCAGCGCGGTGAACCCGGTGGAGATCCCGATCCCGATGCCGTTGATGATGACGAACATGACGAATTCGCGAAGCACGTTGGCCTGGCGCCGGTGCCGGAAAGTCCAGAAACGGTTTGCGACCCACGAGAAGACCGTGGCCACGGTGGCGCCCACGAAGCGCGCCTTTGCTTCGCTGTCTGACATCGGGCCGTGCATCAGGTAATACGTGAGCCCGTTATCGATGACGAATGCCACACCGCCTACGGCCCCGAATTTGGCCACTTCCCGCCAGAAGAGCGAGGCTAGCCCCCGGATTCGATCTGCAAGTGCGCTAAACATGACCCTCCATGGCCGTCCGAACTGTGGGCCACTCGGCCAAGGACCTATTTTAGCCCCCAAAGCTTTGGACTGGCCCCGGACGTCCCCGCTCCCGGCCCCGCAGCAGAAAATGTCTTTTGCTTCCTGGCCGGAAAAGCGGGATACGGCACGTCTTCGGTAGGCTGGCTTACGTGACTTTTCCAGTAATAGGTGTAGTTGGCGGCGGCCAGCTTGCGCGAATGATGGCCCCTGCCGCTACAGCACTCGGCTTTGAACTCCGTGTCCTCGCTGAAGGCGACGACGTTTCCGCGGTGTCTGCCGTACCGGCCACGCCGGTGGGCGATTACAAGGACCTGCAGACCCTCCTGGACTTCTCCCGGGGCCTTGATGTGATGACCTTTGACCACGAGCATGTGCCCACGGCGCACCTCAGGGCTCTCCAGGAAGCCGGGGTCAATGTCCAGCCCGGACCTGACGCCCTGGTCCACGCCCAGGACAAACTGGTCATGCGCGCCGCCATCGACCGGTTTGAGCTGCCCAACCCCGCCTGGGCGTCGGTGGCCGATGTCGCGGACCTGGTCAGCTTCGGCGAGGAAACGGGATGGCCCGTGGTGCTGAAGATGCCGCGCGGCGGTTACGACGGCAAGGGCGTCCGGATTGTTGCGTCCGCCGAGGAGGCGGCCGGCGCCGAAGAATGGTTCGCCGCCATGAGTCCGCTGCTGGCCGAGGCGAAGGTGGAGTTCACCCGCGAACTGTCGGCCCTGGTGGCGCGGACCCCGGATGGCGAAGCCCGGGCCTGGCCGGTGGTCCACACCATCCAGGTGGATGGTGTCTGTGACGAGGTGATCGCCCCTGCACTGGACATCCCGCTGGAGGTTGCCGCCGCCGCCGAGGACGCCGCCCTGCGCATCGCGGCGGAACTCAACGTCACCGGTGTCCTTGCTGTTGAACTTTTCGAGACGCCCGGTGCCGGCGCCGGCTTCCTGATCAACGAACTGGCCATGCGGCCGCACAACACCGGTCACTGGACCCAGGACGGCTCCATTACCAGCCAGTTCGAACAGCATCTACGCGCTGTCCTGAACCTGCCGTTGGGTGCCACCGATGCGCTGGCCCCCGTGACAGTGATGAAGAACTTCCTGGGCGGGGAAAACCAGGACCTTTTCTCGGCCTATCCGATGGCCCTCGCCAGCGAGCCGGCCGCCAAGGTCCACTGCTACGGCAAATCCGTGCGGCCTGGACGTAAGATCGGCCATGTCAACCTGGTGGGAAGTTCGACGACGGACGTTGACTCGGTCAGGCGCCGGGCAACGGCGGTGGCGGCCATCATCCGTGATGGACGTGCCCGTGCCGAGGAACCTTCCCCTATTTTCGAGGAGAACGCATGAGCGCCGAAGCCACCCCAGCCGCCGGTCCCGGTGCCAGCCCCCTGGTGGGCCTGGTCATGGGTTCCGACTCCGACTGGCCTGTCATGGAGGCGGCGGCCGAGGCCCTCGCCGAGTTCGGCATTCCGTTCGAAGCCGACGTCGTCTCAGCACACCGGATGCCGACCGAGATGATCCGCTATGGCCAGACGGCGCACGAGCGGGGGCTGCGTGTCATCATCGCCGGAGCCGGCGGCGCTGCGCACCTGCCGGGCATGCTGGCCAGCGTCACGCCCCTGCCTGTCATCGGTGTGCCCGTTCCGTTGAAGACCCTTGACGGCATGGACTCCCTGCTGTCCATCGTCCAGATGCCTGCGGGCGTTCCGGTGGCCACGGTATCCATCGGCGGTGCACGCAATGCAGGCCTCCTGGCCGTGCGGATGCTTGCCTCCGGCACGGACGAACTCGCCGCGTCTCTGCGCGCCGACCTCTTGGACTTCGCCGCCGACCTCAACGCCGTCGCCTCCCGCAAGGGCGCCAGCCTGCGCCAAAAAGTGAGCGAAGTCTTCCCTGACGGGTCCAGCTCCCTTCGGGGCAGCCGTTAGGGCGGCGGGCATGGCCAGCAGCACTCAGAAGCCAGGCACCGGAGCGATGTTGACTGATCCGGTCCGCTACCCGGCCAGCGCGTCACAGCCAGTCCGCACTAAACGGGCGTTTGTGTTGGTCCTCCTGACGCTGCTGGTGCCGGGGAGTGCCCAGCTCGTGGCCGGTGACCGGAGGCTGGGCCGGATCGCGTTGCGCGTCACGCTGGGGGTCTGGGCACTCCTGATCCTGGCAGGGGTCCTGCTGCTGCTGGACCGGACGTTGGTGATCAACGTCTTCACCAACACCGTCACGTCGCTGGTCCTGGTGATCCTGCTGACGGCCCTGGCTGTTGGCTGGGCCTTGTTGTTCGTCAACACCCTGCGAATCATCCGCCCGGTCCTGCTGGCACCGCGGGCCCGCCCCGCCGTCGGGATCGCCCTGGTGTTGGCGCTGGTCCTGGGCAGCGGCTCCATGGGCTATGCGGCCTACCTGCTGAACGTGGGCCGCAACGCGATCGGCAGCATCTTCTCGTCCGGTCCGGCCATTCAGCCCGTGGACGGCAGGTACAACTTCCTGATGATGGGCGGCGACGCCGGCAACGACCGCACGGGTCGCCGCCCGGACAGCCTCTCCGTGCTGAGTGTTGACGCCAAGACCGGGCAGACAGCCATTATTTCCATCCCCCGGAACTTCCAGAACGCCCAGTTCAGCGCAAACTCCCCCATGCGCGCCATCTACCCCGACGGCTACGACTGTGGCGACGAATGCCTGATCAACGCCATCAACACGGAGGTCACCAACGAGCACGCCAATCTCTACCCGGGCGTAGCGGACCCTGGGGCGCAGGCCACCCTGGAGGCCGTGTCCGGGACGCTGGGCATGGACATCCAGGCTTACGTCCTGGTGGACATGGATGGCTTTTCCAAGCTGATCGATGCCATGGGCGGCATCAGGATCAAGGCCGGCTGGGCTGGGTGCCCATCAGCGGCGAAACCATCGATGAGGCAAACGGCATCCACGGCATGCCCCTGGGCTGGATACCGGCCGGCGACAACACCTTGGACGGCTACCATGCCCTCTGGTACGGGCGTTCGCGCGAGTTCGTGGACGATTACGCCCGTATTGCCCGCCAGCAGTGCGTGCAGCAGGCCATGCTCAAGCAACTGGACCCGGCCACCCTGCTGTCCAAGTTCGAGGACATTGCCAACGCCGGCACCAAGGTGGTGGAGTCCAACATCTCCTCCACGCAGCTGGGCAGCTTTGTGGACCTGGCCATCAAGGCCAAGGGCAAGGAGGTCAAGCGGCTCACCATCGGGCCGCCGGACTTCGACCCCGCTTTCTCCACCAACCCCGATTTCGACCAGATCCACGAACGCGTCGACCAGCTTCTGGCGTCCGCGTCAGGACCCCAGGCAGCCGGAGCGGGCGACGACGCCATCACCGCACCGGCAGCGGGTGCCGGGCACGTCCAGGCCGCAGGGCCGGCCGGACTATCCCGGGCCATGACCGGAGGACTGCCGCAGGAGTCCGCGGCGCCGTCGGACTTCACGCCGGTGACCACCACTCCCGACGGTGAGCCGATTACCGAGCAGATGCTGGACGATTTCAAGCGCCAGGGCAACGAACAGGCCATCCGCAACCTCGTGGCCACCAACGGCCAGTGCGCCGCACTGTAGCCGGCCCATCACACCTAGGGAAACGGAACATCCTTGTACCAGATCGAGAACGTCCTTCGGGATTACGCATGGGGTTCGACGACGGCGATCGCCTCGCTGCTTGGCCGCCCCGAATCCGGGCGCCCCGAGGCCGAACTGTGGATCGGCGCGCACCCTGATTCGCCGTCGCTGGCCTATGTGCCCGAGGACGGCGCCCGACGCCCGCTCGACGACCTGATTGCTTCCGACCCGGAACATTTCCTGGGCGCGGAATCAGTCTCCGCTTTTGGCCCCCGGCTGCCCTTCCTGGCCAAGATCCTGGCCGCAGCCCAGCCGCTGTCCCTCCAGGTCCATCCGAGCCTGGAGCAGGCACGGGCCGGGTTCGCACGGGAGAACGACGCCGGGCTCGCCCCCCATGCCGCCAACCGGAACTATCGGGACGACAACCACAAGCCGGAGATGATCTTCGCCCTCACGCCCTTCGAGGCGCTGTGTGGGTTTCGCCCCGCTGCGGAGACCCGGAAGATCCTGCTGCACATTGCCGGGACCTTC
Organism: Arthrobacter sp. SLBN-112; assembly: GCF_030944625.1. Classification (NCBI taxonomy): domain Bacteria; kingdom Bacillati; phylum Actinomycetota; class Actinomycetes; order Micrococcales; family Micrococcaceae; genus Arthrobacter; species Arthrobacter sp. SLBN-112. The sequence continues at coordinate 3,873,282 of NZ_JAUSXY010000001.1, forward strand.
CCGTCTCCGGACGAGTGCCCTGCCCTGCTGCAGGCGCTCTTGTCCGACCTCTCCGCGGCAGACGAAGGCGCGGGCCTCCACGACGCCTTCGAACGGCTGATCGCCGGCGGCCAGGCTGTGGCGGAGGATACGGCGCTGGTGGTGGCAGCTTTGCTCTCAGGGGCTGCGCTGGCGCCGTACGAGTCCGAACTTGGAACCGTCATCAGCCTCAACGAGAAGTACCCTGGGGATCCCGGAGTCCTGATCTCGCTGTTGCTGAACAGGATCTCGTTGCAACCGGGTGAGGCCGTCTACCTGCCGGCGGGGAACGTCCACGCGTACCTGCACGGCCTCGGCGTGGAGGTCATGGCGTCCTCGGACAACGTCCTGCGCGGCGGCCTGACGCCCAAGTTCGTGGATGTTCCCGAACTCCTGCACACCGTCGATTTCCGCCCCGTGGCAGTACCGATGCTTCGTGCCGAGAAGACCATGATGGACCAGGAACTGTACCGGCCGCCGTTCGGGGAGTTCCAGCTTCAGCGCATCGAGCTGGGCCCGGACTCCGGTCCCGTCCCGTTGGCCCAGTCCGGCGCCGCCGTGGTCATTGTGGTGGCCGGTGCCGTCTACCTGGACTCCCCCAAGGGCGACCTGGAGCTGTCACGTGGCGCCAGCGCGTTCGTGGCGGCAGCCGAAGCCCCCGTCAACGTCCACCGCGCGGCGGGCAGCAGTGAGCCTGCCCTTGCCTTCGCGGTGACCACCGGCCTCTAGCGGCGCTTTAGCAGCCCCCTGCGCCCGGCCCGCCGCGCTCTTGACGAGCCGGCGGGCCCCCTGGAGGCCCATGCGGGCCAGGGGCATGGCTGTGGAGTAGGCGGGGTAGAACGGCGACAGCGGCTTCTCCCAGGTGCCCAGGAGCATGTCCTCGTGCTTGGCGAACTGCTTCTTGAAGTCGGAGATACCGTCGTTCAGCAGGCCGTTGAAGTCATACCGGCTGCAGCCGTCTTCCCGCATGGACTGCAGCGCCGCCCACTTGACCCCGTAATTCACGCGCTGCTTCTGTCCTTCGGCGGACACCCCGCCGTAGAGTTCGAACGCGGTGCTCCCGCTGCGGGAAAGCCAGGTGAAGGCAAGCATCTGCTCGCCGTCGAACGCTGCGATGATCGGCGAAGCGTCACCCAGGTTCCGGAAGATGTCGCGGTAATACTGGTCCTCATGGATGCCGAAGCCCGCACGTTCGGCGGTGTCGTGGTAGATGGCGAGCACCTGCTCAAGTTCGGAGTCATTCTTGACCTTGCGGAATTCCACGTCGCTGCGCATCGCCTTGCGGATGTTGGCCCGCGTTGACTTGGACATCTCCGCCATCAGTTCGTCGTCTGACCGGGTGAGGTCCAGGATGAGCGTCCTGGGGATCAGCACGGTGTTGGTCGATTCCCGGAAGCCGGCGGCGGCCACCGCACCGGCGAAGGCGGAATCACGGTCCCAGTCCGGTTCAATGCTGAGGGCAACGCCCCGGTGCCGGAGGGCTGCGTGCTCGGCCAACCGGTTGAGTACTGCCTGGGTGTTCTCCGCCGAGCACATTGGCCCGCGCGGGATGTAGACCAGCGCGCGGAACGGGACGGGCAGCTTCCGGACCAGCAGCTGCGCGCAGCCGATGGTGTCCTCACCGGCCTTGACGAGCACCCGGTCCACGGACCAGCCGTGCATCGCCTTGGTCTCGCCCCAGCCCCACAGCTGCTGCGGGTGGCCCTGGAACCGGTCGACATTTTCGTCCCAGAGGGCGCGGTCAGTACAGGGCACAACGGCAGGAATCATGGCTTAAACCCTATACCAAGGCGTTAATGGCAAAGCCCCGGAGCGCGCACGGCGCCCCGGGGCTTTGGTATCCGTTACCGGATGAAGATCAGCTCTTGCGGGCGTAGCCCTCCCACTTGCTGGCCTGGTGCTCGCCGTCCACAAAGCGGATGGTTCCCGACTTTGACCGCATCACGATGGACTGGGTCAGGACCTTGTCCTTGGAGTACCGCACGCCCTTGAGCAGGTCGCCGTCGGTGATGCCCGTCGCGGCGAAGTAGCAGTTGTCGCTGGAGACGAGGTCGTTGGTTGAAAGCACGCGGTCCAGGTCGTGGCCGGCGTCGATGGCCTTCTGCTTCTCTTCGTCGCTGGTGGGCCAGAGACGGCCCTGGATGACGCCGCCAAGGGACTTGATGGCGCAGGCGGCCACAATCCCCTCAGGAGTTCCGCCGATGCCCATCAGGGCGTCCACGCCGGTGCCGGAGCGGGCCGCCGCGATAGCGCCGGCGACATCGCCGTCCATGATGAACTTGGTGCGAGCGCCGGCTTCGCGGATTTCTTCCACGAGCGGGCGGTGCCGGTCACGGTCCAGGATCATGACGTTGAGCTGGTTCACCTTCACTCCCTTGGCCTTGGCGATCAGGTGCAGGTTCTGCTTGACCGGCAGGCGCAGGTCCACCATGTCCGCAGCTTCAGGGCCGGTGACGAGCTTCTCCATGTAGAACACGGCGGAGGGATCGAACATGGAGCCGCGCTCGGCCACGGCGAGGACGGCCAGGGCGTTGTTGATGCCAAGGGCGGTCAGCCGGGTTCCGTCGATCGGATCGACCGCGACGTCGCACTCCGGGCCGGTGCCGTCGCCGACACGCTCGCCGTTGAACAGCATGGGTGCTTCGTCTTTTTCGCCTTCGCCGATCACCACGACGCCGTTGAAGTGGACGGTCTGCAGGAAGGAACGCATGGCATCGACGGCCGCACCATCCGCGGTGTTCTTGTCGCCAAAGCCAACCCAGTGGCCGCCGGCGATGGCAGCGGCCTCGGTGACGCGGACGAGTTCAAGGGCAAGGTTGCGGTCCGGCTCGTCGTGGCCCACCGCAAGGGACGGTGAAATCGTGGAGTACTTCTGGGTCATGGACGCTGGTGACACGTGAACCTCTTCTTCGAGTGGCGATCATTGAACCCGCTTGCCGGTGCAGCAGAGCGGTGATTCCTCTGGTATCGATCATAGTCGCGGTAGGCCGCGTGGCGGGCGGCCCATGACGCGGCAGCGCAATGTGCGTGCGGGTGCCACCGGGGCCTGATGCCGCCGAATGGAACTCCGGCTCCGGGATGGGCGACTATAGAGAAGTGAATGACATGCAGGAAGCCACCAGCCCCAACTCCGGCCAGGCACAGCCCGAAGGCCGGCCCGAGGCCGCAAGGGCCGGCGCGGATACCCCCGTAAAGCCCGTCATTCCGGCGGCGGCCGCCAAGCGGGCCAACGCCTCGGTGATCGGCATGATCATCGCCCTGGTGCTCAGCATTGCCGCTTTCCTGCCTGTGGTCCTGATGAACCCGCAGCCGAAGAGTGACGGCTACCGGCCGGACATCGATGTTGCGTCGGTGGCCCGGAATGCCGCGGATGTGGCCGGATTCACACCCGTCGCGCCGGATACCGGCAACGCCTTCCGCGCCAACTACGCACGGTGGGAGACCGGCACGGGCAGCGGCGTGCCCACATGGGAGGTCGGCTACCTGACACCCAAGACCTCGTTCATCGCCCTGGTGCAGACCAAGAGCGCCAACCCCACCTGGCTCCTCCAGCAGACAAAGAACGCCCCCGTCACTGGTACCAGGAACGCCGGCGGCAAGGACTGGGAACTGCGCGATACCGGCAAGGGGGAAAAGTCGATGATCCTGAACTACCGGGGCAGTACCGTCGTCCTCTCCGGTGCCGCCCAACTGGACGAGTTCTCCACGCTGGCAGCCGCCGTCGTGACCTCCCTGGACAGCAGCCCGGCCGTCACAGTTTCACCCTCGGCGGCCCCGACGCCGTAAGGTGGGGCCGTGACGACTAACCTGACCCCTGCACTGGCCTGGCGCCGCCTGCGCGAAGGCAACGAACGTTTCGTAAACGGCGAGTCCTCCCATCCGAACCAGAATGCGTCGCGCCGCTCATCGCTGGTGGAGACACAGAATCCGTTTGCGGTGATCTTCGGCTGTTCCGACTCCCGGCTCGCCGCAGAAATCATTTTCGACGTCGGCCTGGGCGACGTCTTCGTGGTCCGCACCGCGGGCCAGGTGATCGACGACGCCGTCCTGGGCTCCCTGGAGTACAGCGTCGGCGTGCTGAACGTGCCCCTGATCGTCATCCTCGGCCATGACAGCTGCGGCGCCGTGACAGCCACGAAGGACGCCGTGCAGACCGGCGAGATGCCGGCAGGCTTCATCCGCGACCTCGTGGAGCGCATCACGCCCTCCGTCCTGACCTCACTGCGCAATGACCAGCCCGAGGTCAACGACATGGTGGTGGAGCACGTCAAGCAGACGTCGCAGCGCCTGGCGGACAGCTCTCGTGTGATTTCCGACGCAATCGAGGCCGGCCGTACCGCCGTCGTTGGCCTTTCCTACCGCCTGGCCGAAGGCCGGGCTGACCTGGTTTACGGAAAGGGCGAGCTCTAGCCTCACCTCGCAGGGGGCCGCACGGGCGACCGTGCGGCCCCCTTAACGGTTTTCGATGGGGCGCCTGATCGCCATAAGCTAGCCCCATGACTTCCACTGAAGAGTTCCGCATTGAACATGACACGATGGGCGAAGTCCGCGTCCCCGTGAACGCACTGTACCGCGCGCAGACGCAGCGGGCAGTGGAAAACTTCCCCATTTCCGGCAAGACCCTGGAACGCACCCACATCGAGGCGCTGGCCCGGGTCAAGAAGGCTGCCGCCCAGGCCAACGCAGAACTGGGCGTGCTCGACGGCGAGCTGGCCAAGGCGATTGCAGACGCTGCCGACGAAGTGGCCGCGGGCAAGTACGACGGCGACTTCCCCATCGACGTTTTCCAGACCGGCTCCGGAACGTCCTCGAACATGAACACCAACGAGGTCCTGGCAGAGCTGGCCACGCGTGCGCTGAAGGCCGCCGGCAGTGACAAGGTTGTCCACCCGAACGACCACGTCAACGCTTCGCAGTCCTCCAACGACGTCTTCCCCACGTCGGTCCACGTGGCCGCCACCTCCGCGCTGATCAACGACCTCATCCCGGCCCTGGGCTACCTGGCCGAGTCGCTGGAGCGCAAAGCCGTCGAGTTCAAGGATGTCGTCAAGTCCGGCCGCACCCACCTCATGGACGCCACCCCGGTGACCCTGGGCCAGGAATTCGGCGGCTACGCCGCACAGGTCCGCTACGGCATCGAACGGATCAACGCCTCACTCCCCCGTGTGGCAGAGGTTCCGCTGGGCGGCACAGCCGTGGGCACCGGCATCAACACCCCCGCGGGTTTCCCCGAGCGTGTCATCGAGCTTCTCGCCACGGACACCGGCCTGCCGCTGACCGAAGCCCGCGACCACTTCGAAGCCCAGGCCAACCGCGACGGCCTGATCGAAGCTTCCAGCCAGCTGCGCAACATCGCCATCTCCTTCATGAAGATCAACAACGATCTCCGCTGGATGGGCTCCGGCCCCAACACCGGCCTCGGCGAAATCGCCATCCCGGACCTGCAGCCCGGCTCCTCCATCATGCCCGGCAAGGTCAACCCGGTGATCTGCGAGGCGTCCATCATGGTGGCCGCCCAGGTCATCGGCAACGACACCGCCATCGCCTGGTCCGGCACCAACGGCGCCTTCGAGCTCAACGTCGGCATCCCGGTCATGGCCGCCAACCTGCTCGAGTCCATCCGCCTGCTGGCCAACACCAGCCGTGTCATGGCGGACAAGATGATCGACGGCATCACCGCCAACGTGGAGCGCGCCCGCTTCCTGGCCGAGGCCTCGCCGTCCATCGTTACGCCCCTGAACAAGTACATCGGCTACGAGAACGCCGCCAAGATCGCCAAGACGGCCGTCAAGGAGGGCCTGACCATCCGCCAGGCCACCGAGAAGCTCGGCTTCGTCGGCGAAGGCGACGGCAAGGTTTCCGAGGCGGACCTGGACAAGGCCTTGGACGTCACCACCATGACGTCTCCGGCGCACAAGGCATAACAAGCCACAGCGCCCGACGGCGGCCGGCACCTTTCGCACGAAAGGTACGGGCCGCCGTCGTACTTTAAGCCCACTGCCTGCGGCGCATCATGAAGTTGCACTACAATGGATTCAGTGCAAAACTTTACTATGTGAACCACAGTGCAACTTCAGACCCCGGCCTTCGTGAACGCAAACGGGCTGCCACCCGGCGCGCCATCACCGCTGCCGCGCGGAGCATGACCGCCGAGCAGGGGCTCAACGGTTACACCGTGGAGGACGTATGCGAGGCCGCGGATATCTCGCGCCGCACGTTCTTCAACTACTTCCCCACCAAGGAAGACGCCATCATCGGCCACGCTGATGATGACATCCCGTCCGGGATCATCGACGAATTCGTGGCCGGCGGCGCAGGCTCGCCGCCAGGGGACATTTCGCCCACCCTCTTCCGGGACCTGATCGGGCTCTCCTTGCGTTTGGCCGAGGACATGACGGCGTCCGAGGAAGACACCCGGCAACTGATAGGCGTGGTCCGCAAGGAACCGCAGCTCATCCTCCGCATCATCGGAGTGACCGAGCAGCGGGAAGCCCAGTTCGCCAAGGACGTCGCCCGCCGCGAAGGAGTCAACCCGGACCACCCCGTGGTGCAGATGGCCGTGGTCCTGTTGAGCACCATCGCCCGGAAGAGCAGCATGGCCTACTTCTCCGACGGCAACACACGCCCGTACCGGGACCTGCTCCTGGAGAACATCTCCGCTGCCAGCCTGCTCTTCTCCCAGCCATTCGACATTCCGGACACCACCGCCGCAGAAGGACAATCATGAGTACCGCCACCACCAAGGCGCCGGCAGGGCCACTCCTGCTGACGCAAAAACGCATCTGGATCATCTTTTCCGCGCTGATCGCCGGAATGCTCTTGTCCAGCCTTGACCAGACCATCGTTTCCACCGCCATGCCCACCATCGTGGGCAAGCTGGGCGGCGTGGAACACCAGGCCTGGATCACCACTGCCTACCTGCTGGCCACCACCATCGTGATGCCCATCTACGGCAAGTTCGGCGACATCCTGGGCCGCCGCAACCTCTTCCTGGCAGCCATCGCGCTTTTCACCCTCGCGTCCCTGGGCTGCGCACTGGCTACAGACTTCTGGGGCTTCGTCATCTTCCGCGCCATCCAGGGCCTGGGCGGCGGCGGCCTGATGATCCTGTCCCAGGCGATCATCGCCGACATCGTCCCCGCCAAGGAACGCGGCAAATACATGGGCCCCCTGGGCGCCATCTTCGGCCTGTCTGCCGTGGCCGGCCCGCTGCTGGGCGGTTTCTTCGTTGACCACCTCACCTGGGAATGGGCGTTCTACATCAACATCCCGGTGGGCGTTGCCGCGTTCGCCATCGCCTGGTTCGCGCTGACGCTGCCCAACAAGAAGGCCGACAAGCGGATCGACATCCTTGGCGTGGTTCTGCTCTCCGCGGCCACCACCTGCCTGATCTTTTTCACCGACTTTGGCGGCAAGAAAGATGAAGGCTGGGATTCACCCCTCACCTGGGCCTTTGGAGCGGGCCTGCTGGTCTCGGCCGCCGCGTTCGTCATGGTGGAGCGCCGCGCTGAGGACCCGATTATCCCGTTGAGCCTGTTCAGGAACCGGATCTTCATCAATGCCACCGCAATCGGCTTCACCCTGGGCCTTGGCATGTTCTCCGCCATCGCGTTTGTCCCCACGTTCCTGCAGATGTCCTCGGGCACGTCCGCTGCCGAGTCCGGGCTGCTGATGCTGCCCATGATGGCCGGCCTCATGGGCACGTCCATCTACTCGGGCATCCGGATTTCCAAGACCGGCAAGTACAAGATGTTCCCCATCCTGGGTGCCGCATTCACCATGGCCGCCATGCTGTGGATGACGACGCTTGCCGCGAGCACGCCCATCTGGGTCATTTGCCTCCAGCTGTTCGTCTTCGGGGCCGGGCTGGGCCTGATCATGCAGGTGGTGGTCCTGGTGGTCCAGAACTCCGTCCCCGCGGACCAGATCGGCACCGCCACCAGCACCAACAACTACTTCCGCGAAGTGGGCGCCGCCATGGGCGTCGCCGTCTTCGGGTCGATCTTCACTACGCGCCTCTCCGAGGCGCTGACCAACGCCTTCACCGGTGCTGGAGCCTCCGCAGCGCAGGCCGGACAGTCCGCCCGGACGCTGGACCCGCAGGCGCTGAGCCAGCTCCCGGCACAGCTGCGCGATGCCATCGTGAATGCCTACGCGGATTCGTTGGCACCGGTCTTCTGGTACCTGCTGCCGTTCATCGCCGTGGCCCTCCTGCTGGCCCTCACGCTGAAGCAGATCCCGTTGTCGGACACCGCCGGTATGGTGGCACGCGGCGAGGCGGTCGGCGGGGAGGAAGCAGAACGGCTCGCCGCCGGCCTGCCCGCTGCCGCCGAGGCCGGGCTCGCCGCCCCCGGCGCTGACGGAGCACATGCCAGGGACGACGACGGCGAGCTGGTCTCCCCGGGCCGCTGACCGTCGTCGGAAGCCTGGGCCGGCCGCGGCCGGCCGGGTGCCGGGCCACCCCCCAGACCGACCGGAAAAACCAGCAGGGACGCCGCACTCTTGGGGGTTGCGGCGTCCCTGCTCCGTATGTAGTCCCTGGTGCCCCGCCTGGCAGCTATACCAGGCGGGGCGCCACCATTCTTAGGGCTCGAAGTGGACGGCTCCTGCCGGCGTCAGCGCCTGGCGGATGCTGGTGAGGTGCCCGGGCATGAGAGCGGGAAGCTCGTCCAGGCCGAACCAGCCAACGGCCAGGGACTCGTCATCGTTCACCCTGGCTTCGCCGGAGACGTAACGGCACAGGAACACGATGTCGAGGAACTCGCAGACGTCCCCGTTGGGGTAAGTCACCGGACCAACCGCTCCCACGGACACCACGCGTTCGGCTTCTGCCACCACGGCGGTTTCCTCGAAGATCTCCCGGACCAGGCCGCGCGCGGGCTGCTCCCCAGGGTCCAGCATCCCGCTGATCAGCGCCCACTGCCGGTTGTCCGCCCGCTGGGCCAGCAGGATCCTGCCCGCGTCGTCGACCACCACGCCCCGGACGCCGGGAACCCAGAGGGGGTCGTTGCCGATCTTCTTGCGCAGTTTCAGGACGTATTCGGGTGCAGGCATAATGCCAGCCTACCCAAGACCACGAACGCCTCAGGCCGGCAGGAACATGGCGGCCGCGGCCCCGGCAAGCATGAACGGGCCAAACGGAATGGAAGACTTCAGCGTTCCCCTGCGGGCCGCCAGGAGTGCCAGGGACCACAGTCCGCCGAGCAGGAACGCCAGGAATGTACCGGCGAAGAGGTGCCCCCAGCTGAGGTAGCCGAGGTACATGCCCAGCACTCCAGCCAGCTTGACGTCGCCGAACCCCATCCCGGGTGGATAAACGAGGCGAAGGACGAAATAGAAAAGCCAGAGGATCGCCGCACCGGCCACCACCCTGAGGACAGGCATGACGGGCATTCCGTTCGGCTCCCCCGTGTCCGGCACCGAACCGCCCCAGGCCGCCACTGCCGCTGCGGCCAGGAGAAGGAGCCCCGCCACGGCATAGGACGGGAACACGATGCGGTTGGGCAGGAGGTGGTGCCGGACATCGATGACGGTGAGCCGAACAGCCATCACCACAAAGTAGAGGCACGCGGCAAGTACCAGCCAGAAGGCCACGGGGGTGTACAGCCACAGCTCGCCCAGTCGTCCAATCACCCCTCGGATGCTACTGGATCCACCCGTACCGGCCGTAGCGCCACCGCGTAAACTGTGGATATGTCGACCTGGGAGTCCCGGCGCCGGGCGGTTCCGGACCCTCCTGCCGCGCCCGCGGACCCCGCCGCCATGTTCCGGAACCTGTGCCGGTCATCCCCCTGGAAGTGGCAGTCGCTGAGGTTCGAGTACTGGGACCAGGCGTTCGAGACCGCACCCGCGCCCGGTGCGCCCTTCGTCCGGGCCTGGCTGCGGCGGCCGGGGGCGCTAAGGCTGGAAAATCCGGCGGGCCTGGTTCTGCACAGCACCACCGGAATCAACGATTCCCGTGACGTTTTCTACGTCAGCGCCACCCGCAAGTCCTGGCTCCTGCCGCCGCACCTGGTCACCCCCGTGTATGACGACGCCGGGCAGGTCCGCCGCCGGCCTGAGGCCGCTTACGGCGAACCGGGGTTCGGCAACGGCCGCTTCTCGGCTGCATTGGACCCTGTTGAACTTGCCGGCAACGCTCCTGTGCCGATCGAGTTCCCGGGCAGCAATGCGCTGGACATCAAGGACGTCCGGTATGGCGAACACGATGGCAGGCCCGTCCTGGAAGCGGTGGTGGTCCCGAACGCCGCCTACCATCCAGGGGATGCCGCTGCTCCGCTGTGCCTTCCCGGGCGCACGCGACTCCGCGTGGACGTCGGCACGGGGGTCTGCGTCGCCAGCCAGTCACTGGAACCAGGGACCGAGGATTACGGGCACTGGATCCGGATCATTGCGGTGGACGAATACATGCTCGATGACCTGTTCCTGGCCCAGTCCATGAACCTCACGGACGTCCGGCGGCATATCAGCTGGGACCTCCCCGCGTGAGCGTGACAGGAGCCGGCGCCAGCGATCAGCTAGGCTTCCCGGATGACCTCCATGAGCTCCATCTGGCCCCTGTTCGGCCTTAAGCTGACGACGCCCCGGCTGGAGCTCCGCCCCATCACCGACCAGGACATCCCCGCCGCCGTGGCAGCGGCGCGCAGCGGCATCCATGAGCCGGGCCGGAACCCGTTCAGTATGCCCTGGACAGAGCTTCCGGAGGACGAACTGGGCCCGAACATGGCCCGCTGGTACTGGCGGTGCAGGGCTGGATGCTCCGCCGAAAACTGGACCTTGCTCCTTGGCATCTGGCACGAGGGCCGCTTTGTCGGCTGCCAGGACATTGGCGCCAAGGACTTTTCTCAGCTCAAGACCGTCAGCACCGGCTCCTGGCTGCAGCAGTCCGTCCAGGGCCGCGGCCTGGGCAAAGAGATGCGTGCCGCCGTCGTTCTGTGGGCTTTTGACTGGCTTGGCGCAGAGGTCGCAGAATCCGAGGCCGCCGCCTGGAACACCGCCTCCCTGGGCGTTTCGCGCTCCCTCGGCTACGAACTGAACGGCACCACCCGCAAAACTTGGGGCACCAAAGTCGAAACCCTCCAGCACGTCCGCCTCACCCCCGAAACCTTCAAACGCCCCGAATGGAAGCTGAAGGTAGACGGCCACAAAGCAGCGGCGAAGTTCCTGCACGCCACGTAAGTCCGGGCTGGGTACGCCGGGCCACGGTCCTTCTCCGTCGCTTAGCGCGGAGGGCGGCGATGCGTTCCTACGAGAAGACCCCGTAACCCGGCTTGTGCGTAGGGCAGCCTTCCGGCAGCGTGCGTCAAAGGCGAGGAACGAGCCAGCACGCAGAGGAAGGGTGCCCTACGCACCCCGGCTAGCCCTCGAGCAGTTCTGTTACCAGGGCTGCGATGGGCGAGCGTTCGGAGCGGGTCAGGGTGATGTGGCCGAAGAGCGGGTGTCCCTTCAGGGTTTCGACGACGGCGGCGATTCCGTCGTGGCGGCCGACGCGGAGGTTGTCCCGCTGGGCGACGTCGTGGGTGAGGACGATCTTGGAGTTCTGGCCCATCCGGCTCATGACGGTCAGCAGGACGTTCTTCTCCAGCGACTGTGCCTCGTCCACGATCACGAAGGCGTCGTGCAGGGACCGGCCGCGGATGTGGGTGAGGGGCATGACTTCCAGCATGCCGCGGTCCATGACTTCCTCCACCACTTCCTGGCTGACCAAGGCACCAAGCGTGTCGAAGACGGCTTGAGCCCAGGGGTTCATCTTTTCGGATTCCGAGCCGGGCAGGTAGCCAAGCTCCTGGCCGCCCACGGCGTACAGGGGCCGGAACACGATCACCTTCCGGTGTTCGCGGCGTTCGAGCACGGCTTCGAGGCCGGCACAGAGGGCGAGCGCCGATTTTCCGGTGCCGGCCCGTCCGCCAATGGACACGATGCCGACGCCGGGATCCATCAGCATGTCGATGGCCAGCCGCTGCTCGGCGGACCGGCCATGGAGGCCGAACACGTCGCGATCGCCCTTCACCAGGCGCACCTGCTTGTCCGCCCCCACCCGGCCCAGGGCCGAGCCTCGGTTGGAGAGCAGGACCAGCCCGGTGTTGACCGGCAGTTCCGCCGCGGCGGGGATGAACACGGGCTCGTGCCCGTACAGGGTGGAGATTTCCTGTTCGTCGGCTTCGATTTCGGCAACGCCGGTCCAGCCGGAGTCCTTGACCAGCTCGTTGCGGTACTCGTCGGCGGTGAGCCCCATGGCGGAGGCCTTGACCCGCATGGGGAGGTCCTTCGAGACGACCGTGACGTTGCGGCCCTCGTTGGCCAGGTTCTTGGCGACGGCAAGGATCCGGCTGTCATTGTCACCGCTGCGGAACCCCAGCGGCAGTACCTCCGCCGAGATGTGGTTGAGCTCCACCACCAGGGTGCCGCCGTCGTCACCAATTGGAATGGCCTGGTTCAGGCCGCCGTGCTTGACCCGGAGGTCATCCAGGAGCCGCAGGGCCTTCCGGGCGAAGTAGCCGAGTTCGGGATCGTGCCGTTTTGCCTCGAGTTCGGTGATGACAACGATTGGCACCACGACCTCGTGCTCGGCAAACCGCAGCAGTGCCCGCGGGTCCGAGAGCAGGACGGACGTGTCGATGACGAAGGTGTGGATGTCGGCTTCCCTTCCGGAGACAGCAAAACCGGCCGCAGCATCACTTGCTGCGCCGGTTTCAAAAGTGACGCGCTCGGCGCGAGAGGTAGCTTTCCCGCCCTGTCCAGCCAGGACCTCGGGCAGTTGTTCAGAAGTAGCCACATCGACTCCAGCCCCGGGCACCAGCCCGGAATTGTTATTGGTGAGGCGGCTCGGCCACGAGGCCGGGTCCGGCCTCCCATACAACCGGTGCGATGTTTCGCTCCATGTATTGGCCTCCCCGATCAGCGGGCGGTTTTGCCTGCTGATGGTTATAACGTAAATCCATTCGGGGTAATTTCCGCAACCATTTCCCGGCGATTTCCTTGCCTGTGTGTGAACTCGTTATGAACCGGGGGTTTCAGGCGCCGAAGCGCCGCTGCCGGCCGGCGTAGTCACGCAGGGCCCGGAGGAAATCGACCTTGCGGAAGGCAGGCCACAAGGCCTCGCAAAAGTAGAACTCGCTGTAGGCGCTCTGCCACATGAGGAAGCCGGAGAGCCGTTGCTCCCCCGATGTCCTGATCACCAGGTCCGGGTCAGGCTGGCCTCGGGTGTAGAGGAAGCGCGAGATGTCATCGACACACAGGTCATCGGCGAGTTTGGAGATGTCCATACCCTTGGCGACGGCGTCGTGCAGGAGTTCGCGGACGGCGTCGACAATTTCCCGTCGCCCCCCGTACCCGACCGCCACGTTGACGTGGATTTTCTCCCGCACCGGGGTCCTGGCAGTCAGCTTGTTGAGCCGCTCGGCCAGGTAGTCCGGAAGCAGTTCAGGCGCGCCCATCGCATGGACGGAAATATTGGCGTCGTCATCGAGCCGGTCCAGCGTGTTGGCGATGATGCCCATGAGGAGGTCCAGTTCTTCGCTGGACCGGTTCATGTTGTCCGTGGACAGCATGTACAGCGTGACCACCTTGACGCCGAGTTCCTGGCACCAGCCGAGGAACTCGTGGATCTTGTCCGCCCCGGCCTGGTGGCCCTGGCTGGTGGGAGCGTTGAACTGCTTGGCCCAGCGCCGGTTGCCGTCCACCATGACGCCAATGTGCCGGGGAATCCGGTCGCGCGGGAGGTCCTTGAGCAGCCGGCGTTCGTAGTAGCCATAGAGGAACCCGGGCAACTCCACGCGTCCACTCACCTGACTTTCCTGCCGTACGTACATCCACATCCTAGGCTACCGCCCGAACCGCCCCGGGACGCGCGGAGCGGCGGTGGCGGGGCATCCAGTAAGTTACCAGCCAGTAACTTACCGACGCGTAAGTTATTCTGGAGCAATGAACAGCAACTCCCCGCAGGCTTCCCAGCCATCCAGCCCGGAGGACCGGAACCCCGGCGAAGGCACGGGGCCCAACGCAGTTGATGATGCCGCCGTCCGGCTTGCTGAACTGCTGATGATCAAGCCGAAATGGCGGGGCTGGATCCACACCGTCACGGCCCCGCTCGCGCTTGCCGCGGGCATCGCCCTCGTTGTCCTGGCCCCCACCGCCGACCGGAAGATTACGTCTGCCGTCTTCGCCGCCACCGGTGTGCTGCTGTTCGGCGTCAGCGCGGTCTACCACCGCGGCAATTGGTCCCCGCGGGTCAAGCTGGTCCTCAAGCGGCTGGACCACACCAACATCATGCTGGTCATCGCCGGCACCTACACGCCGCTTGCCTGGACGCTCCTGGAACGCTCGCAGGCGGTGATACTCCTGTGGGTCATCTGGACCGGGGCCATTCTTGGCGTGCTGTTCCGGTTGCTGTGGACCGACGCACCCCGCTGGCTGTACGTGCCCATCTACATTGCACTGGGTTGTGGCGCCCTGTTTTACCTGCCGCAGTTCTTCCAGGCCAGCCCTGCCTCAGCAGTCCTGGTCTGCGTGGGCGGGGTCCTGTACATCACGGGCGCCGTCTTCTACGCCCTGAAGAAACCAAACTTCAGCTACCACCACTTCGGCTTCCACGAACTGTTCCATGCGCTGACGGTGTTCGCCTTCGCAGCCCACTTCGCTGCCATCGCCCTGGCGGTCCTCGCCTGACGCCGGTTTACTCCCTCGGCCCCTGGAGCCCGCTTCCGTTGGAGTCGGGCGCTGCCGGGTGCGGGCCGTCGTCGAGCCCGTCCTGGGCGTCAGCAGCCTCCACGTCTGCCGCGGTTGCGGCCGCCATGCGTTCTTCCTCTACCTGGGCGCGGTAGCGCACCCGGCGGATCCGCCGCACCATGTCGACGATCAGCAGGGCCGTGGCCACCACGAAGAAGGCCGTCATGATGAACCCCAGCAGGCCTGGGGTTACCTGGTCCTCGGAGATCCCGTCCCGAAGTGTCGGAGTGGGCAGCGGAGTCGGCGTGGTGGCGAGGCGGAGGAGCAGAGAATGCACGGTTGATACCTTCTGGTGGAACGGATGCAGCAGGAAGCGGACAGCACGGGCCTTGGCGTCGCACCCGACTTCTACGCTGGATAGAAATAGCCTGCTCTGACTATCTTAGCCCGGCGAACAGATCCTTCTCCGGGAGCTCGGACGGCACCCTTGAATGGATCAGGGAGTAGTCCTCCCAAGGCCAGGTCCGGCGCTGCATGTCAGGTGAGACGGCAAAGAAGAACCCCAGTGGGTCCACCTGCGTCCGATGGGCGCGCAGGGCGTCATCACGCACTTCGAAGTAGTCGCCGCAGTCAATCTGCGTGGTGGTGGGATGCGGCGCCGGCGGCGGGGTGTGGCCCTCGGCGTCGGACTCCAGCCACGCAGCCAAACGCTCGGCATACGGGGACTGGAGTCCCGCTTCTTCCAGCGCAAAGTGCAGCGCACGGAACCGATCCGGGCTGAAGGCGCGGTCATAGTAGAGCTTGCTCGGCTCCCAGGCCTCCCCCGCGTCCGGGTAGCGTCCGGGATCGCCGGCGGCTTCAAAAGCTTCCACCGCCACGCGGTGGGCCATGATGTGGTCCGGGTGCGGGTAGCCGCCATTTTCGTCGTAGCTGAGGATGACGTGCGGCTTGAACGAACGCACCAGCCGCACCAGCGGCGCCGCGGCCCGCTCCAGGGGCAGCGAGGCGAAGGAACCGGCCGGAAGCGGCGGAAGCGGATCACCTTCGGGCAGGCCCGAGTCGACGAATCCAAGCCATGCCTGCCGGATGCCGAGGATGGAGGCAGCGTTGGCCATTTCCAGCCTGCGGGCACCGGCCATGTCCCGCTTGGGGTGTGGTTCGCCTTCCACTGCCGGGTTCTGGATGTCGCCGCGCGACCCGTCCGTACAGGTTGCCACCATGACGTCCACGCCGGCGGCTGCGTACATGGCCATGGTCGCAGCGCCCTTGCTGGACTCGTCGTCCGGGTGGGCATGGACTGCGAGCAGCCGGAGCGGCACCTGGGAATTGCTGGACGCTGTCATGGAAAGGACGGCTCCTTATTCTTGTTTCGCGGCTTGTCGCAGCCTGAGGACGATGTGGCGGGGTGGTGTTCCCTCACCGGCGGCCGCAGCCACCGCAGAACGCCGGCGGAAAGGGCACTAAACTGGTCTGGTGACTTCCCCGGACCAGCCGGCCCAACCCGCGCCCGCAAACACTAGCCTAGCCAATCGGTATGGTGCTAAAAAGCGCCGGTTCACTCCTGCCGCCACCCGCACCGCCGTCGGGATCGCCCTGGCGGCCGGAATTGGATTCCTTGCGTGGGTTTCAACATCGAATTCCCTGTCCGGGGTGACCTACAAGGACATTGGCTACAGCACCACCGATGCCACCGTCGCCGAGGTAGACTTCCAGATCACCCGGGAACCTGGGAACGCCGTGAAATGCGCCGTCAAGGCGCTGGATTCGAAGTTCGCAGTAGTGGGCTGGAAGGTGGTTGACATCCCGCCGTCAGCGGCGGATGGAACGGCCGACGGCGGCAGGACAGTCGCCCAGCGCGTCACCGTCCTGACCGACTCGGAGTCCGTATCGGGCCTGGTGGACGGCTGCTGGATTCCCAGCCAGACGCAATAAGGGATGTGACCGGCGACTCGTCCAGGTTGGGTTATCTCCAAGGGATTGACTACACTGGATAGATACCTTTACCCCGCTGAGCTGGTTGCTGCTCCACAAGTGGCCACCATGGCGGGGTCTTTTGCATGTAGGACCACTAGAGGAGAAGTCCGTGTCTACCACCAACAGCGCTTCTGCAGCCTGGCTCACCCAGGAAGCTTTTGACCGCCTGAAGGCAGAGCTGGACCACCTTTCCGGCGCAGGCCGGGCGGAGATCGTCCAGAAGATTGAAGCAGCGCGGCAAGAGGGCGACCTCAAGGAAAACGGCGGCTACCACGCAGCCAAGGAGGAGCAGGGCAAGATTGAAGCCCGCATCCGCCAGCTGACGGCGCTGCTTCGGGACGCCCACGTGGGTGAAGCGCCTGCCGATGACGGCATCGTGGAGCCCGGCATGATCGTGGTGGCCAAGATCGCGGGAGACGAAGAGACGTTCCTGCTGGGCTCCCGTGAAATCGCCGGAGACTCCGATTTGGATGTCTTCAGCGAAAAATCGCCGCTTGGGGCCGCCATCGTGGGTCACAAGGAAGGCGACACCCTCAGCTACGTCGCGCCGAACGGCAAGGACATCAAGGTGGAGATCCTCTCCGCCAAGCCCTACGCTGCCTAGCGTTGGTCTGCCGGGCATGAACCCGGCGTACAGCGGCGGCCGCCCCTCGGGAGACGGCCGCCGCTGTACTTTAACTGCCGTTCCCATGGCGGCAACCCGGTCCTGCGCTCAGGACTCCACGGCTGCTGGAATACGTGGACGCAGCAGGAGCGCCGCCACGACGCCACCGGCTGCACCACCCAGGTGGGCCTGCCAGCTCACGTAGCCGGCCACGAACGGCAGGGCGCCCAACAGGATGCTCCCGTAGCCCATGAAGAGGACTACTGCAAGCAGGATCTGCCGCCAGCTCCGGTTGAAGAAACCGCGCACCAGGAGGAACGAGAAGAGCCCAAAGACCAGGCCTGATGCCCCCACTGTGACGCCGTCGCCGATCAGCCAGACCGTCAGGCCGCTGCCAAGCCAGCTGAAGGCCAAAGCGGTGAGGAAGACGCGCAGCCCGGACAGGAACACCAGGAACCCAAAGATGACCAGTGGCAGGCTGTTGGAGAGCAGGTGGTTCAGGTTGGCGTGCAGCAGCGGGAAGGTCAAGATGTCCAGCAGCCCGTCGGCGCTCCTGGGCCGCAGGCCGAACGTCCTGACCAGCGCGCCCGTCATCAGCGTGTTGGCCACCTCGATCACGAACAGCAGGGCCAGGAAACCACCCAGCACCGCCAGGCCGCCCTTGGCGCGCGACGCCAGGGTCTGGCGCCCGGGGAAGGATCCGTTACCAGCAGGTCCGGCCATGGGCGGTCCTAATGCACGACGATCGGCTGGAAACCTTCAGCGCGGAGTGCGCTGAGGACCTGCTCACCGTGCTGGTGACCCTTGGTTTCAAGGTTCACCGTGATGGAGACGTCGCCCATGCTGATGGAACCACCCACCCTGGTGTGGTCCAGGCCGGTGACGTTCGCATCGTTTTCGGCGATGATGCGCGCAATGGTTGCCAATGAACCCGGACGGTCGTCAAGCATCATTCGCACGGTCATGTAGCGGCCGGCGGCGGAGAGGCCGCGCTGGATGACCTTGAGCATCAACATGGGGTCGATGTTGCCGCCGGAGAGGACGGCCACGGTGGTTCCCGGATTCTCGATCTTGCCGTCCATGAGGGCCGCCACACCCACCGCCCCGGCGGGTTCCACCACCATCTTGGCCCGTTCCAGCAGGAAGATCAGGGCGCGGGCCAGGGAATCTTCGCTGACGGTGACCACGTCATCCACCAGTTCGCGGATGATGCTGAAGGGCAGCTGTCCCGGGCGGCCCACGGCGATGCCGTCCGCAATGGTGGAAACCTTCTTCAGGGGCACCAGTGCATCGGCGGCAAGCGAGGGCGGGTAGGCGGCGGCGTTCTCCGCCTGGACGCCGATGATGCGGATCTCGCGGCCGAGTTCCCTGGCACGGGCCTTGATGGCGACGGCGACCCCCGCGAGGAGTCCACCGCCACCCACTCCCATGAGTACGGTGTCAACGTTGGGCACCTGCTCCAGGATTTCCAGGCCAACGGTCCCCTGCCCTGCGACGACGTCCACGTTGTCGAACGGGTGCACAAAGACCATGCCGGTCTCATTGCTGTAGCGCTGGGCTTCGGCGAGCGCTTCGTCGACGTTGTGGCCGTGCAGGATCACTTCGGCGCCGTGGCTGCGCGTGGCTGCGAGCTTGGGCAGAGCGACGCCCAGGGGCATGTAGATACGGGCTTTGATACCAAGGCTCTTGGCGGCAACGGCGACGCCCTGGGCGTGGTTGCCGGCGGACGCTGCCACCACGCCGCGCTTCTTCTCCTCCGCGGAGAGCCGCGCCATGCGGACGTAGGCCCCGCGCACCTTGAATGACCCGGCACGCTGCAGGTTTTCGCATTTGAAGTAGACGTCACCGCCCACCATGCTTCCCAGAGCACGGGACGATTCCACGGGGGTGCGCGCAATAATCCCGTCAAGCAGCTTCTGCGCCTCAAGGACATCGTCCAGTGTGACGGGAAGGGTTTCAAGGATCTTCACGGACTATTCTCCTCTGGATTCGGCTCCGGTGCCCTCTCGGGAGGCGGTGCGGGCATCGCGGTGTTCGGCTGTTGCGCCGGCCGCCTCAAGCCCCGCAGCGGATGCAGCCGGCGGTTCAACGTTTTCGATGGTGTTGTCCCCGCCCGCTCCGGCTGTGATGGGCTTCCCGGCGATGACCGGCACCTGTTCATGTTCCCACGTTCTGGCGGCAATGTAGCGAACGGCCGAGTTTGCTACGGCCAGGATGGGTACCGAGAACAGCGCACCGGGGATTCCGGCGAGGTAGGACCCTGCCGCAACGCTGAGGATCACGGCCACCGGGTGCAGCGAGACTGCCTTGCCCATGACCAGGGGCTGCAGGATGTGGCCCTCAAGCTGCTGGACCAGCAGGACGATTGCCAGCATGACCAGGGCATTGACCGGGCCGTTGGCCACCAGGGCGAGCAGGACGGCGACGGCGCCCGTCACCAGGGCGCCCACCACAGGAATGAACGAGCCGAGGAAGACGAGCACGCCGAGCGGCAGCGCCAGCGGGACGCCGAGGATGGCCGCGCCGACGCCGATTCCGATCGCGTCGACGGCAGCGACGAACATCTGGATGCGCGCATAGCTGACCATTGACTCCCAGCCCTTGCGGCCGGCACCGAAGGTCGCGGCCCGCGCTTTCCGCGGCAGCAGCCTGACCAGGAATGCCCAAATCCGGTCTCCTTCCAGGAGGAAGAAGATCAGGATGAACAGTGACAGGAGCATCCCGGCGGCAAAGTGTCCGGCGGTGCTGCCGAAGGAGAGCGCACCGCTGAGGATGCTGCTGCTGTTGTTCTGCAGCGCGTCACTGGCGTCCTTGACGTACTGGTCCACCTGGGCGGCGGTGAGGTGTAGGGGGCCCGTGGACAGCCAGTCCTGGACCTGCCGTACACCCTCGAGGGCCTGGGACCAGAGCTCACCGAATCCGACGGCGAGCTGGCGGCCCACCAGGGCCAGGGCGCCGGCAATGACCCCGATGAAGCCCAGGACGGTCATGGCGACGGCCAGGCCGGCGGGCAGCCGGCGCCGCTTCAGCCAGTGGGTGACGGGGCTCAGGAGTCCGGCGAGGAGCGCGGCCACCATGATCGGAATGATCAGGAGCGTGATTTTGCTGAGCAGCCAGACGAGGGTTCCTGCCATCAGCAGGATCAGGCCCAGCCGCCACGACCAGGACGCCGCAATGCGGACGCCGTAGGGAATGTCCTTGTCGAGTTCACGGTCCGTCAGCACCCTCAGCGGGGCGGCGGTGGCAGAAGGTCGGCTTGCCTGGCTCACGGCGTCCTCATGTGGCGTCATAACCCAATACTTCCGCAGCCTTGCGCTAATGGGAAACCGGCGCCGCGGCCTGGGCCGGGACGTAGTCGATCCCCCATTCGATGCTGAAGGATTGGCCCGGTGGCAGCCAGCGCAGCCCGTCTCCGGAATTGAAAGCGTTTGCCGGTCCGGTCATCGGTTCCACGGCCACGGCGCGGGTCCGTCCGGGGTATTCGGTGCTGATAAAGACGTGAACGTAGCGGCAGGCTTCATCCTGCCAAAGCGACACCTGGGCGCCGTCTGCGGCGGCCAGGGTGTGCCGCGCCCTGCCCCCGTCATAGTGCAGGCCGGTCAGGGCAACATCCACCGCGAGATTGGCAATGGCGCTGCCGGAACGGAAATCGGCATCCCCCTCCACCGGTGCCGTGCTTCGCGGGATCAGGCGGTCGTCGGCTACCAGCCGGGTGTCTGCGGCGACTGTCAGCACAAGGTTCTCAACCGGGGTGTCGCCGACCCGCAGGTAGGGGTGCGCGCCCAGGACGAACGGGGCTGGTGCCGCGGAAGCGTTGATGAGCGTCTGCCGGACGTGGAGTCCCAGGTCCTCGGTCAGCCGGTACACCACCCGGTGACGGGCCAGGAAGGGATAGCCATGCTGGGGAAAAATGGTGGCTTCCAGTTCCACCGAGTATTCCGACTCCCCCACCAGGGAGTAGCCGGTGTTCCGGAGGAGTCCGTGGCTGGCATTGTTGCGGGACACTTCGGTGATGTCCAGCTGCTGCTTCTTCCCGTCCAGGAACCAGCTCCCGTCCTCCACCCGGTTGGCCCAGGGCGCCAGCGTAATGCCGGTGGCACCAGGCGCGATCTGGTCGTCGCCGTAGGTTTCCGTGAGCAGGACACCGCCCCGGTGGTACGAGCGCAGGCCGGCGGCGAGCTCGGTGACCACGGCCACGGCGTCGCCGCGGCGCAGCTCGTATTGGCGGCCGGTAGCGCAGGACCGGAGGGACGCGGAACCGTGGTTTTCGGGTTCGGAAGTGGCAGTCATGGGCCTACCGTACAACGGGCGCAGCCGCGCTTGCATGAGCGTCACTGTTACTTTTTGTTGTTAACTATTCTTTGTTGAGCGTTTATGAGAAACTTTTGCCATGACAGGGATGACCACCACCACGCTCTCCGACGGTCGGGAACTGATGTACTTCGACGACGCGGGCACCACCACTGCCCGTACCGCGGAACTCACCACGGACCATCGCGGACTGCCGCCCAGGGGCGAGCCGGGCGAGATCCGCTTCGATGCACTGACCCGGGAATGGGTGGCGGTTGCCGCACACCGGCAGACACGAACGCACTTGCCTCCTGCGGACCAATGCCCCATCTGCCCCACCACAGACTCCAACGCGTCCGAGATCCCGGCCGCCGACTATGACGTTGTGGTGTTCGAAAACCGCTTCCCTTCCCTCGGCCCGGCGCTGGGACCTGTTCCGGCGGATCCGGGCTGGGGAACGAAAGGTCCTGCCTACGGCCGCTGCGAAGTGGTGTCCTTCACCCCGGAACACACCGGTTCGTTCAGCGGACTGAGCCGGGAGCGGTCCCGCACGGTGATCGAAGCCTGGTCGCAGCGCACCGCTGCGCTCAGTGCCATGGCCGGCATCAAGCAGGTGTTCCCCTTTGAGAACCGGGGTGCCGATATCGGCGTGACACTGCATCACCCGCATGGGCAGATCTACGCCTACCCCTACGTCACGCCGCGCGCCGGCGTCCTGGGTGCTGCGGCCCGGAAGTATTACGACGCCAAAGACGGGAACGAAACCCTGACGGGCTCGCTGCTGCGCGCCGAGCGGGAGGACGGCAGCCGGATGGTAATGGAAGGCACGCATTTCAGCGCCTATGTACCCTTCGCCGCGCGGTGGCCCCTGGAGATCCACCTGGTCCCGCATCGCCACGTACCCGACCTCGCTGCCTTGAACGGGGAGGAGAAGGACGAGTTGGCGCAGGTGTACCTCGACCTGCTCAAGCGGGTGGACGCCCTCTACCCCACGCCTACGCCCTACATCTCCGCCTGGCACCAGGCTCCCCTGGATGATGTCCTCCGCCCGGCCGGTTATCTCCACCTGCAGCTGACCTCCCCGCGCAGGGCAGCGGATAAGCTGAAGTACCTCGCCGGCTCGGAGGCAGCGATGGGCGCGTTCATCAACGACACCACGCCGGAGAGCGTGGCGGAGCGCCTGCGCAGTGTTTCCGTTCCGTCGTCGTCGGAGCCGTCTGCCATGGCGGCCGCAGCAGAAGGAGCTTCCGCGTGAGCAGCCAGGACCAGGCCGGCCCAGCCCCGGTTTCCGCCGAAGATCTCGCCGCCCGCTTCACGCAGGCCTTCGGCAGTGCTCCCGACGGCGTATGGCAGGCGCCGGGGCGGGTAAACCTCATCGGCGAACATACCGACTACAACGAAGGGTTCGTCCTTCCCTTCGCCATCGACCGCACCGCCCGCGTGGCCATTGCGGTCCGCCAGGACCGGACCGTACGGCTGCTGTCCACGTACGGTGACCAGGGCGTCGTCACCACCTCGCTCGACTCCCTGGAGCCTGGAACGGCCAAGGGCTGGACCAAGTACCCCCTGGGCGTCATGTGGGCCCTGCGGGAGCGGGGCATCGATGTCCCCGGCCTGGACCTGCTCCTGGACTCCACCGTGCCGCTGGGGGCCGGCCTGTCGTCGTCGCACGCCATCGAATGTGCCGTGATCTCTGCCCTCAACGACCTCACCGCCGCCGGACTGGGGGCCGAGGAGATGGTGCTGGCAACGCAGCGGGCGGAGAACGACTTCGTTGGGGCGCCCACCGGGATCATGGACCAGTCCGCGTCGCTGCGGGGCGCCAAAGGCCATGCGGTCTTCCTGGACTGCCGGGACCAGAAGGCAACCCTGGTTCCGTTCGAGACAGAACCCGCCGGCCTGGTGCTGCTGGTCATCGACACCAAGGTGTCCCATTCCCATGCCGACGGCGGCTACGCCTCACGCCGCGCGTCCTGTGAGCTGGGGGCGGAGGTCCTTGGGGTCAAGGCGCTGCGGGACGTCCAGGTGGGCGACCTTGAAGAGGCCGGGGGGCTGCTGGACGAGGTGACGTTCAGGCGGGTGCGGCACGTGGTGACCGAGAACGACAGGGTGCTCCAGACCGTCGAACTCCTGGACGGCCCCGGACCCGTTGCCATCGGCCGCCTGCTGGACGCCAGCCACGCCTCCATGCGCGATGATTTCGAAATTTCATGTCCCGAGCTGGACCTGGCCGTAGACACGTCCCGGGCGAACGGAGCAATCGGCGCCAGAATGACCGGAGGCGGGTTCGGCGGTGCAGCGATCGCACTGACCCCCGTAGATGCGGAGCAGAAGGTGCGGGCCGCCGTCGCCAAGGCTTTTTCCGACGCCGGCTTCACGGCACCGGAGATCTTCACCGTCTCCCCTGCCGCCGGAGCCATGCGTATTTCCTAGGAGCGTCCCCGGCTGCCTGAGCAGGCTGCAGCCCGCTAAAAAGGCCGTGGGCCCCACCAGTTGGTGGGGCCCACGGCCTTTTGGTTTACGACGGCGGAAGCCGGCGGGGTGCCTAGTCGTCGCCGCGCAGGATGGCAAGCAGGCGGATGATCTCCACGTAGAGCCAGACGAGCGTGACCGTCAGGCCGAAGGCGGCCGTCCAGGAGAAGCGCTGCGGAGCCCCGCTGCGGACACCGGCCTCAATGCTGGTGAAGTCCATGATCAGCGAGAACGCGGCCAGGCCGATGGCGAGCAGGCCGATGAAAACGCCCAGCGGGATCCCGAAGATCTCGAAGCTGGTGCGCAGGCCGAACGGGGAGTCCACCGCTCCGGTCCACATCATGACCATGTTGATGAGCGCGAACACCGCGTAGCCGATCAGGGCGATCATAAAGAAGCGCATCGCCTTGGGGGTGGCGCGGACCTTGCCGCTCTTGAACAGGACCAGGGTCACGGCGAATACCGAGAGCGTGCCGATCACTGCCTGCAGGCCGACACCGGGGAACATCCCGTCAAGGATCCGGGTCAGGCCGCCGAGGAAGAGTCCTTCCAGGGCCGCGTAGGCGAGGATCAGGGCCGGTGAGGGCTGCTTCTTGAAGGTGTTGACCAGGGCCAACACGAAGCCGCCGAGGGCGCCGACGATCATCAGCATGGACGCGAGCGACGGCCCAACGGTGAGGGTGATGGCTGCGCCCACCAGCACTGCGCCGAGGCAGGCGGCGGTCTTCATGATGACGTCGTCGAACGTCATCCGGCCGGTGTCCGCGGGGCCGGCCGATGGCTGGTTGTACATCTGCCGCAGTTGTTCGTCCGTCATGCCCTGGGACTGGGTGCTCCACCCCTGCTGGCCGTAAGGCTGCTGGCCATACGCCTGCTGCCCATACGGTGCCTGGCCGTAAGGAGCACCGTAGGGAGCCTGCGGAACAGGCTGCGCCTGGGTGGCGCCACGGAAACTCTTTCCGTTGAAGATCGGGTTGCCGCCAAGTGCCATTGCGGAATTCCTCCATGTGGGTGTGTGTGATGAGCTGTTCGTTACGCTATCAATTCCCACGTGGCGGCAGTGGTGAAAGTTCCCGCGGGGCCCGGTTGCAACCGAACCGTGACCGTTGCCTCCCGGAAGACCGGGCCCCGCCAGGCCGCTATCCCACGCCCAGGTATGCCTCCTTGATGGAGGGATCCTCCAGTAACTGCTTGCCGGTACCGCTGTGCGTGATCTCACCGGTCTCCAGGACGAAGGCCCGGTGCGCTCCGGCCAGGGCCTGGTTGGCGTTCTGCTCCACCATCAGGACGGTGGTGCCCTGGTTGTTGATTTCCTTGATGATCTTGAAGATCTGCCGGATGAACTGCGGTGCGAGGCCCATGGACGGTTCGTCCAGCAACAGCAGCTTCGGGTTGGACATTAACGCCCGTCCAATGGCCAGCATCTGTTGCTCGCCCCCTGACATCGTTCCGCCGAACTGCTTCTCGCGCTCCTTCAGCCGCGGGAACAGGTCGAAGACGCGGTCCAGGTCCTTTGATACGCCGCTTCTGTCCTTGCGTCCGAAGGTGCCCATATCGAGGTTTTCCATGACCGTCATGCCCGGGAAGATTCCGCGACCCTCGGGCGCTTGGGAAATCCCGTGCACCACCCGGATGTGCGCCTTCATCTTGGTGATGTCCTGGCCTGCAAAGGTGATTTTCCCTTCGGAGCAGTTCAAGAGGCCTGAGATGGTGCGCATGGTGGTGGTCTTGCCGGCACCGTTGGCGCCAATCAAGGCCACCACTTCGCCTTCGTCCACCGTGAAGGAGATGTTCCGCAGCGCCTGGATGCGGCCGTAGTGGACGGAAACGTCCTGAAGTTCAAGCAACGTCATCTTCGGGCTCTCCTAGGTAGGCGGCAACGACCCTCGGGTCTTCGCGGATCTCGCGCGGCAGTCCGTCCGCGATCTTCTTCCCGAATTCCAGCACCACGATGCGGTCTGTCACACCCATCACGAGCTTCATGTCGTGCTCGATCAGCAGTACGGTGTAGCCCTCATCCCTGATGGTGCGGATGAGCGCCATCAGGTCCTCTTTCTCGGCCGGGTTGAAGCCTGCCGCCGGCTCGTCGAGGCACAGCACCTTCGGATCGGTGGCCAATGCCCGGGCGATCTCCAGCCGGCGCTGGAAGCCGTAGGGCAGCTGCCGGGACAGGACGTGGGCGTGGCTGCTGATGCCCACGAAGTCCAGCAGGGCCATGCCGCGCTCGATGGCGGACTTTTCCTCCTTGATGTGGGTGGGCAGGCGCAACAGGGCCCCGCCGACGCTGGTGCGATGCCGCGCATCGAGGCCCACCACGACATTCTCCAGCGCAGTCATCTCGCCGAAGAGCCGGATGTTCTGGAACGTGCGGGACAACCCCAGGCGGGTGATCTTGTGCTGCTTGATGCCGTTCAGGACCTGTCCCTCCAACACCACTTTTCCGCTGGTGGGCTTGTAGACGCCGGTCATGGCATTGAAGCACGTGGTTTTCCCGGCCCCATTGGGACCGATGAGTCCCAGGATCTCGCCGCGCTTGATGTTGAAGCTGATGTTGTCCAACGCCACGAGGCCGCCGAACTTGATGGTGAGGTTCTGGACCTCCACGATGTTGTCGCCTACCGCCACCGCGATATCGCGGTCCGGTGCAACTTTTTCGGCCAGTTCCTGGTCCACCCCTGCTTCGGCCAGGGCTTCGATGTCGATTTCGGGCGCAACAGCGGCCGGGCCGCCGTTGTCCGGTTGCTCCTCGACGCTGCTGGAGCCGGCCTGCCGTTCCTCGGAACTCATGCCTCTGCTCCCCTCTCTCCGGCCGTGCGGGTCCCGGGGCCCGCTGTTGGGTTGTCGGTGTCTTTGGGTTCCGTGCTGTCCCGGGCCGTGACTTTATTGATGGCTGTCCGGCCGTAGGCGAGCAGGCGCTGCCGTGCCGGGAGCAGCCCCTGCGAGCGGAAGATCATGATCAGGACCAGGGCGATCCCGAAAATCAGGTACTTGTATTCGGCGATGGCCGTGAACCTCAACGGGATGTAACTGACCAGAGCCCCGCCCAGGATGGCACCAACCTTGTTGCCTGCGCCGCCGAGCACTACCGCGGCCAGGAACAGGATGGAGGTGGTGACGTCGAACTTCTGGTTGTTGACGAACCCCACCTGCCCGGCGAACAGCGCGCCTGAAAGGCCGCCGATCGCGGCGCCGATGGCGAACGCCCACACCTTGTACTTGAAGGTGGGAACGCCCATGATTTCAGCTGCGTCCTCATCCTCGCGGATGGCGATCCAGGCGCGGCCAACCCGGCTGCGCTCCAGGTTGCCCACCAGGAGGGTGACGATGATGATGATGGTCAGCGTCAGCCAGTACCAGGGCACACCGTTCGAGTTGGAGAAGATAGGCGTTCCGTCAGCTTCGGTGCCCGGCGGATGGCCGACGTTCTGGAAACCGACCTGGCCCTTCATCGCGGGAATGATCGTGGCCAGGATGCGGACGATTTCACCGAACCCGAGCGTCACGATGGCCAGGTAGTCGCCCCGCAGGCGGAGGGTGGGGACACCCAGCACCACGCCGAAGAACATGGTGACCGCCATGGCGATCGGAATGGTCCACAGGTACGGGATGTGCAGGAAGGGCGAGTCCGGGCTGGTCAGCATCGCCGCGCAGTAGGAGCCGACGGCGAAGAAGGCAACATACCCAAGGTCCAGCAGGCCCGCGTATCCCACCACGACGTTGAGGCCTACCGCGATGAGGGCGAAGCGTGCCATGTCGAAGCACGCCAGGGCGAAATTGTTGCCCGGCTCCGTGGTGATGATGGGCGGGTTGAGCAGCGGGAGCATGTAGGCCAGCGCGACGACGATGACCAGGAAGGCCCACTGCTGTTGGCGGGACAGTGCATGCCACCGGTCGGAGAAGTACCCGGACTTGCGTCTCCCGCGCTGGCGGAGATCGCTTTTGCCTGCGGCCTTCGACGAGGCTTCGCGGTCCTCTGCCGCCTGCGCGGCGGCCGCCGTCTGCAGCGGCGTGGGTCCGTCCGTCATGCTCATGCTTTGCTCCTTCCAAGGGAGGTTCCCAGGATGCCTTCGGGCCGCAGCAGCAGCACCAGCACCAGCACCACGAATGCCACGACGTCGGTCCACTGCGAGTTCCCGAGCAGGATCTGGCCGTAGTTGCCGATCAGGCCGAGCAGCAGTCCACCCAGCAGGGCGCCGCGGACGTTGCCGATGCCGCCGAGCACGGCTGCCGCGAAGGCCTTGATTCCGAGGACGAATCCGCCGCTGTACTGGACACCGGAAGGGATTTTCATGACGTAGAACAATGCGGCGGCTCCTGCGAGCAGGCCCCCGATGATGAAGGTGGTAATAATGATGCGCTCTTTGTTGACGCCCATCAATGTCGCAGTGTCCGGGTCCTGGGCTACTGCCCTGATGCCGCGGCCGGTGCGGGACTTACTGATGAACCGGTCGATGCCGACCATCATGATGACCGCCGCGATGATGATCACCAATTGCTGGGAATCGACGATGGTGCCGAAGACATCAAAGATGGGAGTGGGCCGGAACATAGTCAGTGCAAGTTCGGGGCTGGGACCACGCCACAGGTAGATGAGGTACTGGATGGTGAAGGAAGCACCGATGGCGGTGATCAGGAAGACCAGACGCGGGGCGTTTCGTTGCCGGAGGGGTTTATAGGCGATCCGCTCAAGCAGGAAGGCCGTGACTGCAGAGGCGAGCATGGCAAGGACCAATGCCAGCAGCAGGTTCAGGATGATGGCCCAGATATCCAGGCGGGGAACCGAAGGACCGAAGCCGAGGCTGCTCAGGGTGAAGAAGACGGCGTAGCAGCCAACGATGAACACTTCAGAGTGGGCGAAGTTGATAAGGTTCAGCACGCCGTAAACGAGGGTGTAGCCGAGCGCTACGAGTGCGTAGATGGCTCCGAATGTCAGGCCGTCAAAGGTGGCGCTCCAGAAGTTCTGGGCGAGGGACGGTATGTCGAAAGTGATCCAGTCATTTTCAGTCGGGAGCAGTGGGACGAGAGAGGGAAGCATGGGGAACATCCTGATCCAGTTGCACGCGGCCTTGTGGGCCCGGCCGTGGGACTTGTGTCTAGTGACGTGGCTTGGTTCTGGGTTGTTGCCAAGCGAAGAAAAGGCTGTGGGGGCCTGCAGTGCTGGCCCCCACAGCCGATTCCCGCCGGGTTATTACTCCCCGATGGGGCCGATCGGAACGATCTTCCCGTTTTCCACCTTGTAGCCGTAGACGGTCGGGGCCTGGAGTTCGCCCTTGGCGTCCCACTTGTAGTGCTTGCTGAAGCCGTCCTTGTCATAGGCCTTGACCCAGGACAGCAGGTCTGCGCGGCTTTGCTTGCCTGCGTCGATGCCGGACAGGAGGACCGTTGCGGCGTCGTAGCCTTCGATGGAGTATGTTCCGGGCTCGGCGCCCTTGGAGACGTCCTTGTAAGCCGAGGCGAAGTCCGGGATCAGTTCACCCGGGAGGCAGGGGCAGGTGAAGTAGGCGTTGTTGGACGCGTCGCCGGCCTGCTTGATGAACTGATCGTCCTTGACACCGTCAGGAGCCACGAACGTTCCGGTGAAGCCCTTACCGACCAGCTGCTGGTCGAACGGCGCGCCCTCGGCATAGTAGCCGGCGTAGAACACGGCGTCGGCCTTGGCGTTCATGATCTTGGAAATGACTGCCGAGAAGTCCTTCTGCCCGGTGGTTACCTTCTCCGTTCCGGCCAAGGCGCTCCCCAGGCCCGCAGAGGTGGAGGTTCCCAGGCCGATGCCGTAGTCGGAGTCATCCTGGACCAGGTACACCTTCTTGGCGCCGAGCTTGCCGGTAAGGAACTTCGCGGCGGCCGGGCCCTGGACGGCGTCGTTGCCGAGGCCGCGGAAGAAGGTGGTCCAGCCGTTTTCGGTCAGGGTGGGGTTGGTGGCCGACGGGGTGATGTGGACCAGGCCCTTCTGCTCGAAGATGTTGCCCGTTGCCTTGGACTCACCGGAGAACGGCAGGCCGATGACGCCGAGAATGTCGGACTCGCTCACCAGCTGGGTCACCGGGCCGGTGGCCTTGTTGGGGTCGCCTTCGGTATCGAACTTCTTGAACTGGACCTGGCAGCCCGGGTTGGCCTTGTTGTGCTGGTCGATGGCGAGCTGGATGCCGTTGAAGATGTTAACGCCCAGCTGGGCATTGGGACCGGTCTGTGCGCCGGCGTAGGCCAGCGTAGTGGTTGCCGGGCAGGTTGCCTTGCCGTCGCCGGCAGGCTTGACCGCACCGGAGGGAACATCCACCTTCGAAATCGCGGGGATGTTCACTTTATTGGAGGAGCCGGAGCTTTCGGTGGTGCCGGGGCCCGCCTGGTTGGCGCAGGCCGACAGCAGCATGCTGAATGTGGCTGCTGCTGCCAACGAGGTGAGGACTTTCTTTCGGTACATTTGTCTGCCTTCCGAAACAGGGCCATGCGATGCGCGTGCGGATCAATGGGACGCTGCGGCGCCCGAAAATGGGACCAGGTATTCCTGATTTAGGTTCAAGCTAGTGCATGGAGGGCAACGAATCTAAGTGACTGAGGTCACAGCCTTATAACAGTCGTTGCCTATGCGGAATTAAATGGCGAAAGCCGCCTGCATCGCAGGCGGCTTTCAGGCGCGGGGGCATCAGTTCCCCGTCCATGGCAGTTGTACCCCAGGTGGGACTCGAACCCACAACACGCGGATTTTAAGTCCGCTGCCTCTGCCAATTGGGCTACTGGGGCGCCGGGTCAATGGTACCTGCCAACGGCCCGTTGCCGGGAAACGCCGACGGCGGCCGGCCCCGGGAAGGGGACGGCCGCCGTCGGACGCGGTGAAGCGGATGGGCGCGCTACTTGGCGTTGGCGGCTACCGTTTCCTTGGGAGCGGGCGTGGCTGATGAACCGGAGCCGGCGGCCGGGACGGCTGCGGGCGCAGCCGCAGGCTTGGGCGCCGGGGTGGCCGCCGCGACGAAGGCGCCGCGGGGGTTGTCCAGGTCCAGCAGCTGCGTGGTGTCGCGGCCGGCGAAGAAGCTGATGATCCAGTTCAGGATGACGCGGAACTTGCGCTCGACAGTGGGCATGGCCATACCGTGGTAGCCGCGGTGTGCCAGCCAGGCGAGCCCGCCCTTGAGGCCGATCCGGCCCAGGAGGTTGATGTTGGCAACACCCTTCCATTCGCCGAAGCCGGCCACAGCACCAAGGTTCTTGTGCTTGTAGTCCCCCAACGGCTTTTCCCAGCGTGATGCCCAGAGGTTCTTCGCGAGGCGCTTGGCCTGGCGGAGGGCGTGCTGGGCATTCGGGACGCAGGTGCCGTCCGGGAGGCCCTTGCCGGTGAGGTCCGGAACAGCGGCGATGTCGCCGGCCGCCCAGGCGTTCTCCACGATGCCTTCGTCGCCGGCGATGCGCAGGTCCGGCAGGACGCGGACGCGGCCGCGCGGCTCGAGCGGGAAGTCGGTGGAACGGACCATGGGGTTGGCCTGCACGCCTGCAGTCCACACCAGGGTGTCGGCTTCGAATTCCTGCGCGGGGGTCTTGTCCGGCAGGTTGATGAGCTTCAGGGTGCCCTCGGCGCTGTCCAGCGACGTGTTCAGCAGGACCTCGATGCCGCGGCTGCGGAGGTGCTCGACGACCCAGTCGGCCTGCTTGGCAGTGACCTCGGGCATGATACGGCCCATGGCTTCAACCAGGACGAAGCGGACTTCCTCCTGCTTGACGCGCGGGTTGTTGCGCACGGCGGCGCGGGCGAGGTCTTCCATCTCGGTGATGCATTCGATCCCGGCGAAGCCGCCGCCGACCACCACGAATGTGAGGGCCTTGGCGCGGGCAGCGGGGTCCGTCATGGTGGAGGCAACCTCGATGCGCTCCAGCAGCTTGTTGCGCAGGGCAACGGCTTCTTCAATGGTCTTCAGGCCGATGCCCTTGTCCGCCAGGCCCTTGATGGGGAACGTGCGGGTGATGGCGCCGGCTGCGAGGACGACGTCGAAGTAGGGAACCTCAAAGTTCTCGCCGCCGTCGGAGGGTGCCACCACAGCAGTGCGGTTGACGTGGTCGATCGAGGTGACGCGGCCCTGGATCAGTTCCGTCTGCTTGAGGTGCTGGCGGTGGGATACCACCGCGTGGCGGGCTTCGATGTTGCCGCCGGCCACTTCCGGGAGGAAGGGCTGGTAAGTCATGTAGGGCAGGGGATCAACGACGGTGACGATGCCACCGGCATTCGCGATCTTCTTCTGCAGTTTCAGTGCTACGTACAGGCCGACGTACCCGCCGCCGACGACGAGTACCCTGGGACGGTCCTGGAGCTGTGGGGTGGTTGCCATAGTTTAAGGATAGCGCAGTTTGTGAAAATCTTCACTAACTAGGTCGATGGTCCGTAACTTGTGATTCCCGGGACAAATTGACCCGTTCCACCACCCCGGTATCCGGGTCCTCCCGGGCCAGGGCCGGGTTGCGGGAAGCCCTCCTGAGCTGGAACGCGGCCGCAGCGATGATTGCCACGAAAAGGACGGCGAAACCTATCACGACGGCGGCGCCGATGGCACTGTCGCGCGGGGAGGGCGCCTTGGCAGCGGGGACGGTCGCCTCCGGCAGGGTGGGTGCCGCGCTGGGCACCGGGGCGGCGGAAGGAACCTGGGTTGCCGGGGCTGCGTTACCGCGCCGGTGGACCCGGATCCATTCGGCGATGGTACCCAGCGGGTTCACCGTGGCTTCCGGGACGTCGGCCTTGAGCGCGGCCTCGGCGTTGAGGATCCCGTAGCCGTACAGCGGGTCCTTGCCGGGCGCGCCGGCATCCTTCGCCGTCGAGACAATCCTGTTGATGACCTGCTCGGCACTCATGTCCGGCCACTTGGACCGAATCAGTGCAGCCACCCCGGCAACGATCGGAGTGGAGCCGGACGTCCCGGCCCATTCGGCGTAGCTCCCGCCGGGGAGTCCGCCGACCAGGTTCTCCGCAGGGGCGGCCACACCGATGCTGATCCCCTGGGACGAAGCATCCACGCTGGCGGTGTTCTTGCGGTCCAGGCCAGCGACCGTGAGGACGCCCGGGATAGTTGCGGGGGCGCCCACCTGGGTGTTGCCGCCCACCCGGTTGCCGGCTGCGGCCACGATGACCACGTCCTTTTGTTCGGCGTAAAGGAACGCCGCGTCCCAGCTTTGTGGCCACTGGGGTGTTGTGCTGCCGAGCGAAATGTTGATCACCTTGGCGCCGTTGTCCACTGCCCAGCGGACGGCTTCGGGAATCTGGTCCTGGTCGCTTTTGCCTGAGGGGTTCGGTGAACCCAGCCATGTGGAAACGGAAAGGAGCTGCGCTTCCGGCGCCACGCCCATGACGCCGTCAGGCGGCGTGCCCGCAGGCCCGGGGCTGGGGCTGGGCGAGGCACTGGCCGGCTGGTGGCCGCGGCCTGCCAGCATGGTGGCCACCAGCGTGCCGTGTTCAGGCTTGGAGCCGACGCTCTTCTGGCCGTCCGGCTGGCCCGAGCCGGAGGCGTCATAGCCGCCGGTGACAGCACCTTTAAGGTCCGGGTGCTGGGCGTCAATGCCGCTGTCGATGACGGCCACCTTGACGCCGGCGCCCTTGGACACCTCCCAGGCCTTGGTGATGCCGGAATCTGCCAGCCAGTACTCTTTGTCGCGCCAATCGTCGGCTTTGGCGGCGGGCGCGGTAAAAAGGCCGGCGCACAGGCAGCAGGCGGCCAGCAGGACAGCCGCGAGGGCCGCGGCGGCCCGGCGCGCAGGCGGGGTCGGAGCTGGGGTGGATTGCATGGGGCTACCCGATGCTCAGGGCGATGCCGTCAAGGATGTCGTGCTCGCTCGCGGTGGCGGCGGTGATCCTGCCGCCGGTAAGCGTGCCCATCCGTTCCAGGATGCGGCGCCACACCAGTCCCCCGGCGCCAATGACATCCACCCGCCCCGGGTGCATGTACGGCAGGGCGGCGCGGCCGGCCCGGGTCATCGCCAGCAGGTCGCCGGCAGCGGCCTTGACGTCCTCAATGGGAAGCTGGGCGCCGTGGATGGCGTCCGGCGAGTATTCGGGCAGGCGGAGGGCGTGCGCGGTGATGGTGGTGACGGATCCGGCCACGCCGACGACGGCGGTGGCACGTTCCAGCGGCACGTCGCGTCCGGCGCGGGCTATGGCGGCGTCAACGTCGGCCTCGGCGGCCGCGACCTGTTCGGCCGTGGGCGGATCGTCACGCAGGTGCCGCTCAGTGAGGCGAACGCAGCCGATGTCCACGGATTTGGCTGCCGTGACCCCGGAGGCGGTGCCGAGGACAAATTCGGTGCTTCCGCCGCCAAGGTCCACCACCAGTACTTCATGGCCGTCGAGGATGGGCAGCACGCTGCTGGCGCCGGCGAACGACAAGGCCGCTTCCTCGTCGCCGGAAATGACCTCAGGTTCGACTCCCAGGAGGTCCCGGATGCCGTCCACGAAGACGTCCCTGTTGCGTGCGTCCCGGCTTGCCGAGGTAGCGACGAACCGGGTCCGTTCCGCACCGTGCTCACGGATCAGGCGGGCATAGTCAGCCGTTGCGGCGAAGGTGCGTTCAAGGGCCTCCGGAGCCAGTTCGCCGGTGGCATCCACCCCCTGGCCCAGCCGGACCACGCGCATTTCCCGGACGACGTCAGTCAGGGCCGTGCTGCCGTTGCTGCGGTCAATGTCCGCGATCAGGAGCCGGATGGAGTTGGTGCCGCAGTCGATGGCGGCGACGCGCGTCACTCCGCCACCCCGGCGTCGCCGGCAGTCTTCCGCACGGGCGCGGGGCGGCCAACGATGTCCGGCAGGCCCTGGGGACCATGTCGGCTGAGGTCCCGGGACGGTGCCTCGCCGGTGGTGTCCCAGGCGCCGTCGCAGTAGCACTTGTCCGTCGTCCACCACTCGCTGATCATTCCAAGGGCCTGGTCGCCGAGCGGGTTGACGCCGGGGCCGGACGCCAGGGAGTGGCCCACCAGGACGTGCAGGCACTTGACGCGTACGGGCATTCCCCCGGCCGAGACGCCGTCGATTTCAGGCACCGGGCCGATGCCGGAACGTTCTCCGATCGCGTTCCGGGCGGCGAGGTATTCTTCATGGGCCGAGCGGTAGGCGTCCGCGAGCCCGGGATCCCCGGCGAGTTGGTCGTTCATCTCATTCATGACGCCTGCGGCTTCCAGCCGGGAAACCGCTGAGGTGATCACCGGGTGCGTCAGGTAGAAGGTGGTGGGGAACGGGGTTCCGTTGCTGAGGCGGGGGGCGGTCGCTGCTACGAGCGGGTTGCCGCAAACGCACCGCGCCGGAATTTCCACGACGTCGCGGACGGGACGTCCCAGCTGCCTGCTCAGCACGTCAAGGTCGTGTTCTGTCGGTTGGCGGGATTCGTCCCGGGCGGCTGCCGTGCTGTGTTCCATTGTCGCGGGCCGTCCTTCCTGTGCGGTTCAGTCTGTGGCCGCGCGCCTGATGGACTCCCACAGGGAATCCACCCACGGCAGATCGGCGGGGTCTTGTGCTGTTGCGCCGGCGGGGCTACTGCTTTCTCCGGCCGGCTCATCGCTGCCAAAAACCCAGTAGCCGGTTTCGCCCGGCATAACCATGTTAATGCGGTCGCGGGCCTGCTGCTTGACGTAGTTGGGGTCCTGCCATCGCGAAACCTGCTGCCGGAGGGCGTCCCCTTCGGCCTGACGGGCGGCGATATCGGCATTCAGCGCGTCGATTTCGGCCTTCTTGTCGAAAAAGATCTTCACGGTTGGTGCCAGCATGATGGTGATGGCCACCATCACCACGGCCAACGCGAGCATGCGGCCGGAGAAGGCCTTGGCGGGGACGGGGTGCTGGTCCTCGTCACTGGCCCGGCCGTTGGTGCCGTCAACGGAACTGCTGCCCTTGCGTCCGGCGGACGGCTTGGGTGCGGTTGCCCCTCCCGCCTTTCCGCCCGGCCGGCCGGCAGTTCCGCGGCCGCGGTTGTCCTGCCCGGAAGACTCCTCAGCCGCGGCAGCGCCGTTGCCCGGGCGGAAATCCGCCCGGATGACCTCGGCCCCGCCGGAGGTACCGTCGTCGGCCGTGTCCTTTGCCGGACGGGCGGGGGCAACCTTGGGAACTTTGGGGCGGCGGGTAGCCATGACACTCCTGAAACGCAGCCTCCCTGGGCCGCCACTATCTGTGCTGGACAAACACTGCCTGGACCATTGCTGCGGAAAACAACGGCGGTGGCTATGGTCTTCCAACCATAGCCACCGCCGATGGGTTTAGCCGGTTACTAGCCCTTGAAACGCGGGAACGCGCTGCGTCCGGCGTAACGTGCGGCGTCGTCGAGTTCCTCTTCGATGCGCAGCAGCTGGTTGTACTTGGCAACGCGCTCGGAGCGGGCAGGTGCGCCGGTCTTGATCTGGCCGGCGTTCGTGGCCACCGCGATGTCGGCGATGGTGGTGTCCTCGGTTTCGCCGGAGCGGTGCGAGGTGATGGTGGTGTAACCGGCGCGCTGGGCCAGGCTGACGGCGTCCAGGGTCTCGGTCAGGGAGCCGATCTGGTTGACCTTGACCAGCAGGGAGTTGGCCGTCTTGGTGTCGATGCCGCGCTGCAGGATGGAGGGATTGGTGACGAAGAGGTCGTCGCCCACCAGCTGGACCTTGTCGCCGATGGCGTCGGTGAGGGTCTTCCAGCCTTCCCAGTCGTTCTCGTCCAGCGGGTCCTCGATGGAAACCAGAGGGTAGTCGGCCACGAGTTCGGCGTAGTAGGCGCTCATCTCGCTGGCGGACAGGGACTTGCCTTCGAACTGGTAGGCGCCGTCCTTGAAGAACTCCGAGGATGCGACGTCCAGGGCCAGGGCGATGTCCTTGCCCGGGGTGTAGCCGGCGTTCTTGATGGCTTCCTGGATCAGGTCCAGGGCAGCGCGGTTGGACGGCAGGTTCGGGGCGAAGCCGCCCTCGTCGCCCAGGCCGGTGGACAGGCCCTTTTCCTTCAGGACGGACTTGAGGTTGTGGTAGACCTCGACGCCCCAGCGCAGGCCTTCGGAGAAGGTCTCGGCGCCGATGGGGGCGATCATGAATTCCTGGATGTCCACGTCGGAGTCGGCGTGCGATCCACCGTTGAGGATGTTCATCAGCGGGACGGGCAGGACGTGCGCGTTCGGGCCGCCCAGGTACTTGTAGAGGGGCAGGTCGGCGGAGGCCGCGGCTGCGTTGGCGACCGCCAGGGAGACGCCCAGGATGGCGTTGGCGCCGAGCTTGCCCTTGTTGGGCGTGCCGTCCAGGTCCAGCATTGCCTGGTCGATGCTGCGCTGGTCGGTGGCGTCGAAGCCGGTCAGGGCCGGGGCGATCTGGTCAATCACGGCGTCGACGGCCTTCTGCACGCCCTTGCCGAGGTAGCGGCCCTTGTCGCCGTCGCGCAGTTCGACGGCCTCGTGCTCACCGGTGGAAGCACCGGAGGGAACTGCGGCGCGGCCGATCTGGCCGTCCGACAGCAGGACTTCAACTTCAACGGTGGGGTTGCCGCGGGAATCAAGGATCTCGCGGGCGTGGATGGCATCGATAAGCGCCATGAATTTGCTCCTTATGGGCGATTAACGGGGGGAATCAGGCAGAAAACTCGACGTACTCGTCAGGGACTAGCGTAGTCGAGAGTGCTCCGGGTTACTCAAACCGGTCGAAGCCCGGACGTCATGATGGAGCTTGGTCGCCTTGGTAGCGGCGTACGGCGGCACGCAGGGCCCGCTCGGCGTCCATGCCGCGGTCCCGGGCGGAACGCACGACGGCGAGCAGCAGCGTTCCGAGTTCGTCCTCGCTTTCGGGGATGGGGAGCCCGCCGGGAAGGCCAAGGCCGGCACGGGCGGCGCGGTCCAGCGATTTTTGCGCCTTGGCCAGAGCCGGAAGGGCGGCGGGAATTCCCTCGAAGGCATGGCGCCGTTCCGGGCGTTCGGCCCGTTTGACGGCGTCCCACGTCTGCTCGATCTCCGCCACCGTGGCAGGGAAGCTGTCCTGCAGGGAACCGTCGGGCCGGAAGACGTGCGGGTTGCGGCGGACCATTTTGGCACCCAGGCCGCGCGCAACGTCGTCGAACGTGAACGCGCCGCGCTCCTCGGCGAGCCGGGCGTGCAGCACCACCTGGAGCAGGACGTCACCCAGCTCGCCCTGGAGTTCGGCGTCGGGGTGGCCCTCCTCGATGGTCTCGGCCACTTCATAGGCCTCCTCCAGGAGGTACTCCACCAGCGAGGCGTGCGTCAGGGCACCCATCCAGGGACAGTGCTCGCGCAGCTGCGCCATCTTTTCCAGCAGCTCCGCCGTGGCAGAGCTGCCGGCCGCGGGTTGCTGGTCAGCCAAGGTTGGCGTAGGCGTCGTTGATGTACTCCACCAGCGCTTCCTTTTCCTCCAGGGGCAGGAAGGATGCCTCGGCGGCGTTGAGGGTGAGCTCCAGGAGGTCGTCGAGGTCGTAGTCAAACGTCTCCACCAGCAGGTTGAACTCATCGGTCAGGGTGACGCCGCTCATCAGGCGGTTGTCGGTGTTGATGGTGACGTTGAAGCCCAGCTGGTACAGCATGTCCAGCGGGTGGCTTTCGATGCCCTCGCCAAATCCGGCGATCGCTCCGGTCTGCAGGTTGGAGGACGGGCAGATTTCCAGGGCGATGCCGCGGTCGCGGACCCAGCTGGAGAGATCGCCCAGGGTGACCAGGCCGACGGTGTCTCCGGCCTCATCGTCATCGTCGAATTCCACCATGATGTCCTCGGCGATCCGGACGCCGTGTCCCAGGCGGAGGGCCCTGCCGTCAACCAGCGCGGACTGGATGCTTTCCAGCCCGGCGGCCTCGCCGGCGTGTACCGTGGCGGGGAAGTTGTGCTGGGCCAGGTAGGTGAACGCGTCCTTGAACCGGCTGGGCAGGAAGCCGTCTTCCGCGCCCGCGATGTCAAACCCGACTGCACCCTGGTTGCGGTGTCGCACTGCGAGTTCGGCAATCTCCTGGCCGCGGTCGGCGTGGCGCATGGCGGTGATCAGCTGGCCCACCTGGATCTCCCGGCCGGTCTCCGAGACGGCCTCGACGCCTGCCTCCAGGCCATCCTGGACCGCTTCCACGGCCTCATCCAGGCTGAGCCCCTTCTGCAGGTGCTGCTCCGGCGCCCACCGGACCTCGCCGTACACCACGCCGTCATCTGCCAGGTCTTCAACGAATTCCTTGGCCACCCGGAACAGGCCATCGTAAGTCTGCATCACGGCCACGGTGTGGTCGAAGGTTTCCAGGTAGCGGACCAGGGAGCCGGAGTCTGCGGATTCGCGGAACCACTCGCCCAGGGCAACCGGGTCCGTCGAGGGAAGCGTGTGCCCAACGGCTTCCGCCAGTTCGATAATCGTGGCCGGACGGAGTCCCCCGTCCAGATGGTCGTGAAGGGAAACCTTGGGCAGGCTCTTCAGGTCGAAATCAATGGCAGGGGCGGCGTCAAGAATGGGCTCAGTCACGTTCCCACCTTAGGGTGGGGCGGGGTTCAAAGCCAGCCGCTACTTGGCGGCGGGACCCGCATCCGCCGACGGCACCGTGAGGGGCCGGGTGCCGGGCCGTTCATCCTGGTCGGAGGCGTTTCCGGCCCATCCGTCCACTTCGGTTTCAGCTTCGGGGGCGTCGTGGCGTCCCAGCCGTTTGTGCCACCAGCGGAGGGCGTGGTCGATGACGACGCCCAGGACAATCGCGAACACGACCGCGATGCCGGCGCTCAGGAGCGGGTTGTGGTGCAGCCAGGGGAACGAGCTGGCAAGCACCCCGATGCCAAGGGAGTACCCCACCCATGTGACGCATGCGAAGGCATCGAAGACGAAAAACCTCCGGTGCGAGAAACCGGTGCTGCCGGCCACATAGTTGACGGCCACCCGACCCCAGGGGATGTAGCGCGCGGTGAAGATGAGCACCGCCCCGCGCTTCTCCAGCTCGTAGCGGGCCCAGGCGAACACTTTCCGAACCTTGGGCCGGCGCATCCAGCCCCACCGGTCCAGTCCGATTTTCCGGCCGAGCATATAGGCCACGTTGTCGCCGCAAATGGCACCGATCAGGGCCGTCAGGCCAAGGATCCAGAGATTGGGTTCGCCGCTGTGCCGCGAGAAAGCCGCGAGTGCCACGATGAGGGTCTCGCTGGGGACCACCATGGCGAAGCCGTCCACGAAGAAGAACACCAGCAGCACGGGGTAGATCCACCACTGGCCCGCTGCATGGAGCACGGCCTCATTAATAAACTCCACGCGGTGTTGCTCCTGTAAAAAATGGCACAGCCAAAGCGCCGCAGCCAAAGCGGAAATCGTTCCTAAGTGTCCCATGCCGGGGACGCAGTCCGCTACGCCCTGCTGCCCGGAATTTTCCCGTTAAACGCGGGGCTCAGGTCCCGGGTTCCCGGATCCGTTCCACCACGTTGGGTTTACCCCGGAATTTGTTGATCACCAGGTCCACCAGGATGCCCAGGGCTACGGCACAAATGATGGCGATCACGGCGCCCAGGACGTGGTTGTCCTCGAACCATTGGCCGAAAAACAACCCGATCGTCACGGAGTATCCGGCCCACAGGCTTGCGGAGAGGACGGTCAGGCCAACGAACCGCAGGTGCGGATAGTGGGTAACACCGGCCGTCAGGTTGACCGCCACCCGCCCGATCGGAACGAACCGGGCCACCAGGATCAGCGAGGCCGGCCGCTTTCGCAGTTCCCGGCCCGCCCAGCGGAAGGCGGCCTGCATCCGCGGTCCGCGCATCCAGGCCCAACGGGTGGTACCCACCCGGCGGCCCAAAAGGTAGGCAATGTTGTCGCCAACGAAGGCGCCCGCGGCAGCCACCCCGGCAAGGAGCAGAGGGTTGGGAACATCCGCGGTGGCGGCGACGGCGGCGAGGCCCACCACCACGGATTCGCTGGGGACGGGCGGGAAGAAGCCGTCAATGATGCAGCACGCCAGCACCAGGACCAGCACCCAGGGCTGTCCGGCTGCGGCGAGGATGAAGTCGTTGATGGCCTGCATTGGTCCCTATGCTATGCGGTCGATAATCAGCTGCTGGGCAGGCCGCGAACCCTCCGGAGCGATGACCACCGCGTGTTCGAGTGCTTCCCGGGCCCGGGTGAAGCGGTCCGGCGTGTCCGTGAGCAGTGTCATCAGGGGCTCCCCCGCCCGTACGGTGGCGCCCGGTTTGGCGTGCATCCGCACCCCGGCCCCGGCCTGCACGGCATCTTCCTTGCGGGCACGGCCGGCCCCCAGCCGCCAAGCGGCCACACCGACAGCCAGGGCGTCGAGTTCCACCAGCACTCCGTCCGCGGGCGCGTAGACCACGTCCGATTCCCTGGCCACGGGCAGGGCGGCGTGCGGATCGCCTCCCTGGGCGGAGATCATCCGGTTCCAAATGTCCATGGCGCGGCCGTCCTTGAGCGCGGCGGCGGGATCGGCGCCGTGCACTCCCGCAGCGGCGAGCATCTCTTCGGCGAGCCGGACGGTCAACTCCACCACGTCTTCCGGGCCGCCTCCGGCAAGTACCTCCACGGATTCCTCCACTTCGATCGCGTTGCCGGCGGTGAGTCCCAGTGGCGTGTCCATGTTGGTCAGCAGGGCCACCGTGTTGACGCCGGCGTCCTTGCCCAGGGCCACCATCGTCTCGGCCAGCTCCCGGGCCCGGGACTCATCCTTCATGAACGCTCCGCTGCCCACCTTGACGTCAAGGACCAGCGAGCCGGTGCCCTCGGCGATCTTCTTGCTCATGATGGACGAAGCGATGAGCGGGATGGCTTCCACGGTGCCGGTAACGTCCCGGAGCGCGTAGAGCTTCTTGTCCGCGGGTGCCAGGCCTGCACCGGCGGCACAGATCACCGCCCCTACGTCCTGGAGCTGGGCCAGGATCTCGTCATTGGTCAGGCTTGCGCGCCACCCGGGAATCGACTCGAGCTTGTCCAGGGTGCCGCCCGTGTGGCCCAGGCCGCGGCCGGAAAGCTGTGGGACGGCGACGCCGAAAACGGCGACGAGGGGGGCCAGCGGCAACGTGATCTTGTCCCCCACCCCGCCGGTGGAGTGCTTGTCCGTGGTGTATTTCAGGCCGCCGTCGGGACGCCTGAGGCTGGAGAAATCCATTCGCTCCCCGGACGCGATCATCGCGGCGGTCCAACGGGCAATTTCCGCCCGGTCCATGCCGTTGAGCAGGATGGCCATGTTCAGGGCCGCCATCTGTTCGTCGGCAATGGCTCCACGCGTATAGGCGTCGATGGTCCAGTCGATCTGCTCGGGGCTCAGGATGCCTTTGTCGCGCTTGATGCGGATGATGTCCACCGCATCGAACGCCTCGGTGTTGCTGGTGGTTTGGGTCACCGGGTCTCCTCCAGATGTTGGGGGCCAAATGCGTCGGGCAGCACCTGGTCCATCGTCCTGATGCCTTGGGTGGTCATGAGTTCCATGTCCGGGGCGCGGAATTCGTAGAGCAGCTGCCGGCAGCGGCCGCACGGCATCAGGACCGTACCGTCGGCGTCGACGCAGTAGAAGGCGCGCAGCAGGCCGCCGCCGGTCATATGCAGGTTGCCTACCAGGGCGCATTCGGCGCACAGGGTGAGCCCGTAGCTGGCGTTCTCCACGTTGCAGCCGCTGACGATCCGGCCGTCCGTGGTGAGGGCGGCCGCCCCCACCGCGAATTTGGAATACGGCGCGTAGGCGTTTTTCATGGCGGCGACGGCGGCAGCTTCGAGGGCCGCCCAGTCAACGGTTCGCGCGTCATCCACGGCCGTCACCCTTTGACGTACGGTATGCCGTCGGCCG
Organism: Arthrobacter sp. SLBN-112; assembly: GCF_030944625.1. Lineage (NCBI taxonomy): Bacteria > Bacillati > Actinomycetota > Actinomycetes > Micrococcales > Micrococcaceae > Arthrobacter > Arthrobacter sp. SLBN-112. The sequence goes on from NZ_JAUSXY010000001.1 coordinate 3,916,023, forward strand.
CTGGCGGCCTGGACCGTCCCACCAGGCCGGCCACCGCGATGACGGTCAGGGCGTAGGGCAGCATCGCCATGAACTGGCTGGGCACGGGCGAGCCGATGATGGTGATGATGCTCTGCAGGTTGTCGGCGAAACCGAACAGCAAGGCTGCCAGGAAGGCCCCGATAGGATTCCAGCGGCCGAAGATCATGGCGGCAAGGGCGATGTAGCCGCGGCCGCCGGACATGTCCTTGCTGAAGGCGTCCACCGACACGAGGGTGAAGAAGGAACCGCCGATTCCGGCGATCGCGCCGCCCATGAGGACGTTGATGAAGCGGGTGCGGTTGACGTTGATGCCCACGGTGTCCGCCGCTTGCGGGTGTTCGCCGACGGCACGCACGCGCAGGCCCCACTTGGTGTGGAACAGCCCGACGTAGACGACGATGACGGCCACGTACATGAGGTAGCCCACCAGGGACTGGCGGAACAGGATGGGGCCGATGATCGGGATGTCGGCGAGGAACGGAATATCCACTGCCTGCAGTCGGCCGGGCTTGTTGAGGTGTTCGGGATCGGCCGTGAGCAGGGTGGAGAACAGGAAGCTGGTGAGGCCGCTGATCAGGACGTTGAGGACCACGCCGACGATGATCTGGTTGACGAGGTACTTGATGCTCACCACGGCCAGGACGAGGGACACGAGCGCACCGGCGACTGCCGCCGAGATGAGCCCCACATAGACATTCCCGGTCACGGTGGCAACGACGGCGGCGGAGAACGCACCGAGCAGGAGCTGGCCTTCGATGGCGATGTTGACCACCCCGGCCCGTTCGCACAGCACGCCGGACAGTGAGCCGAACACCAGGGGTACTGCCAGGGTCACAGCGCCGGCCATGAGGCCGCCGAGGGAAATGGAGGGTTCGGGGTCACGGCCGCCGGCGACGATCCAGATCATGAATCCGACCAGGAAGACCACCGCGAAGATGCCGCCCAGCCATCCGGGGGTGCGCCGCCGCTGCATGGTCAGGAAACAGGCGTACCCGGCCAGTGCGAGCAGCAGGACCGCGCAGGTCCAGCCGAGCGCCATCGAAGGCACGGTTATTTTTTCCACCCTGGCGACGCCCAGGGCGGCCAGGCCCAGGACGGCGACGGCGGCGATGGTGGTGGCGGGTATCCAGCGGTCCACTCCCCCGCCCTCCCGCCGCTGGCTGATCCAGCGGTAGCCGACATAGGCGGCGGCAGCCAGCGCCAAGGCGAGGGTGATCCATGCTGCGGTGGAGGAAGCGTTCGGATCGCGGGCTTCGGCGATCCGGAAACCTGCAGATTTTGAGTTGGCCAGGAACCCGAACAGCACGGTGCCCAGGATGGCGAGCAGGCCCAGGCCGACGCCGGCCTTCCAGCTCACCAGTTCGGTTGTGCCTGCGTGGCCTCCGGCGCGGTTGGCTCCGGATGTCTCGCCGGTTCCCTTCCCGGCGCCGGGCTGTTTGCCGGCCGGAGATTGTGTGGTGGCGCTCATGCTGCCGCTCCGCTCTTGACGCCGCCGGTACGCGAACCTGCGGTCCCACTTGTGGTGGTCTTCTTCTTACGGGGGTTGAGTCCGAATATCGCACGGACCAGCGGCGGTGCTGCGATGAACAGCACGATCAGGGACTGGATGACGAGCACGATGTCGATTGGCGTCTGTGTCTGGGCCTGCATGGCCACGCCGCCGGCGCGGAAGGCGCCGAACAACAGGCCCGCGAAGAAGGTTCCCCATGGCGTGGAGCGTCCCAGCAGTGCGACCGTGATGGCATCAAAGCCGATGGAGGCGGCCACCCCGCCGGAGAGGTACTTTTCCGTGCCGGACACCTGGGCTACGCCGGCCAGGCCCGCCAGCGCACCGGCGATCGCCATCACCAGGATGGTGCTGCGGGCGACGTCGATGCCGGCTGTGCGCGCAGCGCTGGGGTTCGCCCCAACGGCGCGGAACTCAAAACCGATCGTGGAGCGGTTCAGCAGCCACCAGACGAAGGCGGTGGCGGCGATCGCGACCAGGAAGCCGGCGTGCAGGCGGAATTGTGGTCCGAGCAGTTCGGGGAACAATGCGGTGGAATCAAGGAAAGGGGAGATCGGGTTGGTGGAACCCTTGCGCTGGAAGGCCGGGGTGGTGAGCAGGAACAGCAGCAGGAAGTTGGCGATGTAGTTGAGCATGATGGTCACGATCACCTCGTGCGCGCCGGTCCGTGCCTTCAGCAGGCCCACAACGCCGCCCCACACCGCGCCGCCGACCAGGCCGGCCAGGATGACGACCAGCAGGTGCAGGCCAATGGGCAGGTGCCAGGCGAAGCCGACGTAGGCGCCGAAGAGCGCGCCGAAGATGATCTGCCCTTGGGCACCGATGTTGAACAGGCCGGCGCGGAACGCCAGCGCGACGCCGAGCCCGGCGCAAATCAGCGGGGTTGCGACGGTGAGGGTCTCGGTTATCGGGTACAGCTGGGCGGCAAGGTCGGCACCGGCCCAGTTGAAGATGGACCCCTGCACCAGGGCAGTGTAGGGACGGATGACCTCGGTCAGGAGGTCTCCGGGCTGTGCGAAGAAGTAGCCGGCCGTAACGGCGACCTTGGGGTTGGTCACTGCCATCAGGATGCCGCCGAGCACGATGGCCAGCAGCACGGAGAGGAAGGAGACCATGGCGTTGCCGGTGAAGACCTGGTGCAAAACGGATCCGCTGCCGTCCCGGTCATGGTCCCGGCCGCGCCGCTGGGTGGCTGCCGGAACGGCGGACGGCGGCATCTGGCCGCCGGCGGTGTCCAGGACGACGTCGGAGGCGACAGCCTCGGAGGTGGTGCCGCCGGGCACCTGGGTCCCGGCGGGCTCAGGGGCGCTGGGGTGGCTTGTGGCCTGCGGTTCCGGGGTTGTCTTTTCAGACATGGGATTCTCCTTCGTGGCCGGCAGGCTGCGATACCGTCGCTGTGGTCGTGGCGCCGGAGGCATGGGCGGAGGCGCTGGCTTCGGCTTCTGCGGCCGGGACACCGGCCATCATCAGGCCCAGCACGTCGCGGGACGTGGTGGCGGGTACGATCCCCACCAGTCGGCCGCGGTAGAGCACCGCGATCCTGTCTGCCAGCTGCAGGACTTCGTCAAGTTCCGTGGACACGATCATGACCGGCGTTCCGTGGTCACGTTCGGCGATGACGCGCTTGTGGACGAACTCGATCGAGCCGACGTCAAGCCCGCGTGTGGGCTGCGAAGCGATGAACAGGCGGAGCGGACGGGAGAGCTCACGGGCCAGGACCACCTTCTGCTGGTTGCCGCCGGAGAGGGTGCCCACCGCGGCGGACACGGAGGGTGTGCGGACGTCGAATTCCTCGACCTTCCTGGCAGCGTTCTCCGCGATCACGCCCGGTTTCATCCCCATGCCACGGGCGAAGGGTGCCTTGTCGTAGAGGTCCAGGATCATGTTTTCGGAGATGGTGAACGTGCCCACCAGGCCGTCGAGGGTGCGGTCCTCGGGGACGAAGCCCACGCCCGCACCGAGGACGTGCTTGACGCTCTTGCCCAGCAGTTCCTCGCCGTCGAGCGTGATGGACCCGGCCACATGCGGCTGCACGCCAAGGATCGCCTCGGTCAGTTCCGTCTGGCCGTTGCCTTGCACTCCCGCGATGGCGAGGACTTCGCCCTTGGCTATGTCGAACGACAGGTGATCGACCACGTGCTGGCCGTTGTGGTCCGTCACGGTAAGGTTGCGGACCTTGAAGGTCACGTCACCGGTCTTGGCCGGTGCCTTGTCGAGTGTCAGGCTCACGGTGCGGCCCACCATGGCGGACGCCAGCTCGGTGGGGGAAGCTGTGGGATCCGCCTGCCCCACCACCTTGCCGCGGCGGATCACCGTGATGGTGTCCGAGATGGCTTTGACTTCACGCAGTTTGTGGGAAATGAAGACGATCGACTTACCGTCCCGCTTCAGCTGCCGGATGATGTCCAGGAGTTCGTCGGTCTCCTGCGGCGTCAACACGGCGGTGGGTTCATCGAGGATAAGCACCTCGGCATCACGAACGAGTGCCTTGATGATCTCGACCCGCTGCTGGACGCCGACGGGCAGGTCCTCCACCATGGCGTCGGGGTCGACGTCGAACCCGTACTGGTCCGAGATGCGGCGGATCTTCTCGCGCGTGGCTTCCAGGTTGAGGAGGCCGGCGGCTTTGGTCGCCTCATTGCCCAGCGCCACATTCTCGGCCACGGTGAAGACCGGGATGAGCATGAAGTGCTGGTGGACCATCCCGATACCGGCCGCCATCGCCTCGCCGGGGTCCTTGAAAACGACGGGCCTGCCATCGACCAGGATTTCGCCTTCGGTCGGATCGTACAGGCCGTAGAGCACGTTCATCAGGGTGGATTTCCCCGCGCCGTTCTCTCCCAGGAGGCAGTGCACCTGCCCCGGTTCGACGACCAAATCGATGTGGTCATTGGCTACCAGGGATCCGAATCGCTTCGTGATCCCTTTCAGTTCGAGTTTCAAAACCCTAACCAATCTGTGTGTGTATGGATCTGCTCCGGCACGCGCTGTCGGCGGCGAGGCAGCGGGTAGTCCCAGCCTAGTGTCACGGGTTGTTCCTGGGCAGGGCAGGCAGGCGGCAAAAATGGACCGCCGGCACGGTGCCGGCGACCGTACGTTGCCAGCAAAACAGAACGCGCTGCCCTCCGGCCGGGGTAACGGCGGAAGGGCAGCGCGCCCCGCGGTTCGGTGCTACTTGGTGGGGCTGGACTTCGACTCGACCTTGACGGTGCCGGAGATGATGTCCTTCTTGAGCTGGTCCAGTTCACTCTTCAGGTCAGCCGGCACGGCGGAGTCGAGGTCGTGGAACGGAGCCAGGGCCACGCCGCCGTTTGCGAGGGTTCCGATGTACGGCGAGGCGTCGAACTTGCCGTCCTTGTCGTCCTTGATGACCGTCTCCACCGCGGTGGACATGGTCTTCTGGACTGAGGAGAGGATCACTGACTTGTAGTCCGTGGCCGTCAGGTAGCCATCGGAGTCAACCCAGATGAGCTTGGCGTCCTTGCCCTTGGACTTGGCGTCGAGGATGGCGCTGCCCGCGCCGCCTCCGACGGGTCCGGCGACGGGAAGGACAATGTCTGCGCCCTGGTCAAGGAAGCCCTGGGTCAGGACCTTGCCCTTATCCACCTGCTTGAAGTCGCCGACGAAGGTGCCGTCCTGCTTGTCCTTGTCCCAGCCGATGAGCTGGACGCTCTTGCCCTTCTTCTCGTTGTAGTACTTCACGCCGTCGGCAAAGCCGTCCATGAAGATGGTGACGGTGGGGATGTTGATGCCGCCGAAGGTTGCGACCTTCCCGGTCTTGGAGGTGCCTGCTGCCAGGTAGCCGGCCAGGAATGCAGCCTGGGCCGTGTCATAGACGATCGGCTTGACGTTCTTGGGGAACGTGGGGTCGTTGTAGTCAATGATGGCGAAATGGCTGTTGGGGTTGGCCGTCGCGATGGACTTGGTGGCGTCGCCGAGCAGGAAGCCGACCGTCACGGTGAGCTTGCAGCCCTGCTGGACCATCGAGCGGAGGTTGGGGTCGTAGTCGGTGTCAGCCTTGGACTGGACGTGCTTCTCCTGGATGCCGAGGTCCTTGACCGCGCTCTGCAGGCCCTCGTAGCCGGACTGGTTGAACGACTTGTCGTCGAATCCACCGGAGTCGGACACCATGCATGCGGTGTAGTCCGAGGCGGTGGCTGAACCAGAGGGGCCGGACGCGGACGGGGCGGCACCACAACCGGTGAGCAGCAAGGCGGACGCACCGAGGGTGGCCACACCGGCCATTGAACCGCGCTTGAAGCCGGCACGCAGTGATTTCTTCAATTTTCCTCCAGGGATGATGCGAGTGGCACTACGGGCTGGAATTCAATGAGTGTCCGTTTCGGCGCTGAAATTCTGTTTTCACTGAGGGCACGCAGCACTGCGCAGGAGCGCACTGATGGCACTTACTTTAGTGGCCTGCGCCACGTCCCCATAGCACGGCGGGAGCTGACTCCGGAGATTGTTTACAAGTTGTTACCAAGCAGTAGGGGCGCCCCGAAGGAGGCGCCCCTACTGCTTGTGATTTTGTGGTTGTGGTTGCCGCCGGACTAGAGCCGGACCAGCATCTTTCCGGTGTTCGCGCCGTCCAGGAGATCCATGAATGCCTGCGGCGCGTTCTCCAGTCCGTCCACGATCGTCTCGTCATAGCGCACGGTACCGTCCGCCAGCCAGCCGGCCATTTTCTCCGCAAACTCCGCCGCATGCTGCCGCTGTCCGCCCACCAGGAAGCCGCGCAGCGTCAGTTGCTTGCCGATGGCCTGCATCAGGTTGTGGGGCGCCGGGGTGGGCTCGGTCGAGTTGTACTGCGCGATGGCGCCGCACATTGCCACCCGGCCACCCACATTGAGGACTGCCAGGGCGGCCTCTAGGTGTTCGCCGCCGACGTTGTCGAAGTAGACGTCGATGCCGGCGGGGCCTGCGGCCTTCTGCAGTTGCTCGACCACCGGTCCATCGTGGTAGTCGAAGGCCGCGTCAAAGCCAAGTTCGAGGAGCCGTGCCACCTTGGCGGGCGAGCCGGCCGAGCCGATCACGCGGGAGGCCCCCATGGCCTTGGCGATCTGCCCCACCAGGGAGCCCACGGCACCGGCGGCACCGGAGACGAAGACGGCGTCCCCCGGCTTGAATTCGGCGACCTTCAAGAGGCCGGAGTAGGCCGTCAGCCCGGTCATGCCCAGGGCGCCAAGGAAGGCGGAGGCCGGTGCCAGGTCCGTGCGGGCCGGGGTGGTGGCAGCACCGTCAACGACGGCGTGCTCCCGCCAGCCGAGGGAATGCACGACGACGTCACCCTCCTTGTGTGTAGATGAACGGGACGCGATCACCTCGCCCACCGCACCGCCGTCGAGCGCTTTGCCAACGGCGAACGGCGCGGAGTAGGACTTCACGTCATTCATCCGGCCCCGCATGTAGGGGTCGACCGACATGAAGAGGTTCCGGACCAGGATCTGGCCGTCCTCAAGGGCGGGAAGCGGGGACCCTGCCAGTTCGAAGTTGTCGCTGGAGGGACGTCCCACGGGGCGCGACGCCAGCCGGATTTCACGGGTGGTGGCAAGTGCTGTGCTCATGATGCGTACTCCAAAATCTTGATGTCAACGTTGATGTTGCCCCGGGTGGCGTTCGAGTAGGGGCAGACTTCATGCGCTTTGGCCACCAGTTCTTCGGCGGTGGAAAGGTCCAGCGCCGGCAGGGCGATTTCCAGTTCGGCGGCAAGCCCGAAGCCGGTTCCGCCATCCAGCTGTCCCAGGTGGACTTTCGCTGCCACTGCCGAATCGGTGAGGTCGGCGCCTGCCTTGCGGCCTACCAGGCGCAGTGCGGAGTGGAAGCAGGCGGCGTACCCGGCGGCGAAAAGCTGTTCAGGGTTGGTGCCGCGGCCGCTGCCGCCCAGCTCCACGGGGCTGGCCAGGTCCACTGCCAGCTTGCCGTCGTTGCTGCGTGCTGTGCCGTCACGGCCTTCGCCCGAGGCAAGCGCCTCAGCGGTGTAGAGAGTTTTCACGAAAGAATGTCCGTCCTGTAGGTGGGATGGTGCAGTGTGTCGCCACTTAGAGCGACTGGTGCAGTGCGGCCGTGAGCTTGCCCAGGGTGGCGCGCAGTTGTTCGAGCTCTCCGTTCGAGAGCCCTGCGGCGTCGGCCAGCCGCTGCGGGATGGCGCTTGCCGGGCCGCTGAGGTCGCGCCCTGCCGGTGTGAGGTGGATTGCCACGCGGCGTTCATCCTCGCCGGACCGTCGGCGTTCCACGAGGCCCAGTGCTTCCAGACGTTTGAGCAGGGGCGACAGGGTCCCCGAGTCGAGTCCGAGTTCCCCGCCGAGTTCCTTGACGCCGCGGGGCTCGCTTTCCCACAGCACCAGCATCACCAAATACTGCGGGTAGGTGAGCCCCAGCTCGTCCAGCACGGGCCGGTACACGGCGGTGGCGGCCCGGGAGGCCGAATACAAGGCAAAGCACACTTGGCGGTCCAGGCGGGGGGCTTCGGTCATGACAAAACCATAGCCCACAATTAAATTGTGCACAACTTACCTAGAGCCAAAGCACCCGCACACTGGCCGTCGTCGTGATCGCGGACGTTTCCGGCGCCGGGCATGGACAGCCCGCAGGGCTTGCACGCCCCGGCGTGGATGGGCCGCCGGGCGGCTACACTGCGGGCGGCTGCTCGAGGTCCCTGATGGTCCTCAGTGCTGCCGCAGTGAGCACGCGGATACCCAGGCCGAGCGAGCGCTCGTCCAGGATGTAGTCGCCGCGGTGGAGGTCATAGTCCTCGCCACCGGGCGTCTTGGTGCCCAGGCGCATCATGGCGCCGGGAAGTTCCGCCAGGAACCAGGCGAAGTCCTCGCCGCCCATGGATTGGGGGGTCAGCACCACGGCGCTTTCGCCGATCTCTGCCCGCGCGGCCGCCTCGATGATGGCCGTTTCATGCTCGGAATTCACCACGGGCGGCACTCCCCTGGTGTGCTCCAGGTGGACATCCACTCCGTAGGGTGCCGCCACCTGGTGGACTACTTCGTCGAGGAGTTCGCCGGCGGCGTGCCAGGCGTCGCGGTCCAGGCAGCGCATGGTTCCGGCCATGTACCCCGAGCCGGGAATGGCGTTGGGTGCCGATCCCGCGGTGATCTGGCCCCACACCACGGACACCCCGCTGCGGACATCAACCCGGCGGGACAGGACAGCCGGCACGTTGACGGCGATCTGCGCCAGGGCGAAGACGAGGTCCTCGGTGAGGTGCGGGCGTGACGTGTGGCCGCCGCGGCCCGAAAGTTCAATCCTGATGGTGTCCGAGGCCGACGTGATGGCCCCGATCCGGGTTCCGACCTTGCCCACCTCGATGCGGGGATCGCAATGCAGCGCAAGTATCCTCGGGACGCCCTCCAGCACGCCCTGCTCGATGCACGCATGTGCGCCGCCGGGCATGGTTTCCTCGGCGGGCTGGAAGATGATCCGCACTGTTGCGCCAAGCGGCGATTCCTGGTGCATCCGCTGCAGTACCAGGGCAATGCCAAGCATGGTGGTGGTGTGCACGTCGTGGCCGCAGGCGTGGGTGACACCGTGGTTCCTGGACGCGAACGCCAGACCGGTCTCCTCGATGATGGGCAGCGCATCTATGTCGCCGCGCAGCGCCGTGGCGATGGGGCCTTCGCCGACGTCCACGGTCAGGCCGGTGCCTTCCAGGCGGCGGGGGCTCAGCCCGGCGGCTTCGAGCCGCTCAGCCAGTTTGTCGGTGGTGCGGAACTCCTTGAAGGACAGCTCCGGGTGCGCATGCAGGTCCCGCCGGAATTCGATGAGTTCCGGCAGGAGCGGTTCAAGCCACGGAGCCACCAGGGCGGTGGGCTCGGCTTCGGTAGTGTAATTGCGCACTGTTTTACTCTAGCGATCGCGGCCCCGATAAGGGCCATTCACTGACGCCCCGTTACAACGTGCATCCGCCGGCGCGCGATGCGCCGGCAGATGCAGCGCTCACAGGACGTCCGTGTCCCCGCTGGCTTTGAGGGCATCGACCGCTGCCTTGACCCGCTGGGAATTGGCCATGGTGGTGACCAGCAGGGCGTCGGGCGTATCCACGATGACAACATCCTGGATGCCGATCAGGGCGATAACGCGCTTGGTATCCGTGACCACAACACCGCTCGAGTTCTCGGTGAATACCCGCGCGCCTTCGCCCAGGACGGTGACGTCGTCCACTTCCTTGGCGCTGTTGAGGCGGCCAACGGAGGCGAAGTCGCCAACGTCGTCCCACCGGAAGGTCCCGGGCACGACGGCGACGTCCCCGGCTTCGGCGGCGGGCTCGGCCACTGCGTAATCGATGGCGATCTTGGGCAGGGTGGGCCAGATCCGGGCAGTGACTTCGTCACGCTCGGGGGTGTCCCAGGCCCGTGCGATTTCCTGCAGGCCCTTGAACAGCTCCGGCTGGTTGGCCTCAAGGTGCTTGAGCATGAGTGCCACGGGTGCCACGAACATGCCGGCGTTCCACACGTAGTCACCGCTGTCCACGTACTGCTGGGCCACCACTTCGTCGGGCTTTTCGACGAACTCCACAACATCGTGGGCGCTGGGCGCTCCGTCGATGTGCAGCGACTTGCCGGAGCGGATGTAGCCGAATCCGGTTGACGGGTGCGTGGGCTTGATGCCGATGGTCACGATCTTGCCGGCGGCCGCCGTGTGGATTGCCTCCCGGACGGCTTCCTGGAAGAGGTGGTCGGGGCTGATGACCTGGTCGGCGGCGAAGGATCCCATGATGGTGTCGGGGTCGCGCTCGTGCAGGATGGCGGCGGCAAGGCCGATCGCCGCGGCCGAGTCCTTGGGCTCCGATTCCAGGATGAGGTCGGCGTCCTGGACCTCGGGAAGCTGGCGGCACACGGCTTCGCGGTGCGCCTTGCCCGTGACCACCAGCACCCGGCGGCCCGCAAGCGGATGCAGCCGGTCGTAGGTGGCGCGCAACAAGGTGCTGCCCGATCCGGTGAGATCGTGAAGGAACTTGGGAGCTGCTGCTCGTGACAGGGGCCAGAGGCGGGTCCCCACTCCGCCTGCCGGAATCACCGCAATGAAGCGGTCAAGGGGTGAGGCCGGGCTTGTCACTTTGTCTGTACTCATCACGGCTACTTTAGCTGACAGGCCGCGGCCGGCAGCTGCGCCCCGTCATGAGCCGTTCACCGCTGCAGCCCGTCATCGCAGAGCCCAAAAGACTGCATCTGTGTGGCGTTCGTCTCATTCTCGCCAAAAAACCGCTCCAGTGCTGGTCTCCAAGAATCTCCTAAATTGAATAAGCTGTAGGCGAAGCCTAGATTTAGGCCTGAGCTACGAGTGCTCTCGCAGCAGGCGTTCCCCCCGCATGGATCTCATGCCAGCGCCGCTGTGTGCAGGGAGGTTTATCAGTGCCGACAAAACCAGCTGGCACCTTGTACCGCGGCCGTGAAGGCATGTGGTCCTGGGTAGGACACCGCATTACCGGTGTAGTGATCTTTTTCTTCTTGTTGGTCCACGTCCTGGACACCTCCTTGGTGCGTGTGTCGCCGGAGGCCTACACCGCAGTGATCGGCGCCTACAAGAACCCGCTGATGGCGCTGGGCGAGACCGGCCTTGTCGCCGCGATCGTGTTCCACGCCTTCAACGGGCTGCGGATCATTGCGGTCGACTTCTGGAAGAAGGGCGCCAAGTACCAGCGGCAGATGCTGTGGGCAGTCCTGGCTCTCTGGATCGTGACCATGCTTGCGTTCTCCATCCGCCACCTGTCCCTCGCCCTCGGAGGTCACTAAGACATGACTGCAACGATCGAGAGCCCCCGCAGCGGTCGGGTAGCTCCCCAATACCGCCGGAGCGGCGGTTCGCGCGGCAACTTCGAGATGATCGCCTGGCTGTTCATGCGCCTTTCCGGCGTGGTGCTGGTGGTCCTCATCTTCGGGCACCTGTTCGTTAACCTCATGGTCGGCGAAGGCATCCACGCCATCGACTTCGGTTTCGTGGCCGGCAAGTGGGCGGATCCGTTCTGGCAGTTCTGGGACCTGGCGATGCTGTGGCTGGCAATGCTGCACGGCACCAACGGTGTGCGGACCATCATTAACGACTACGCCGAAAAGACGGGGACCCGCCGCTGGCTGAAGACCGTCCTGTACGCGGCCGCCGTCGTCATCATCCTCCTGGGCACCTTGGTGATCTTCACCTTCAACCCGTGCCCCGTGGTGGACGGCGTTGCGCTTCCGGGCGGATTCTGCCCTGCCTAGTTCAGGCACAACCCCGGGCCCGCGGGCTTTCCCGCGGGCCCTGTTTTGCGGAGCAGGCAAAGCCGCCCCGTTGTTTGATAGCGAATTTTGAGAGAAAGAGCGTCTGGTATGCAGGTCCATAAGTACGACGTCGTCATCGTCGGTGCCGGTGGCGCTGGCATGCGCGCCGCGATCGAGTCCGGTCAGCGCGCGCGCACAGCAGTACTGACCAAGCTCTACCCCACCCGCTCGCACACGGGTGCGGCACAGGGTGGCATGTGTGCAGCCCTTGCCAATGTCGAGGAAGACAACTGGGAATGGCACACGTTCGACACCGTCAAGGGCGGCGACTACCTGGTTGACCAGGACGCTGCCGAGGTCATGGCCAAGGAAGCCATCGACGCCGTGCTGGACCTCGAGAAGATGGGCCTGCCCTTCAACCGCACGCCCGAGGGACGCATCGACCAGCGGCGCTTCGGCGGCCACACCCGCGACCACGGCAAGGCTCCTGTCCGCCGTGCCTGCTACGCCGCAGACCGCACCGGCCACATGATCCTGCAGACCCTGTACCAAAACTGCGTCAAGCACAACGTTGAGTTCTACAACGAGTACTATGTCCTGGACCTGCTGACGGTCGAAGAGGACGCTGTCCGCGAGGACGGCACGCCCTTCAAGCAGAAGCGCGTGGCCGGCGTCGTGTCCTACGATCTCGCCTCCGGTGAACTGCACGTCTTCCAGGCAAAGTCCGTGGTGTTCGCCTCCGGCGGCGCCGGCAAGGTCTTCAAGACCACCTCCAATGCACACACCCTCACGGGCGACGGCATGGGCATCGCCTTCCGCCGCGGCATCCCGCTGGAGGACATGGAATTCTTCCAGTTCCACCCCACCGGCCTTGCCGGCCTGGGCATCCTGCTCTCTGAAGCCGCCCGTGGTGAAGGTGCCATCCTGCGCAACTCCGAGGGTGAGCGCTTCATGGAGCGTTACGCCCCCACCATCAAGGACCTGGCACCCCGTGACATCGTGGCCCGCTCCATGGCCAACGAGGTCCGTGAAGGCCGCGGCTGCGGTCCGAACAAGGATTACGTCCTCCTGGACCTGACCCACCTGGAGCCGGCGCACATCGATGCCAAGCTCCCGGACATCACGGAGTTCGCCCGGACCTACCTCGGCGTGGAACCGTACACCGAGCCCGTACCGGTGTTCCCCACCGCCCACTACGCCATGGGCGGCATCCCCACCAACATCACCACGGAGGTCCTGCAGGACAACGACACCGTGGTGCCGGGCCTCTACGCTGCCGGTGAAGTGGCCTGCGTGTCCGTCCACGGCTCCAACCGCCTGGGCACCAACTCCCTGCTGGACATCAACGTGTTCGGCAAGCGCGCCGGCGTGGCCGCCGCAGAGTACGCCAAGACCGCCGATTTCGTGGAGCTGCCGGAGAACCCGCTGGCCTACACCACCGAACTGCTGGACATTGCCCGCAACGGCACCGGCGAGGAAAAGGTGGCCCAGATCCGCAAGGAACTGCAAGACACCATGGACGCCAACATGCAGGTGTTCCGCACGGCGGATACCCTGAACCAGGTGTTGCGCGACATCGCTTCCTTCGAGGAGCGGTACAAGCACATCAACGTCCAGGACAAGGGCAAGCGCTTTAATCTGGACCTGCTCGAGGCCGTTGAGCTCGGCTTCCTGCTGGAATTGGCCAAGGTCATGACCGTGGCCGCCCTGCACCGCGAGGAATCCCGGGGCGGGCACTTCCGCGAGGACTTCCCCGAGCGTGACGACGAGAAATTCATGAAGCACTCCATGGCGTACAAGGATGACCATGCGCCGGCCGACGGATCGGCGGAATCAATCGCCGGCATCCGCCTCGCCACCAAGCCGGTTGTCTTTACCCGCTACGAGCCGATGGTGAGGAAGTACTAAGATGACCGCTGAAATCGCTGAGCCAGCCTCAAAGGTTGAACTGCCCGCCGGCGTTGGCGGGGGCGGGGAAATCCCCACGTTCGATGTCCACCTGCGGGTCCGCCGGTACAACCCGGAGGTTTCCGAGGAAGCCACCTGGGATGACTTCCACCTCACCATGTACGGCACGGACCGCGTCCTGGACGCCCTCCACAAGGTGAAGTGGGAAACGGACGGAACCCTCTCCTTCCGTCGCTCCTGCGCCCACGGCGTGTGCGGGTCCGATGCCATGCGCATCAACGGCCGCAACCGCCTCGCGTGCAAGACGCTGCTGAAGGACCTGGACACGTCCAAGCCCATCACGGTGGAGCCCATCAAGGGCCTGCCGGTGGAGAAGGACCTGATCGTGGACATGGAGCCGTTCTTCCAGTCCTACCGCGAGGTCATGCCCTTCCTGATCAACAAGGGCCACGAGCCCACCCGGGAGCGCCTGCAGTCCGCGGAGGACCGTGAGCGCTTTGACGACACCACCAAGTGCATCCTGTGTGCCGCGTGCACGTCCTCCTGCCCGGTGTTCTGGACGGACGGGCAGTACTTCGGCCCCGCAGCGATCGTCAATGCCCACCGTTTCATCTTTGATTCCCGTGATGACGCCGGCGACATGCGCCTGGAGATCCTCAATGACAAGGAAGGCGTGTGGCGCTGCCGCACCACCTTCAACTGCACGGAGGCGTGCCCCCGCGGCATCCAGGTCACCCAGGCCATCGCAGAGGTCAAGCAGGCCATCCTCGCCCGCAAGATCTAGGGTACGTCCAGCACCAGTTGTAACAGCCGACGGCGCCGCTCACCATCCGTGGTGGGGGCGCCGTCGTCGTATCACCACCGCAACAACCAGGCCCGCACGCACGAAAGGGGATCCTCTTGTCCCGCTCCGAAAAAGTATCCTTTGCAGGCTCAACCGGCGAGACGCTGTCCGGAATTGTCGACGTCCCGGAGGGTCCCGTCAAGGGCTGGGGAGTCTTTTCGCACGGATTCACCCTGGGCAAGGACAGCCCCTCCGCTTCCCGGATGTGCAAGGCACTGGCAGACAGCGGCATCGGTATGCTGCGGTTCGACAACCTGGGCCTGGGCGGCTCCGCCGGCGAGTGGTCCGAAGGATCGTTCAGCCACAAAGTGGCTGATACCGTGAAGGCCGCCGAGTTCATGCGCGCGGAGGGAAGAGAGATCTCGCTGTTGGTGGGACATTCCTTTGGCGGTGCCGCCGTGCTGGCAGCCGCGCGTGAGATTCCCGAGCTCGACGCCGTGGCGACAGTAGGCGCGCCCTTCTCCCCCAAGCACGTGGCACACGTTTTTGATGCCGCCCTCGACAGGATCCTCAGCGAGGGCAGCGCGGAGGTCGACCTGGGCGGGAAGCGGGTGGAGATCCGCCGTCACTTCGTGGAGGACCTGGAGAACGCCGACCTGACTGACTGCATCCGCCAGCTGCACAAGCCGCTGATGGTGCTGCACTCCCCCACCGACAACACGGTGGGGATTGAGAACGCCAGCACGATCTTCCAGACCGCCCGGCACCCCCGCAATTTTGTCTCCCTCGAGGGAAGCGACCACCTGCTGACCGGCAAGGGCCAGGCAGCCCGCGCCGCCCGGATCATCGCGGCCTGGGCCGATCAGTACCTCGACGCCTGAAACGCACCCCGTTCCAGGGCGTACCCCGGGCAGCCCCGCTTCTACTTGCCGATGGCGGCCTTGCTCTCGCTGATCCACTGCTCTGCCGCCTTGTCCGGCGCCAGCCGCTTGAACAGGACATCGGTATTGATCCGGGCAGTGATCTCGGAGACGGCGGTTGAGCCTGTGGGTCCGATGTAGGTGGGGGCGAAGTCCATCTTGCCGATCTGGTTGATGTAGTCGGCCTCCACCTTGCCCTGCGGTGTGAGCATGTCCTTGATGGCGCTGCGCATGTCGGCGTTGCTGGGAACGCCCCTGTCGCTCTGGATGATTTTGGCCGCCGATTGGTCGTTGACCAGGAAGCTGACGAGCTTTGCCGCAGCGTCAGTGTGCTTGCTGCGGGCCGAGATGGTGTAGAACTGCGAGGACTGGAGCCAGATCCCGGGCGTGGGCGTTTCGCCCGGGAGCTTGAGCAGCTTGAGGTCGGCGCCGGAGGCCTTGCTGAGGGCGGACAGTGAGTTGCTCCAGGTGAGCATCATGGCGGCTTTACCCATGCCCATGAGCGTTTGCTCGGTGCTGACGTTGAGCTTCTCGACGGTCTCGGAGGCGCTTGGAGCCGCCCCGGTCCCGCTCAATTTCAGCGAGTAGTCAAAGTAGTCCTGGACAGTTTCCTTGCCGAGCCCGAGCTGGCCGTCCTGGGTGTACAGCGATTCACCCCGCTGTCGGGCGAAAGCGTCCAGGGAGTCGTGGGTGAGCACTGTTGCGGTTCCGTAGGTTCCCTTCGGACTGTGTGCCGTGACATCCGCCGCGATTTTCGCGAAGTCGTCCCAGCTCCAGGTACCGTCGTCCGGCAGCGGCACTCCCGCAGCTGCGAACACCGCCGGATTGACGACGATGGCCAGGGCGTTGGCGCCGGTGGACACCCCGTATTGCTTGCCTTTGACCTGGCCGTTTTCCAATGCGCCCTGGTCCATCCTGGACAGATCCAGTGAGCCGTTCACCGTGGACAAATCCAGCAAAGCACCCCGGTTGGCGTACTCCGCCGGATAGGCGCCGCCCATGGTGATGACATCGGGAGCATCGTTGGCGGCTACCTGGGTGGCGAGCTTGTCGAAGTATCCGCCGATGTCCCCGTACTCCGGCTTGACCTTGATGTTCGGATTGGCCTTCTCGAATTCGGCAATGGCCTTGTTGGTCAGGTCGGCACGGCCCGCGTTGCCCCACCAGGAAAACCGGATTTCAACAGGCCCGTCCTCCGCCTTGTTCGATGGGGTGCTGGAGCAAGCGGAGGTGAAACCCAGCAGTGCCACGGCCGCCAGGATGGCAGTTGATTTACGAAGACTTTGGATAACTTTGTGCGTCATTGGGCAAGCTTCTTCCGACATGGGAAAGCGATTTCGTGAAACGTATCAAAGGCCTGCTTCGGACGTCAAGAGCCCATCATTACAGGGCGTGTTCAACACAGCGTTTCCTTACAGCTCCGATAGTTTTGACAGCGCGGAATGCAGAAGGGCGGTTGACAGCGGCCCGCCGCACCCTGAGGATAATGGGTGGGAAAACGCTTTCTTGCACGACACCATTCCCGCTCCGGCGACTTCCCGGCCAGGCGGTTTTTCCTGCACCCGTGCTTCAATCCACCAACCATCAGGAGGCCGTTCAGCGTGCACAGCCAAGGCAGCACCGCCCGCCCGGTTCCGGCCAATGCCCCGCAAGGCAGCAGCGCGCCCATCGACAGGAAGGCCCTGGTCAGGCGGCACAATGTCAGCCAGCAAACCCTGGACCCGCGAAGCCCGGTGTCAGTAGGCAACGGCGAGTTTGCCTTCACGATGGACCTGACCGGCGTGCAGACTTTTCCGGCGGAGTATCCGGTGGGGGCGCGCGACGACGCCCTCCCCCCGGGGACACTCCTCGGTACCCAGTCCCAATGGGGCTGGCATTCCACCCCCACAGAGGAACCCTACGGACTCGCCGGCTCCACCGTTACCTATGATTCCCCCCGCGGGCCGGTGCCGTATGTGGACATGGTGGGAGACATCGTCAATGACCGCGAGACCGGCACCTCGGCCGGCGAAACATGGCTGCGGGCGAACCCGCACCGGCTGGACCTGGGACGCATCGGCTTCATGCTGGCAACAGGCTCAACCGAACGGGCCATCAGCGGAGCAGACGTGGCCGGCACCGGGCAGACCCTCGACTTGTGGACCGGCACCGTCCACAGCGCCTTCACCCTGGGCGGCCGGCCCATCAACGTCCTCACCGCGTGCCATCCGCGGCGCGATGAACTGGGCTTCCATGTGGAATCACCAGCCCTCCACGACGGGCTGGTGATCTGCGTTGATTTTCCCTACGGGTCCGAGGCATGGCACGACGCCGCCGACTGGAGCCGGCCGGAGGCCCACACCACCGTCCTCGGGGAGGCTGTCCCGTCAGTGATCCATCCCGGCTCGACGAGTTGGACCGTCCACCGCGAACTCGACCACTCCCGGTACCGGATGGTGGTCACCGGCCGCGGACTCGTCGTGGAACAAACGGGCAGGCACCGCATCCGGATCAGCGCGCTCCCCGGAGGTCCCGCTGCGCTCGACGCGGCGGTGGCCTTCGTCCCGGCAGATGACAGTGACTGCATCCCGCGGGACGTCGCTTTCCCGGCGGCTGGACTGCCGGACGGAGACGCAAAAGCCGGTGCCGTCGTCGGGCCTTTCCCGGGAGCCAACGGCCCCGGCAGCAACATCGCCGCTGCCTCTGCAACCCATTGGGAAGGGTTTTGGACCACGGGCGGGGTCATGGAACTGGACGCGACCGCGGACGCCCGGGCCAAGGAGCTTGAGCGCCGCATTGTCCTCTCCCAGTACCTGACCGCCGTCAACTGTGCGGGTTCCCTCCCGCCCCAGGAAACAGGACTTGTCTGCAATTCGTGGCGCGGACGGTTCCATTTGGAGATGCACTGGTGGCACGCTGCGCACTTCGCCCTCTGGAACCGTGCCGAACTCCTCCTGCCGTCCCTGCGGTGGTACGCCACCATCCTGGAGACATCGCGGCGGACTGCGAGGGCGCAAGGGTTCGACGGCGTCCGCTGGCCCAAGCAGGTGGGCCCGGACGGGCGGGAGAGCCCCAGTCCGATCGGCACCTTCCTGATCTGGCAGCAGCCGCACCCCATCTACCTGGCAGAGCTCGTCTACCGCGCCAATCCTTGTAAGGACGTCCTTGAGGAGTTCGCGGAGATCGTGTTCGAGTCGGCCGCGTTCATGGCCAGCTTCGCCCACCCCACCGCGCGGGGCTTCGAACTGGGGCCGCCCCTCATTCCGGCGCAGGAAAGCTACGGCCCGCTGCGGGCCGCCGTCGCGAATCCCACCTTTGAGCTGGCGTACTGGCAGTGGGGCCTCCGGACTGCCGCCGCGTGGCGGGAACGGCTGGGCCTGGAACCCGTGGCGGCATGGCGGGACGTGGCCGGAGGACTCGTTCCGCCTCGGGTGATGGACGGCGTCTACGCCGCCATCGACGTGGAGCCGTTCACCATAAGGACTGACCACCCATCAATGCTGTGTGCGTTGGGGGTCCTGCCCCGGACAGACCTCATTGATGCAGACACCATGCGGGCCACGCTGGCCGATGTCCTGGGCGGCTGGGACTGGGACAGCACCTGGGGCTGGGACTACCCGGTCATGGCCATGGCCGCTGCCCGCCTGGGTGATCCGGAAGCCGCCGTGGACGCCCTGTTGCAGGACGCGGGCAAGAATACGGTGCTGCCCAACGGGCACAACCGCCAGACGGACTCCCTGCCGCTGTACCTGCCCGGCAACGGCGGTCTCCTCGCCGCCACCGCATTGATGGCCGCCGGATGGGACAACGGACCGGACGGGCGCTCCCCCGGCTTCCCGCCCGGCTGGACGGTGCGGTGGGAGGGACTGCTTGCTTCGCCCTAACAGCCCGTTCGCCCGGGGTCAGGTTTGGGGTGTCGCGCGGCGGGCACCAAGGATCGTCTTGCGGGGTTTGCCATCGGAGGCGAGATCGGCCTGGCGCACCGCTGACCATCCCGCGGAAACGAGATAGACCTGGCTGACCAAGTTGAACCAGATGAGCAGGCCGATGATGATGGCAAACGGTGCCAGGATGGGGTTTCGGCTGGCACCGCCCAGCAGTTCCGTGCTGAAGATCTGCAGGACGGTGGTGCCCACGGCAGCAAGGATGGTGCCCTCGAGCAGGGCCTGGCGGGAAAGCTTCAACCCGGCAGCCAACCGGAACATGATCATCGCTGTGACCCAGTTGAGGACCAATGGCACCACGATCTTGACGGACGTGGTCAGCGGGCCGGCGAGGGCATCGCTGAGATGCAGGAAATCCGCCACCCAGCCGGCGGCGGTGCCGAACACCAGCGACGCGCCTGCACTGATCACCAAGGCTACGCCCAGCAGCAGGAGGGTCCCGGCGTCCCGCAGCTTGAGCAGGATGGGATTGACCACCAGCGGAGGCAACTCGACGATGCCGCGGAGTCCGTTCCGGAGGCCGTTGATCCAGCCGAGCGAGGTAACCACCGTGACCACGGCGCTGATCACGGCCGTCCAGCCGAGTCCGCTGGGGTCAAGCAGGTCCTTGGGGTCCACCAGGCCTTCGCCGCCGTTGACCTTCAGCAGGCCCGGGGCGCTCCTGGCCACGCTGCTGATGATGGTGTCCAGCAATGCCGGCTGGCCGCGGAGGACCAGGCCCGCAACGGAAAAGCCGGTAGCCAGCAGGCCGGTGATGGAGAAGAACATGTTGAAGCCGATGCCGGCGCTCATCAGCGGCCCGTAATGGAGGCCGTAGTGCCTGAACGCCCGCATGGGCCGCAGGACGTTCAGCCGGGCAGTGAACAACTGTACCCAGGCCAGCAGGGCCGGGACCTTGCCGCCGGACCGGCGCGCCTTGTGCCACTCTGTGCGCTTCTGGATCACGTCCAGCTTCAGCCGGGCGAATTCGGTAGGCAGGGGCTGCTGGTCAGCCGGCGTCCGTTGCGGTGTCCGCGGCGGCGTCCGTGAAGGGGGTGCCGGCGTCGTTGTTAGTTTCGGTCCCAAAATCCAGCTCTTCCCGTAGCTGCCAGATGCCGTCGGCATCATGCTCATAGAGTCCCATGCTAACCACGGGGAAGGTTGCCTTATAGTTCTTCAGTGCCGTTTCGGCCTCGTCCAGGCTTTCCGGGGCGACGTCGTGGGCAATCGTGACGTGGGGATGGTAGGCGAAGGGCAGCTCACGGTGCAGGGGACCCTGCTGCAGTTTGCGGTGCAGATCCACGCAGTGCTCGAACCCGTCCTCGACCTTGATGAAGACAACAGGAGAGACCGGGCGGAAGGTGCCCGTCCCGGCGATAGTGACCATGAATGGCCTCTGGCACCGGGCAACCTCGCGGACGTGCCGGCGGGTTGCCTCCCAGTCCTGGGTGGGCGTGGTGGTGATCAGCGTGATGTGTGCCGGTATCACTCCCGCCATCGGGTCCCCGAACGACGCCCGCCACTGCTGCAGCTCCGAGGCAATCTCGGCCGGGAAACCCAGGATGACGCCCACGCTGACGTCTTCGGTGCGGACGGCGTCGTCCTCCGCCACTGCATCCTGGCCCGACTGGTCTTCGTAACGGTTACCCAGGGTCCGCTCCGCCTCGCCGGCGGAGCACGCGCCTCCCCTGGCGGTAGCGTTTCTCGAAGACATGGCGCTAGCGGACTCCAGCGAGGCTGAGGGAGGGCAGGAAGCCCATGCGCTCGTACACCCGTGCCAGGGTGACCGACGCGATCTCGCGGGCCCGGTCGGCGCCCAGGGCCAGCAACCGGTCGAGCTCGGCGGGATCAGCCATGAGCTCGTTGGTACGGTTGCGGATCGGGGTGATGAAGTCCACCACCACCTCGGCGAGGTCCACCTTGAGATGGCCGTACATCTTCCCCTGGTACTCGGCTTCCAGCTCGGCGACCGACTTGCCGGTGAGGGCGGAATAGATGGTCAGCAGGTTGGACACGCCGGGCTTTTCCTCGGCGTCAAAACGGATATCCGTGCCGGCGTCGGTGACCGCAGACTTGATGCGCTTGGCCGCAATCTTGGGATCTTCCAGCAGCTGGATGGCACCGTTGGGCGACTCCCCCGTCTTGGACATCTTGGCGCTGGGGTTCTGGAGGTCGTAGATCTTGGCGCTCTCCTTGACGATCGTTGCCTCGGGCACCGTGAAGGTCTGGCCAAACCGCGTGTTGAAACGCTGGGCCAGGTTCCGGGTCAACTCAAGGTGCTGACGCTGGTCCTCCCCCACGGGTACGAGGTCGCTCTGGTAGAGCAGGATGTCCGCGGCCATCAGCGTGGGGTAGGCGAACAGGCCCAGCGTGGCGGAATCTGCTCCGGACTTCTGGGTCTTGTCCTTGAACTGGGTCATCCGCGATGCCTCGCCAAAGCCGGTGATGCAGTTCAGTGCCCAGGCAAGCTGGGCGTGCTCGGGGACGTGGGACTGGACAAAGAAGATGCTCTTGTCCGGGTCGATGCCGGCCGCGATGTACTGCGCCGCGACGATGCGGGTCCGCTTGGCAAGTTCCCCGGGCTCGAAGTCCACCGTGATGGCGTGCAGGTCCGGGACAAAGAATACGGCGTCGTACTCTGCCTGCATGTCCACCCAGTTGCGCACGGCCCCGATGTAGTTGCCCAGGTGCAGGGAATCGGCGGTTGGCTTGGCTCCGGAGAGAATGCGCTTCTTGGCGGTCTGGGAAGTCTGGCTGGTCATGGAAAAACTTTCGGGCTTAGAGCTGGTAGTCCACTACCAGCGGTGCGTGATCGGAGAAGCGGGTGTCCCAGGAGGCTGCGCGGTCAACGACGGCGGACAGGGCGCCGGCCGCCAGCCCGGGGGTGGCCAAGTGGTAGTCGATGCGCCAGCCGGTGTCGTTGTCGAAGGCTTTTCCGCGCTGGGACCACCAGGTGTAGGGCCCGTGCATCTCGCCGGCCACGTTGCGGTGGACGTCGTGCCAGCCGATCTCCTCACCCAGGAAGCGATCGAAGTATTCGCGTTCCGCCGGCAGGAAACCGGCCTTCTTCACGTTGCCCTTGGCGTTGCGGATATCGAACGGAGTGTGGGCGACGTTCAGGTCTCCCACCACCAGGGCATGATCGCTGTGCTTGGTCAGCTCCGGGAGCCGGGTGCTCATGGCATCGAGGAAACGGAACTTGTCGTCCTGCTTTGGCGTCCCCACCTCGCCCGAGTGCACATACGCACTGGCTACCGTGAGTTGGACAGGGTTGCCGGCGGCGTCCGGGAAACGGAAGTCGGCCTCAACCCAGCGGCCGGCCGTGGCAAAGTAGTCGTCGCCAATGCCGTTCCTGGTGGCCAGGGGCTCCTGGCGGGACGCAATGGCGACGCCGGCACGGCCCTTTGCTTCCGCCTCGGCGTGCAGGATATGCCAGTCATCCCCGAGCAGCTGCCGGACGATCGCGTCAGGGGCGCGCACCTCCTGCAGGCAGAGAATGTCCACTTCCCGCGGCTCAAGCCACGCGGCCATGCCGTTTTTGTAGGCAGCCCGGAGGCCGTTCACGTTGACGGATGCGATGCGAAGGTGGTCCTTCTTCAATGCCGAGCTCACCCGCTCCACTCTAGTCGATGATGGTCCCGGCGACCGGCTCTCCGCTGCCGCCAGAGGACTTGATCATGTCCCGGGCATTGGTGGCTGTGATCTCGATGGTCTCCAGGGCGCGGTTGATGGTGTCCTGGTTGGCGGCGGCACCCTTGGCGCGCTCCTCCTCCACCACCCGGACCTGCACCTGGACAATCTTGAAGGAATGGTCAAGCTTGAGGTCGCGCACTTCATCCGCCTCGGAGCGTTCGTGGATCACGCGGGTTCCGCCGTGATCGGCGGACGCCGGCGCCGGGGCGCGGCCGGTGGCCGTGTTGAAGGCGCTCTGTGCCTCCGAAAACTTCGCCCCGGCCTTCTTGGCGGCCCTTTGGATGCTGAAGACCACGAATGCAGCCAGCGCCAGCCAGAAGCCGGCGATGACCGCAACAACCCAGCCCACGACGTCGTTCTGGTTTGCCGCAAAGAGGACGGCCACGACGAACGCCGTCACCAGGACCATCAGGCCCGGCCCGCTGATGCGGAACATCGAAAAGCCGCCCTTGGTGCGGGCGGACGGAGTGGAAGGGTTACCCAGAGATCGCATGCGACCATTGTCTCAAACGATGCGGCCTCCGCCGGCGCCCTTCCACCCCCGGCGAACAGCCCCGGCGCGGCCAGGTCACTTCTGCCGTCGGTCTCCGCTGCGCAGGACCTCCAGGCGCTGCCGGAACTCCGTTTCGTCCACCTCGCCGCGGGCATAACGCTCGCGCAGCACTCCTTCGGCGCCCTGGCCGGCTGCCCAGTGCTGGTTCCTGCGCCAGCTCCTGCGGGCCAGGAAGATGAACAGCGCGATGACCAGGAGCCAGAACAGCGGGAACAAAAGGAACCATGGGGAAAAGGCGCCGTGCCACGGTCCATAGACGACCGTATCGGCCGGCACCCGCGCGGCCGCGAACGAGGCTGCGGCGGACATTGCGGTGATAAGCGAAGGCAACATGTTCAATCTCCCGACTCTTTTAACCGGCCGTGGTTTCGGCCTTGTATCGAGTCTCGTTCGGGCCGTCGGGCGGCGCGTCCGGCGGCGGGAGTCACCTGTGCCGGGCCGCGTACTCCTCCGGTAGTCCGGCAGCTGCAACCGGTACCGGCCTCAGCCCGTCCAGCCCGGCCGGACGAGGCCGGATTCGTAGGCCAACACCACCAACTGCGCCCTGTCCCTGACCATGAGCTTCGCCATGATCCGCGAAACGTGCGTCTTTGCCGTGAGTGGAGTGATGAACAGCCGCTCGGCAATTTCCGCGTTGTTCAACCCTTCCCCCACAAGCTGGAGAACCTCCCGCTCCCGGTCGGTGATGCGGTCCAGTGCCACCGGCCGTTCGGCGGCCCGGGAGTGCCGTGCCAACTGGGCCATGATGCGCCGGGTCACCGAGGGCGAAAGCAGCGCGTCCCCGTCGTGCACGATGCGGACTGCGCGCAGGAGCTCGGCCGGTTCAGTGTCCTTGACCAGAAAACCGGCGGCACCGGCCCGGACGGCCTCGGCGATGTATTCGTCCAGCTCGAAGGTGGTGAGCATGACCACCCGGGTACCTGGCAGCGCAGAATCGGTGAGGATCTGCCGCGTTGCCTCCAGGCCATCGCCGTCCGGCATTCGGATATCCATCAGGACGACGTCCGGATGATACTGGCGGGCAAGCCGCACCGCTTCGCGCCCCGTACCGCATTCGGCCACGACCTTCATGTCTGCCTCGGCGTCCAGCAGCGCCCGGAAGCCCGCACGGATCAGGTTCTGGTCATCAGCCAGCAGGATGCTGATCATCTTGGAGTCGGCCCTGCACTGGCGACCAGCGGGAGGACCGCGCGGACCCGCCACCCTGTACCGGACGGCGCCGGCCCCAGCTCAAGCCCGCCGCCCAAAGCCGCCACCCGCTCCCGCATGCCGGTGATGCCGTTACCTTCCGGCGCTGCGCCGGCACCGGCGCCGTCGTCGTCAATACTCACCAGCAATTCCCCTCCTGACGCGTGGATTGAGACCTGGGCCGTCCCGGCGCCGGAATGCCTGACTATATTGGTCAGTGCTTCCTGCACAATCCGGTACGCCGCTTCCTGCACGGTTGCCGGGACGTTTTCCATACCGGGGTCGGCCTGCAGGCTGACGTCCAGCCCCGCCCGCCGCGCATTGTCCACGACTTCCGCAATCCGGCCGAGGCTGGGCCGGGTGGTGGGGCTCAGCGGAACATCGTCCCGGAGCACGCCCAGCAGCTGGCGCACTTCAGCCAGTGATTCCTTACTCGCTGCTTTGATGGTCTCCAAGGCAGGGCGGAACTGCGCCGGGTCCTTCTCGCCCAAGTGCAACGCCACCGAGGCCCGCACGTTGATCAGGGACAGCGAGTGGGCCACCACGTCATGGATGTCCCTCGCCAAGGCAAGCCTGTATTCGTCGCGGGCAGCCTGCTCGGCGGCGGCCTGCTGGCGGTGCCGTTCGGCCACGCGTTCGCCGCGGAACCGCACCCCTTCTCCGATCAGGACCAGGATGGCCAGCCATGAGGACCCGGCAAGTGCCCGGACGAACGCCGCCTCATCGCCGCTGCGCGCGGCGGCAAGAAACAACACCAGGATTCCGGCCGCCGCCCCCGACCAGGCCATCATGCGCTTTCCGGCCGCCGCCGTCAGGACCAGCGCCAGGCCGAAAGACAGGACCACCGGACCCCACGCGTACCCCAGGGCAAGGTAGGCTGCGGTGGCCCCGGCGGCAACGGGCAGCATCACCAGCGGCGCGCGCCGGCGAAAAGCGAGGGCGGCGGGGCCAAGCAGCAGCAACGCCAGCGCCAGGGGATCCAGTGGCGCGTGGCCGGGTTGCCGCAAGGAAGCGAATGCCGACCCGGCCACCTGGATCACGGCGACCACCACCACGATGACGGCGGTGGGCGGTCCCCGGAAACGGCGCTGCATGGACCGAGCCTATGCCCGCGGGCGGTGAAAGTCGTCAGATGGGCGGCGTAGGCCCCGTACTGCCCAGGGAGTAGGCGGGCTGCGTTTTGCGGCATCGCCGCGATGTTAAAGCCCGACGGCGGCACGGCACCTTCCGTGCGAAAGGTGCCCTGCCGCCGTCGTGCGCTTCCTCGCGGGACTACTGCGGGATGCCCGCTGCGCGTTCCGCCGCCTCCACCACGTTGGTCATCAGCAGCGCCACGGTCATGGGGCCGACGCCGCCGGGGTTCGGCGAGATCCAGCCCGCCACCTCAGCGGCGGCTGGATCGATGTCACCGTAGACGCGGCTCTTGCCAGTCTCCGGATCGGTCTCACGGGTAACCCCGACGTCCAGCAGCGCCGCGCCAGGCTTGACGTCCGCTGCTTTGACGATGTGCTTGACGCCGGCAGCACCCACAATGACGTCCGCCTGCCGGAGCAGTTCCGAGAGGTTGGTGGTGCCGGTGTGGGTCAGGGTCACAGTGGCGTTGACGTCCCGGCGGGTCAGCAGCAGGCCGATGGACCGGCCGATCGTGACACCGCGGCCCACCACCACAACATGCTTGCCGGCCAGGCTGTACCCGTTGCGCTCGAGGAGCTCGATGACGCCCCGGGGCGTGCACGGCAGCGGCGTGGTGATCTTGTGGTTGACGTTCAGCACCAGCCGGCCAAGGTTGGTGGGGTGCAGTCCGTCGGCGTCCTTGGCGGGGTCGATGCGCTCCAGGATGGCGTCGGTGTCCAGGTGCTTGGGCAACGGCAACTGCACGATGTACCCGTGGCAGGCCGGGTCCGCATTGAGTTCGTCAATGAGGGCCTCCACCTGCTCCTGGGTGGCGTCCGCTGGAAGCTCGCGCTGGATGGAGTTCATACCGATCTGCACTGACTGCTTGTGCTTCATGGAGACGTACAGCTGCGAGGCGGGGTCGGCGCCCACCAGCACAGTGGCGATGCCGGGAGTGACGCCCTTGGCCTTGAGTGCGGCCACGCGTTCGGTCAGCTCGGCCTTGATGGCAGCGGCGGTAGCCTTGCCGTCAAGGATCTGCGCGGTGGTGGTTTCAGTCATTGGTTACCACTGCTCGTGCTGCGGGTAGAGCGGGAAGTCTGCTGCCAGCTTGTCCACCCGGGCCTGCAGGGCCTCGACGTCGGCGCTGTTGCCTGCCTTGAGGGCGGTGGCGATGATCTCGGCAACCTCGGTGAACTCGGTGGCGCCGAAGCCGCGGGTCGCCAGTGCCGGGGTGCCGATGCGCAGCCCGGAGGTGACCATCGGCGGGCGGGGGTCGAACGGCACGGCGTTGCGGTTGACGGTGATGCCCACGGAGTGCAGGAGGTCCTCGGCCTGCTGGCCGTCCAGCTGGGAGTTGCGCAGGTCGACGAGCACCAGGTGGACGTCGGTGCCGCCGGTGAGGACCGAGACGCCCGCCTCGGCGACATCGGCCTGGTTCAGGCGGTCGGCGATGATCTTGGCGCCCTCGAGGACGCGCTCCTGGCGCTCCTTGAATTCCTGGGTGCCGGCGATCTTGAAGGCCACGGCCTTGGCAGCGATGACGTGCATGAGCGGGCCGCCCTGCTGGCCGGGGAAGACGTTGGAGTTCAGCTTCTTGGCCCACTGTTCCTTCGCCAGGATCACACCCGAGCGGGGACCGGCTAGGGTCTTGTGCACGGTGGAGGTGACGACGTCGGAGTACGGCACGGGGCTGGGGTGCAGTCCGGCGGCAACCAGGCCGGCGAAGTGTGCCATGTCGGTCCAGAGCAGCGCACCCACTTCATCGGCGATGGAGCGGAAGGCGGCGAAGTCAAGGTGGCGCGGGTAGGCGGACCAGCCGGCGATGATGACCTGCGGCTTTTCGGCGATGGCCTGCTCGCGCAGTTTGTCCATGTCGATGCGGAAGTTGTCTTCCTCGACCTGGTATGCGGCAACCTGGTACAGCTTGCCGGAGAAGTTCAGCTTCATGCCGTGGGTCAGGTGGCCGCCGTGTGCCAGGGACAGGCCCAGGATCTTGTCGCCCGGGGTGATCATGGCGGAGAGCGCGGCAGCGTTGGCCTGCGCGCCGGAGTGCGGCTGGACGTTTGCGTACTCGGCGCCGAACAGGGCCTTGACCCTGTCGATGGCCAGTTGTTCTGCGACGTCAACGTACTCGCAGCCGCCGTAGTAGCGGCGGCCGGGGTAGCCCTCGGCGTACTTGTTGGTGAGGACGGAGCCCTGGGCTTCCATCACGGCGCGCGGCGCGAAGTTCTCGGAAGCAATCATTTCCAGGGTGCCGCGCTGGCGGCCAAGCTCCTGCTCGAGGACTTTGGCGATTTCGGGGTCGAGTTCAGCCAGCGGCTGGTTGCTGACGGCTGTGGTTGAGGTGGCTGTAGTAGTCACGAAGAACTCCTGGCTAGGGATACGGGCACTGCTTAGGTCAGGCTACCGGCTGGCGCGCTATCCCACCGCGTTGATGACAGGGCGTGGAAGCACGGCATGGTACTGCTGCGCTGACGCGGGGTGCAGCCCCAATTCCGGCAAAACATGACCCTCGGCCCAGGCGTACGATCCGTGGTCTTCGTGATTGCCGCTCCCTGGTGGTTAAGCCACCCAACGCCAGTTGCGACCGTTCCAGCCTATCAAAACCGGCGCCCGCGGCGCGGGTAGGCTATTACGCGTGAATGAACAGCTGCTGAACCAAGCGTACGTAGTAACCCTGTCCTGCCCGGACCGTCCCGGAATTGTCCACGCCGTGGCCGGAGCACTGCTGGTGGCAGGGTGCAACATTACCGATTCGCAGCAGTACGGCAGCCCCACAACGGGCAACTTCTTCATGCGCGTGGAGGTCACCACCGCAGCTTCCAAGTCGGAGCTGCGCGCCGCGCTGGAGCCGGTGGCGGAAGCGTTCGCCATGCAGTGGAGCCTCAATACTGTCGGCGACAAGGTGCGCACCCTGGTGCTTGCCAGTACCTCCGCGCACTGCCTCAACGACCTTCTTTTCCAGCAGCGTTCCGGGACCCTGCCTGTCGAGATCCCCGCCATTGTGTCCAACCACCAGGACCTCGCCGGGC
This sequence comes from Arthrobacter sp. SLBN-112, assembly GCF_030944625.1. Classification (NCBI taxonomy): domain Bacteria; kingdom Bacillati; phylum Actinomycetota; class Actinomycetes; order Micrococcales; family Micrococcaceae; genus Arthrobacter; species Arthrobacter sp. SLBN-112. Next base: position 3,944,852 of record NZ_JAUSXY010000001.1, read on the forward strand.
TCGCCGAGTTCTACGGCATCCCGTTCCACTACATTCCGGTGACCAAGGACACCAAGGCCCAGGCGGAAGACAAGCTGCGCGGCATCATCGCCGAACACGACATCGAACTGACGGTCCTGGCCCGTTACATGCAGATCCTCTCCGACGAGCTCTGCACCGAGCTGACGGGCAAGGCCATCAACATCCACCACTCGTTCCTGCCGTCCTTCAAGGGCGCCAAGCCGTACCACCAGGCCCATGCGCGCGGTGTGAAGCTGATCGGCGCCACGGCCCACTACGTCACGGCCGCCCTGGACGAGGGACCGATCATCGAGCAGGAAGTCATCCGGGTGGACCACGCCCGCACGGCGGAGCAATTCGTCCAGATGGGCCGCGACGTGGAGGGGCGCACCCTGGTCCAGGCCGTGCAGTGGCATGCCGAGCACCGGGTGCTGCTGGACGGCAACCGGACGGTGGTCTTCAACTAACTCGCAGCAGATGCCGTTTTGGGGCCTCAAAACGGCATCGACTGCCGCTCAGTTGGGTGCAGGGGTGGCTTAGGGTGAAGCCATGGCTCCTCTCTACCCTTTCGGCGGCAACTCCCCCGCCGTCCATGAATCAGCGTTCATCGCCCCGTCGGCGTCGATCATCGGCAATGCAACCCTGGCCGCAGACTCCAGCGCGTTCTACGGGGTATCCGTCCGCGCCGACACCGCCGCCATCACCGTGGGTGCCGGCAGCAACCTGCAGGACAACGTGGTGCTGCACGCCGACCCCGGCTTCCCCTGCACCGTGGGCGACCGGGTCAGCGTGGGGCACGCCGCCGTCGTGCATGGCTGCACCGTGGAGGACGACTGCCTCATCGGGATGGGCGCAACGGTCCTCAACGGTGCCGTGATCGGTACCGGCTCGCTGGTGGCGGCCGGCGCCGTCGTCCTGGAGGGGACAGTGGTTCCGCCACGCTCCTTGGTTGCGGGGGTCCCCGCCAAGGTGCGCCGGGAACTGACAGAGGAGGAGTTCGACGGCGTGCGCGCCAACGCTGCCCGGTACGTGGAGCTCGCGGCGAAACACCGCGAGCTCCACCCCTGACCCAGTCTGCCTGGGTCAGTCCAGGCTGATTGGCCCCATTTCGTCGAGCAGGTCGCCCGGGCCGGGGTTGCCCGGAGCTGACGAGCCGCCCAGGTGGTTCACCACGCCCCATACCGCGTTCAAGCCTGTGGTGACGGCGCCTTCGGCCCAGCCGGCAGTGAAGGAGACGTCATCGCCGGCCAGGAAGATCCCGCGCTGGGATTCCGGCAGCGCGTCCTGCTTGAAGTGCGTGAACAGCCGCTGCTGGTAGCGGTAGTGCCCGGGCAGGTTGGCTTTGAAGGCACCCATGAAGTTGGGGTCCGCCTCCCAGGACACGGTGATGGGCTGCCCCACGATGTGGCCGGCAATGTCCACGCCCGGGTAGATCTGCTCCAGCGAGTGCAGCATCAGTTCCACGCGTTCGTCCGCGTCCAGCGCAAGCCACTTCAGGGCGTCGTCGTTCCACGTATAGGACAACAGGATGACGGCGGGCTGGTCCGGGCCGTTGTCCAGCAGGTAGGTGGCGCGGTTCAGCCGGTCCGTCAGGGTCATGGACAGGACCTCGTGGCCGGTTTCCGGGTCGGTGTCCTTCCAGAACGGCCGGTCCACCATGACGAACGTCTTGGACGACTGCATATAGTGCGAGCGCTCCATCGCGGTCCACAGTTCGGCGGGGAACAACGCTTCCTCGGTGTGGATGCGGGTGGACAGCAGCCACGACTGGCACGTGCTCACCACTGCCGGGTAGCTGGCCTCGCGGCCCCAGCGTTCACGGATCCGCAGGTTCCCGTCCGGGTCCCGGCTGATCTTCCCCACGGCGCCGCGGGGCGAGCCGGAGTGGAGCGAGGCAAGGGAGGTGCCGGCGGGCCAGTGCACCAGGTCCGACGGCGCGTGCTGCCAGAGTGCCTCGGGCAGCCGCTGCGCTCCCCCGCGGATGAACCGGTGCTGGTCGTCCGCGTCGGTGTACACCACACGGAGGATCTCCAGGATGGAGTTGGGAAAGTCCGTGTCCCAGCCGCCCGTGCCGAATCCCACCTGGCCAAAGGCTTCCCGGTGCGCGAACCCTGCCTTCTTGAAGGAGTCGCTCGCGGCGATGAACCCGTAGAAGGTCTGCTCATCCATCAGGGGCAGCAGTTCGTTCCACAGTTCCTTGATCCGGGCAGTGTCGCGTGAGCGGATGGCGTCCTGCATCTGGGTGAACTTCGCGCCGTCGTTGACAGCCGCTTTCCAGGCGTCCGCAACCTCTCGGAAGAAGGGCGGAAGGTCGCCCGGCTTTTCCGCGTAGTGCTTCTTGCCCGCCAGCTCGATCACGGTACTGGAGGTGGCCTCGGCGAGGGGGTTGGGGAAGTCACAGGTTTCCAGGCCGAGCAGGTCCACATAGTGGTAGAAGGCCTTGCCCGAGACCGGGAACCGCATGCCGCCGAGGTCTGCCACCACGCCGGGCGCCGCCGGGAAGGCGGCGGTGCGGAGCCGGCCACCGATCTGGTCTGCTTCGTAGACAACCGGGCGAAGGCCAAGCTTCATCAGCTCGTAGGCCGTCACCAGGCCGGAGAGCCCGGCTCCGATCACGGCCACTTCGGTGCCGTACAACTCCGCCGGGACCGATCCCATGCCGTCCGGGTGGGCCAGGTAGTGGTCATAGCTGAACGGGAAGTCGGGGTTCAGCATAGTGATGGGTGCTTGGCCGCCGGCCCCCGGTCCTGGTGCTGCTTCCTGCCGGCTGGAGGTGCTGGAGGGATCAAAAGCCGGCAATTCGGTGGCAATGGTCATGAAATTTCTGCTTTCACAGGTTCCTGGCTCGGGGCCTTGGCGGTCAGTTCACGGTAGTCGAGCTCGCTCAGGGCCGCTACCTTGGAGTTCCGGCGTCCGTAGCCGAAGTAGATGGCGATCCCCACCAGCATCCATGCGCCGAAGACAACCCACGTATCGGCGCCGAGGTTCGCCATCAGGTAGGCGCACATGAGCGTTCCCAGCACCGGGGTGGCGGGGTACAGGGGCACCCGGAAGCTGCGCTCCAGGTCGGGGCGGTTGCGGCGCAGGTAGATGACGGCGACGTTGACCAGCGCGAACGCGAAGAGCGTCCCGATGCTGGTGGCGTCGGCCAGGGCGCCGAGCGGGACGAGGCCTGCGGTCAGGGCGACGGCGATGCCCACGATGAGGGTACCGGCGGCCGGGGTGCCGGTCCGGGGTGAGACGCGGCTGAAGACCCTGGGCACCAGGCCGTCGCGGGACATCGAGAGCAGGATGCGCGTCTGGCCGTAGAGGACAGTGAGCACGATGCTGGCGATGGCAAGGACTGCGCCCACGGAGAAGACCAGTGCGATCCACGGCTGGTGGGTGGTCTCCTCGAGGATCTGGACCAGCGCGGCTTCGGTTCCGTCGAACCAGCCCCAGGGCCGGGCGCCAATAGCGGCGACGGCCACCAGGACGTAGATGCTGGTGACGATCACCATGGACAGCAGGATGGCGCGGGGCAGGTCGCGCTTGGGGTTCCTGGCTTCCTCGCCTGCGGTGGATGCGGCGTCGAATCCGATGTAGGAGAAGAACACCCGGGATGCGGCGGCGGATACGCCTGCGGCCCCCATGGGCATGAGCGGTTCGAAGTTGCCCGCGTTGAAGGCGGTAAAGGCGACGGCGCAGAAGAGGAGCAGGATGCCGATTTTGATGATGACGACGGCCGTGTTGATCCATGCGCTTTCCCGGGCACCGCGGACCAGCAGGACCATGGCCAGTACCACGATGGCCATCGCCGGAATGTTCACCAGTCCGCCGTCGCCGGGAGGCTGGGAGATGGCATCCGGGAGCACCTGCCCAAACGCCGCCAGTGCTTCATTGACGTACTGGCCGGCACCGACAGCTACTGCGGCCACGGAAACGGCGTACTCAAGGACCAGGCACCACCCGCAGATCCATGCCATGCCTTCACCCATGGTGGCGTAGGAATAGGAGTAGCTGGAGCCTGCCACCGGAACCAGGCCGGCCATTTCGGCATAGGACACCGCGGAGAGCAGCGCGGCTACGCCGGCAATGACGAACGAGATCCAGATGGCCGGCCCGGCCAGCGGCACCGACTCTCCAAGGATCACCAGGATGCCGGTCCCGAGCGTGGCGCCAACACTGATCATGGTGAGGTGGAGGACGCCGAAGCTGCGGACCAGCGCGGTGCCGCCCTCACCGCTTCCAGCTTCACTGACCATCTGGCCGATCGGTTTGCGGCGCAGGAGCTGGTCCGCCAGCCGCGGCCGGGATGCTCCTGGCGCAATTGGTTTTTCGGTGGTCACAGGCACAGTCACCGTTGACGTCCCTTCAGAGTAGTTGTCGGTTTCCCCTCACCAAGGTTGGCATGTGAGCCAACTCTCAGGACGGTGCAAAATGACCTATAGTAGCCAGGCATGAGACTTTATGCACAATACCCGACCCCGGTTGCGGCGGGCCCGGCAGGCTTATGCGCCGCCTCGAAGAGCCATGCTTCCTGAGCCCGCGGCCGCCGGCCGGCTGAGCTTCGTCACCCTGCAACAGTTCCTTGACCAGCTGCCGCCGCTGTTGACGACGCTCCACGACGGCGGCAGCGGCGGACGGCTGCTGCGGTGGGTTGAGCCCAGTGAGCTGGAGGATCCGACGCCCTACCTCCCGGAGGGTGAGTTCCTGCTGACGGCGGGCCTTCCGTTCCTGGGCGACGGCGGAGCGGCCGCCAGCGTGGACGCGTACGTCCGGCGGCTGGTGGACGCCAAGGTGGCCGCCCTGGGCTTCGGAATCAGGCCGTACTTCGACGCCGTTCCGGAGGTACTCATCGATGCGTGCCGCCGGCATAACCTCACCTTGTTCGAAGTGCCGGAATCGCTCCCCTTCGCGGCCATTGGCCTTCAGTTCTCGCAGCTTCTTGAGTCCGACAATGCAAGGGTCTTCCGGCAACTGGCAGAGACCAACCGGCAGTTAATGCGCGCAGTCCTCTCCCCCAGGCCGGAACACGAACTGCTGGCGGCACTGGTCCAGCGCGTGCCCGTCTGGGCGGTGATGGTGGGAGCGGACGGCCGGATCCGGGCCCGCGGCACCAGCGGTGGCGGCAGCCCCGCCGTCGAACTTTCCCTGCTGGAACCCATGCTTAAACGCCTGCTGTCCGGCAGCGGCCCCCGGGTGGAGATGGACGGGTTCGACCAGCCCGGCTCGGCCCTGGTGGTTGGCCATCCGCTGCGCAGCACCAAGGATGCCAACCTGGGCGCCCTGGTCCTCGGTTCAGACGCCCCGTTGACACCGGCGCAGAACAACGTGGTCCAGTCCGCCGTCGGCCTCCTCGAGCTGTTGGTCCGGCAGCGCACCAGCGGCTCGTTGGCCCCCAGCCAACTGGCCACGGCCGTGCTGTTGCACCCCGAAAGCCTCACGAACGGAGGCAGCAGGCACCTGAACGCGCTCCGGGATCTGATGGCGCAGAGCCTTTCCTCCACCCGGTCCGCGGGCATGCGGGTAGTGCAGGGAATCAAGATGGACGCTCCGGAGTGGCCTGCAGGCGACAGCCCGGTCAGGGAACTCCTGCAGTGGCGGCGGCTGTTCGATACCAAGCTGGTGGAAATCACCGACTACGGATTCGCTGCGGTGACCCGGCTGAGGGTGGACGACTCCCTGCTCGACGAGGTCGAGAAACTCGGGTGGCGCCTGGTGATCGGAGAACCCACTGAACTCACCGGCCTGGCCGCCGCATATCAGGGTGCCAGCTCCCTGCGGAGCCAAGTGCAGAGAAGTGGACAAAGCGTGCGCGCCGACGAGGTTCAGTGGTCGGTGGCCGGGCTGCTGGGCCGCGAAGCCGGTACCATGCTGGCGGAACGGCTCCTGCATCCGGTCCTGGCACTGGAACCGGACCGGCGCGATCCCCTGCTGGCAGTCCTGCGCGGCTGGCTTACCGAGAACGGCAGCTGGGACGGCTCCGCCAAGCTCCTGGGACTTCACCGGAACAGTGTGCGGCGGCAGATCGGGGTCCTTGCCGACCTGCTCGGAATGGACCTGAACCAGGCGCAGGTGCGGGCAGAGCTGTGGATCGCGCTGCAGTACGCGGACGGGGTGACCGATGGGATGGCGGGCAGCGGCTAGGGCAGGTTATCCCCGGGCCGGTCAGGTTCGGGCGCAAGGCCGGCCTCCCATTCGCGGTACAGCTCCGGCCGGCGCTCCCTGAGGTACGGCACTTCGTCCCTGGCGGCGCGGACGGCTTCCGGATCCACCGTGGCGAAAAGCAGTTCCGGAGCGTTTCCCGCTTCGGCCAGCAGGCGGCCATCCGGCCCCGCCACCACGCTTCCCCCGCCGAACGTGCAGGACCCTTCGGTGCCACAGTGGTTGGCGTATGCCACGGTCAGCTGGCTTTCCAGCGCGCGGGCACGGACAAGCACCTGGGGCACGGTTTCAAAACCCGCCGACAAGGCGGTGGGCACCAGCAGCAGCTCCGCGCCGCGGGCGGCAGCCGCCCTGGCGGCTTCGGGGAATTCGATGTCGTAGCAGATCAGCAGCGAGGTCCGAATGCCGAGGAAATCGACGACGGCGGGCGGCTCGTTGGCCGCGACGAACGCCTTGCGTTCCTCGTCGCCGAAGAGATGCACCTTGGCGTATCGAAGAAGTTCTGCGCCGGTGGCATCGACCAGGGACGCGGATATGTTCCAGTCGGGAGAACCCACGCGGCCCATGCCCTGGGACGAGCCGCCCTCGCTGACGACGCCGGCCCCGGCGGTCCCGGCAGCTTCCGTTGCTTCGGCTGGTTCGGCGGCTTCGGCAGCTTCGGCCGGAACGCTGTAGACGAGCGCGATCCCGTTGCGGCGGGCGATTCCGGCGAGCCTATCGCGGATGGCGGGAAGGGTTGCCGGGTCCAGCTCGTTTCGCAGCCGCAACGGAGCGTAGCCCACGGGGAACAGCTCCGGCGTCAGGAGCAGGCCGGCGCCGGCGCGGGCGGCCCGGCTGGCGGCCACATCAATGGTCCGGAGATTGGCCTCAACGTCCAGGACCGCGGCATTCGCCTGCAGGACGGACAGCAGCATCATTACCACCTTCTATACGCCTGTCCATTTGGAGTGGACGGGCCGGACTGTTCACTCCCTCCAGCGTAGCCAGCGGCGGCGATACAGCGCTGGGTCGTTTGGACCCGCCCACCCCCGCGCCGGGACGGAATGCACGGCCGCGTCAGCCGGCACCGCCCAGCCGCCCTCCGCACCCCGTACTCCCGTCGTTATGCGTTAACTTCTTGACTGCAAGAGGAGCGATAGGGCAATCTTCTTAGCATGTCCGCAACCACGCGCTCAACGAGGAGCAAGCCCAAGAACCCCGGCTCGCAGTCAGCCCTGCGGCAGCTGAACCAGCAGCGGATCATTGAGGCACTTATGGGGGGTCCGTCCACGCAGGCGGAGCTCGCCCGGCAGACAGGGCTGTCCACCGCCACCGTCTCGAACATCGTCAAAATCATGCTGGACTCCGGCCTGGCCTCCACCGAACCCATTACCAGTTCCGGCCGCCGGGCACTGAACGTACGGCTCAACAGCAACGGCGCCGTGGCGGTCGGCATTGACTTCGGCCGCCGGCACTTGCGGGTGGTCCTGGCCTCCCTCAGCTACCACGTCATTGCCGAAGAATCCGTACTGCTCCCCCTCGGCCACCAGGCAGGCGACGGCATCCAGGCGGCGGTGGAACTGCTGGAGAAACTGCTCCGGGAAAGCGGTGTGGAACGCAGCTACATGGTGGGCGCCGGCGTCGGAATTCCAGGCCCCATAGACCGTCGGACCGGTACAGTCGCGCAGGGGGCAATCCTTCCCGAATGGGTGGGCATCAACATCCTCCAGCACCTTGAGGAAACCCTGGGAATCCCGGTGTTTGTTGACAACGACGCGAATCTTGGCGCGTGGTCCGAAGTCACGTGGGGGCAGCACTCGGGGGTCAGCAACCTGCTGTTTTTGAAGATCGGTTCCGGCATCGGCGCCGGCTTGATCCTCAACGGAGCGCCGTACTACGGCAACGTGGGAATCACCGGCGAAATCGGCCATGCCACCATCCACGAGCAAGGGCTGGTGTGCAGGTGCGGGAACCGCGGATGCCTGGAAACCATCGCGTCCACCACCACCATGATCGAACTCCTGAGCCGCGGCGAGGACCGGCCCTTGACGCCCGCGGACATCGTCAGGAAAGCCTTGAACCGGGACTCCGCAACCCTCCGCGTGGTGGACGACGCGGGCCTGGCTGTGGGTCGCGCCCTTGGCAACGTGGCCAACCTGATCAACCCCGAAGTCATCGTGGTGGGCGGGCCGCTGGCAGGCCTCGGCGACATCCTGCTGGACCCAATCCGCAGGGGGCTGATCCGGCATGCGGTGCCGGTGATCGGCGAAACCACCACCCTGGCCATGTCCTCGCTGGGCGACCGCGCCGAAGCCCTGGGAGCGGCCGCTTTGGTGTTCCAACATGCAGGGATCCGTAGGTCGTAGACCATTTTGTTATCCGGCAATTGCGTTAAAGACTTGACGACAACAGCTGTGATCCAGTTTACTTTTGGTTCAGACGGCCCTGCGCTTTGCCGGCCGGACAAAGAAGTCATTGCATTGGAGGGTTAGGGCTCATGACGTCCCAGACCACGCATACGGATCCGGTCATCCTTGAGATGCGGTCCATCACCAAAGAGTTCCCCGGCGTTAAAGCCTTGTCGAACGTGAGCCTGCGGGTTAAGGCCGGCGAAATCCACGCCATCTGCGGCGAAAACGGCGCCGGCAAGTCCACCCTCATGAAGGTCCTGTCCGGCGTCTACCCGTACGGAAGCTACGACGGCGACATCGTCTACCAGGGGCAGATCCAGCACTTCCGGGACATCAGGGCCAGCGAACACGCCGGCATCGTGATCATCCACCAGGAACTCGCGCTGATCCCCGAACTGTCCATCATGGAAAACATCTTCCTGGGCAACGAACCCACCAAACACGGCGTGATCGACTGGGCTGAAGCCCGCCTGCGGTCCCTGGACCTGCTGGCGCGCGTGGGCCTGCGTGATGACCCCGACACCCCCATCAAGGAAATCGGCGTCGGCAAGCAGCAGCTGGTGGAAATCGCGAAGGCGCTGAACAAGTCCGTGAAGATCCTTATTTTGGACGAGCCCACGGCCGCCCTGAACGAGTCGGACTCCCAGCACCTGCTGGACCTGATGCTGGGCCTGAAGGCCAAAGGCATCACCTCGATCATCATTTCCCACAAGCTCAACGAGATCGAGCAGATCGCCGACTCCATCACCATCATCCGCGACGGCAAATCCATCGAAACGCTCGATGTCAAAAGAGACGGCGTCGACGAGGACAGGATCATCAAGGGCATGGTGGGCCGCACCCTGGAATCGCGGTTCCCGGACCACACCCCCAAGATCGGCGACGTGTTCTTCGAGGTCAAGAACTGGACCGTGGGCCACCCCAACATCCAGGACCGGCTGGTGTGCAAGAACTCGAGCTTCTACGTACGCCGCGGCGAGATCGTAGGTTTCGCGGGGCTCATGGGCGCCGGCCGGACAGAACTGGCCCGGTCCGTGTTCGGCCGCTCCTACGGCCGGTTCATCGACGGGCACATTTATAAGGACGGCAAGGAGATCGTCCTCAAGAACGTCCGCCAGGCTATTGACGCCGGGCTGGGCTATGTCACGGAGGACCGCAAATCCCTGGGCCTGAACCTGCTGGACGATATCAAGACCACCACGGTGTCGGCGAACCTGCGGAAAATCACCCGCCACTTCGTGGTGGACGAGAATCAGGAATTCACCGTCGCAGAACAGTACCGCAAGTCCCTCCGGACCAAGACGCCCTCCGTTGAGGAAGGGGTGGCCAAGCTTTCTGGGGGGAACCAGCAGAAAGTGGTGCTGGCCAAGTGGATGTTCACCGACCCCGACCTGCTGATCCTGGATGAACCCACCCGCGGCATCGACGTCGGCGCCAAGTATGAGATCTACGGCATCATCCAGCAGCTCGCCAACCAGGGCAAGGGAGTAATCGTCATCTCCTCGGAGCTCCCCGAACTCCTGGGCCTCTCCGACCGTATCTACACCATCTTCGAAGGCGCCATCACCGGTGTCCTGAACAAAGACGAGGCCAGCCAGGAAAGCCTGATGAAGCTGATGACCTCCGCCCGTAAAGCCGCCGCCTGACCCTCTGGACCACTCCAGACCTTCCGGACACAAGGACTGAAACAATGAACGCGCTCAAGAAGCTCTTTGGTGGCAATACCCGCCAATTCGGCATGATCTTTGCCCTGGTGGCGTTGATTATCTTCTTCCAGATAGCCACTGAAGGCCGGACGCTGACCCCCGGCAACGTGATCAACCTCTTCAACGGCAACTCCTACATCCTCATCCTGGCCATCGGCATGGTGCTGGTGATCATCGCAGGCCATATCGACCTTTCCGTCGGTTCAGTGGCGGCCTTCGTGGGCGTCACCGTTGCGATAGCCATCCGTGACTGGGGCATCCCCTGGTACCTGGGCGTCCTCGTGGGCCTCCTCCTCGGCGCGCTCATTGGTGCCTGGCAGGGGTGGTGGACCGCCTATGTGGGCATTCCAGCCTTCATCGTGACCCTGGCCGGCATGCTCCTGTTCCGCGGCTTCAACCAGTTCGTTGGCAAGTCCAACACCATTCCCGTGCCACAGGATTTCCAGTACCTGGGCTCCGGTTACCTGCCTGAGGTCGGCCCCAATACGTCCTACAACAACCTCACGGTGCTGATCGGCCTCGCAGCCGTGGCCTACGTCATCTTCAGCGAAGTCCGCCGGCGCCGCACGGCCAAGGCCCTGGGCGCCGAGGTTCCCGAAACCTGGGTGGTTGTCCTGAAGCTGGTCCTGATCTGCGCCGCCATCCTGTACGCCACAGACCTCTTCGCCACCGGCCGTCCCGGAACCTCCTTCCCCATCCCCGGCCTGATCCTCGCGGTCCTGGTCCTGATTTATGGATTCATTTCTTCCAAGACCGTGGTGGGACGCCATATATACGCTGTGGGTGGCAACCGCCATGCGGCTGAGCTCTCCGGCGTCCAGTCCAAGAAGGTCAACTTCCTGGTGATGATGAACATGTCCATCCTGGCCGGCCTGGCCGGCATGATCTTCGTGGGCCGCTCCACCGCTTCCGGCCCGTTCGACGGCGTCGGCTGGGAACTCGACGCCATTGCTGCAGTCTTCATTGGCGGCGCAGCCGTGACCGGCGGCGTGGGCACCGTGATCGGATCCATCATCGGTGGCCTCGTCATGGCGGTCCTGAACAACGGACTCCAACTCCTCGGCGTCGGCGCCGACCTGACCCAGATCATCAAGGGCCTGGTACTCCTGATCGCGGTCGCCTTCGATGTCTACAACAAGTCGCAGGGCAAGACGTCGATCATTGGCATGCTGACCAGGAACTTCAACCGCTCCTCCGGCGGTGGCCCGAGCAACCCGCTCCAACCCGACGAGACCACCTCCACCAAGGAAGCGATCGCCAGGGAAGCCTGAGACCCGCATCCTGATCGAGTTATCCAACACAAAGAAAAGAGAACCCCAACAATGCGAATGTTTGGTAAAACAGGAAAGGCTGCGGCAGTTGCTGCGATTGCGGCCCTGGCTCTGACGGGTTGCGGCCGCGCTGACAATTCCGGCAGCGGATCCAGCAGCGGCGCCAGCGGCTTTCCCCAGAACTCCGACATCGGCGTCGCGCTTCCCCAGAAGACCAGCGAGAACTGGGTCCTCGCGGAGAAGCTGTTCAACGATGGGCTCAACGGAGCCGGCTTCAAGGCCGACGTCCAATTCGCCAATGGCGGCGTTTCGGAGCAGCAGAACCAGATCAGCGCCATGATCACCAAGGGTGCGAAGGTTATCATCGTGGGTGCCATCGACGGCGCCCAGCTGGGCACGCAGCTGAAGCAGGCCAAGGACTCCGGCGCCACTGTCATTGCCTATGACCGGCTGTTGCTCAACACGCCGGACGTGGACTACTACGTGGCCTACGACAACTTCAAGGTCGGCGTACTGCAGGGCCAGGCCCTGCTGGACGGTCTGAAGACCAAGAAGCCGAACGGGCCGTACAACATCGAGCTCTTCGCGGGCTCCCCTGATGATGCCAACGCCAAGGTCTTCTTCGACGGCGCCATGAGTGTCCTGCAGCCGAAGATCGACGACAAGACCCTCAACGTTGTCTCCGGCCAGAAGACGTTCGAACAGGCCGTCACCCAGGGCTGGAAGGCCGAGAACGCCCAGAAGCGCATGGACACCCTGCTGGCCGGCAGCTACACCAGTGCCTCACTGGACGGCGTGCTGTCCCCGAACGACACCCTGGCCCGTGCAATCCTGACCTCGGTCAAGGCTGCCGGCAAGCCGTTGCCGATCGTGACCGGACAGGACTCCGAGGTTGAATCGGTCAAGTCCATCCTTGCCGGGGAGCAGTACTCCACCATCAACAAGGACACCCGCAAGCTCGTGGAGCACGCAATCACCATGGTCAAGGATCTCCAGGCCGGCAAGACGCCTGAGATCAACGACGACAAGTCCTACAACAACAAGGTGAAGACCGTTCCGGCCTACCTCCTGCCCCCGGTCATCGTGACCAAGGACAATGTGAAGACGGCCTACGTCGACGATCCCGTCCTCGGCCCGATCACCAAGTAGCGCCCTTTAGGAGAGCCGGATAGAACCGGCAGCAGGAAAGCCCGGTCCCTTCGTGTGAAGTGGGCCGGGCTTTCCCGCGTCTGCCTACTGCTGGACCCGGAGCACTCCCGGTCCGGTGAACTGCAGTGCGTGGTTCTTCACGGCCTCCGGTGTGGTGAATGCCTTGTAGCCGTAGGCGTCGGCAGGATTCCAGCCCACATCCGTGGTGAAGTCCCAGCCGGTCCAGTCCGCGGCAGGAGTTCCGGTCTCTTCCGCCCCAGCCAGAGCCTCCGCACGATGTTGCTCAAAGGAGGCACGGGCGACGGCGTTCAGATCGGCTTCGGACCCGTTGAACCACGACCCCGTATCGCTGAAACGGTTGCCGTTGTAGCTGCTGACCATGACGCTCTGGTCAGCGCCGGGTCCGGTGTATTCGAAGGCATTGCGTTCGGAATAGATCCGTGATTCATAGCCGGCGCCGAGGAAGTAGCTGTGGCCGCCCTGCCCTTCGCTGATCATGGGGTACTCGGGATCATCCGTGCTGCCAACGAAGTAGTTGTTCACCACATGGACCTCGCCGAAGCGTACGCGCGGTCCGCGCTGCTGGATGTTCTCGAAGAGGTTTCCGATATATGTGACACGAAGCTTCCCGCCGTCCTTGTCCACGTGCTCATCACCCGATCCCAGGAGCATGGTCTTGTCGTGGTTGGACAGGCTGCTGTTCGAAACGGTGACGAAATCGGTGCCGTCCTTAAGGTCCAGCAGTCCATCGTGCCGATTGGCAGGCTTGTTCCGGAAACCCATCGGCGCCTCACTGTCGGGGAACCTGCCGTCGGACAGGTGGACGTGGTCTATCCAAACGTGGTTGGACGTCACTGAAGAGACAGCATCAAAGCGCGCGTTCCAGGCTCCGTCGCCGTCGTCGGGAGACCATGTGGTGAAGAAATCCACGGGCGCTTCAATGCTGAGGTTGCGAATGACCACGTTCGAGGCGCTAAGGATCACGATGTTGGCGCCCACGAAGCCAGCGCCGCCATCCACCCCGACGAGGGTGGTGTTGCTGGGGATGCTGACCTCGATCTGCCGCTTCATGTTGTTGCTGCCCGTCTGGCGCAGTTGGCGCTGCTTTTTGCAGTAATCGAAGGCCTGGTCGCTCCACACCTTGCCCTCCGGCCCGAAGCAGGACATGTACTTGGTGATGTCGTATCCAGGCGCGTAATCCTGTTCCCCGAGGATGCGACCCTCCGGTGCCTGGTTGCCGTCTATGGTGCCGCTGACGTAAACCACCTTCGGCGCCGTGGGCTCGCCATGGTTGGCCAGCGCAGCCTTCAGCCCGGCAAGTGTGCTCACCTCATAGGTGTTTGCGGTGGCTCAACCGGCCGTGGTCCAGTCCGCGGGGACCATCCCCTTCTCCGTCGCTTAGACACAACGCATAGAGGCCCCATCGGTCGCTGAGCGACCTCCTGGACCTGATGCGCCGCGATGCGCTCCTACGAGAAGGGGTTGGTCCCGGCTGGTGCCTGGGCACAAGGAGGGGCGCGGTTCTTCGCGTAGGAGCGCATCGCCGACCAAAGCGGCGGGGAGGTCGCCCGGCGACCGGAACGCCGCGTCGGGAGGTGTCTAAGCGACGGCGAAGGGCCGCGGCCCGCCGCGGTGAACCTACCGCAGGACCTGCGATCTGCCGGAAATCTCACTTCACAGCACAAACACAGGTTTGGCCGGATTCCTGCACAGCATGCCCGGGGAGGGTTGATTCGAAGCCGGCCCTCCGCGCCGGCACCTGAGTCCTAGGAGTAACGTGAGCGTCCTCGCCCGAAGCGTAGGCAATGCCTTCAGAAACAAGGTCCGCACCGCTGCTGTTGTCGCGGTCCTGGCCGTCGCCATTGGATTGGCCCTGGCCATGCTGGTGGCAAACCAGGCAGTCGGAGCTAAAGTCCAGGAGCTCAACGCCTCCGTCGGCACCGTCCTGACCGTCAACCCTGCCGGCGGGCAAGGTTTTGAAGGCGGCGGGGAGCCGCTCACCGCCGACCAGGCAGCCACCGCCGCTGCCGTGCCCAACGTCAGTGCCGTCGTCGGGACCTCATCGCTCCGCCTCCGCAATGCCGCTCAAGCCGCAGCGCAGGCAGCGGCGGGCCAGACAGGCCAGGCCGGTCCCGGCGGCGGGCAGGGCGCCCCCGGCGGCCAGTCCGCAGCCACCCTGACCACCAGCCTGACTGCGGCGGTGGACGCCGGCACGCTGGGCAACCGCAACCAGCAGGCCAACGGGACCACGGGATCCACCGGAAGCACGCAGGCGGTCAGGTCCCTGCCAATCACCGCCACCGGGATCGGCGCCGAGGTGGACAGCACGGGCAAGGCGCTGAACATCACGCAGGGCTCCGGACTTGGCGACTACTCAGCAGCATCAACCAGCGCGCTGCTCGGCACAACCCTGGCTGAGAAGAACAACCTCGCCATCGGTTCCACCTTCACCATCAACGACCAGACCTACACGGTCGCCGGACTGTTCGACGCAGGCACCGCGTTCGGCAATAACGCCGTGTACGTGACGCTGCCCACCGCCCAGACCCTGGCCGGGACGCCCAGTGAGCTGTCCAGCATGATTGTGACGGTCAACTCGATGAACAATGTGGCCTCCACCAAGACGGCACTGCAAACGGCGCTCGGCACCGACAAGGCAGACGTCACACAGGGCCAGAACCTGCAGACTGCCGTCAGCTCCCTGGACAGCGTCAAGAACATCTCCTTCATCGCATTCATCGCCGCCCTTGGCACTGCAGGCCTGATTATCCTGCTCATCATGGTGATGCTGGTCCGGGAGCGGCGCCGCGAGATCGGCGTGCTGAAAGCCATCGGCGCGCCTAACCGCACCATCGGCCTCCAGTTCGTCCTGGAAGCACTGGTGCTCGCCGCCATGGGCAGCGCAGTGGGAGCCGCCATCGCATCATTCGCCAGCGGCGGTATTGCTTCGGCCCTGATCAGCAGCAACAGCACCACCACTGCCGCCACAACCACCGGCCGCGGGTTCCCGGGCGGGGCAGGGGGCTTCCCCGGCGGCCAGGGCGGTCCCTTTGGCGGCGCCTCCCAGCTGTTGAACTCCGTGACCGCGAGCGCATCACCTGAAGTCATCGCCGGTGGCATTGCTGCAGTGTTCGGCGTCGCCATCGTCGGCGCCCTGGTTCCCGCGCTGCTCACGGCGCGTATCCGTCCCATCGAAGTCCTGCGAGGAGAATAGCCATGATTGAAGTCAAGAACCTGGTCCGCACCTTCAACTCAGGTGACCGCACCATCAAGCCGGTCAACGACGTCAGCTTCGTCCTGGAGCAAGGCAGCCTCGCCTCGATCGTAGGCAAGAGCGGCAGCGGCAAGAGCACCCTGCTGTCCCTCCTGGGTGCCCTGGACAAACCCACCAGCGGAGACGTGGTGGTCAACGGTGTGAGCCTCGCCAGGATGCCGGACGCCAAACTGACCGAGTACCGCCGGCGCGATATTGGTTTCGTATTCCAGCAGTTCAACCTGATCCCCAACCTGTCAGCCGTGGATAACGTCATGCTGCCCATGGAGTTTGCCGGAATGCGCAAGGCAGCCCGGCTGCAGCGCGCAAAGGAGTTGCTGGAACAGGTCCAGCTGGACCCGTCCAAGCATGAGCGGCGCATCAACAGGCTTTCCGGCGGCGAGCAGCAGCGCGTAGCCATTGCCCGGGCACTGGCCAACGAACCCAAGCTCATCCTCGCCGACGAGCCCACCGGGAACCTGGACGAGCAAACCGGCGACCACATCATCGAGCTCCTCAGCTCGCTGAGCCGGGACCACAACACCACCATCCTCGTGGTGACGCACGACCGGGCCCTCGCCAACAAGACCGACCGCCGCTTCCGCCTGCAGCAGGGCAAGCTGACGGAGGAACCCGTCAGGGGCCGGCCCGCCGTCGCCGCCACCGCCTAAGGCATCCGGGGCTCAAGGTGCGGGCAATACGCCCTGGCCTTGAGCCCCTTTGTTCCGTTCCCGTGTCCACTCTTGGCTACGCAGTCCCCACCACCGGCAGCGCTGTGACAGGATGGCGATATGACTGCTCCCATCGCCACGCCATGGCTGACCAGCCAGCCTGACCAGGACCCCCGGTCCGCCACGGGGGATCCGCTTCGCTGGGGAATCATCGCAACGGGCAGCATTGCCCGCGCCGTCTCACAGGATCTCGCGTTGCTCCGGGACGCCCGGCTGTACGCCGTCAGTTCCCGGGCGCAGGACTCCGCGGACGCGTTCGCAGTTGCCTACGATTTTGAGAAAGCCTACGGGGACGACGACGGTGTTCCCGGCTACCAGCGGCTCCTCGCCGATGACGCTGTGGACGTGGTTTACGTCGCAACGCCGCACGCGCAGCATCACGAGATTGTCCTCGCCGCCCTCAACGCCGGCAAGCATGTGCTGTGCGAAAAAGCCTTCACCATCAACGCCCGCGAAGCGGCCGAGCTCATCGATGTTGCCCGGAGCCGGAAGCTGTTCCTGATGGAAGCAGTCTGGAGCCGGTTCCTGCCCTCAATGCAGCGGGCTTTCGAAATTGCCGCTTCGGGTGAACTGGGCGATATCCACTGGATCAGCGCCGACCTCGGCTTTCCTGCGCCGTACTCACCCACCGCCAGGCTCTGGGCGCGCGAAGACGGCGGCGGTGCGCTGCTGGATTTGTCCGTTTATCCACTCCTCTGGGCGCTTGGCACCCTTGGCTTTCCCCAGACTGTGAGCGCCACGGGGTTCGTTAACGACGACGGCGTGGACGCCCAAAACGCGATGACTCTCGGTTACAGCCACGCAGCCCAGGTCCAACTCAGCTCATCGCTGTTGGCGCATGGTCCCCGGACCGCCACTGTTGCCGGAAGCCTGGGGTTCCTGCAGAGCGTCGGATCCATCAACAGTCCGCGCGAACTCATCATCGCCAATGGGTGGGAAAACCGCCGGATGGAAACGTTCGACGTTGTGGGAAAGGGCTATACCTACGAACTGCGCGAAGTGATGCGGTGTGTCCAACAGGGACTCACCGAAAGCCCGGTGATGCCTCTCGAGGATTCGCTGAACACGATGCGGCTGTTCGACGGCGTCCGCGCGCAATTGGGCGTAACGTACCCCAACGACAGCCACTAGCGCTTGGGCCGATTTCCACGATTGTTTGCGCCAACCCCTAGACTTCCCGGAATGTCCGGTCCTACCCTGTAGACAGCATCGATTGCACCGGTCACTGGGGGGTGGTACGTATGGCTCGAATGAGTTCGCCATGGCGTGCCATGCGCCCGGCCCTCCTCGCCGGGGCAGCGGCAGTCATGTGGCTGACGCTTTCGTCCACGGCAGCATCCGCCGACGCCGGATCGGACTCCTCGTCCCTCCCAGGCGGTGCCACCGGCACGGTTCTATCCCTGGCCCATAGCCTTGCGGATACGGTTTCACCGCCTCCTGCCGGCTCCGCGGCGGGAGTTACTGCTGAACCCGGGCTGGCGCAACCTGTAGCCGCACGGATTTCCGGACTGGCGGACAACGCCATCGCGGGCGCTCCCGTGCTGGAGCAGGTGGTTCCGCCGGGAACTGTTTCCACAGTGTCTGCTCCGCTTGCTGAGGTTGCCGATGCCGCGACGACCGGGGCGGTGCAGGTGGTTGTGGCCCCCGCAGCCGAGGCCGTTCCCGTGCTCCAGCCCATTTCTGATCTCCTGACCGGCGCCTCCACAGTGGCCCTTCCTGCTCCGCCCATCAACGCCCTAAAAGCAGATCTTCCTGCCGTGGTCATCGCGGATCCTGAGGTTGCCCAGCCTGCGCCATTGGAAGCGCCCGCGGCCGCCCTGGAAACACCGTCGGAACCGGGCCCGGATTCCGGGGCGCTGCTGAACGAGCTTGGGGTCTGGGACGACGCCAGGTTGCAGACCACGGGTAATGCTGCCCTGGCAAGCATATTCGGGCAGTATTCGGCAATGCCTGCCTCCGCTGATCCTGATTCCGGGCAATCCCTTCCCGTTGACCCGGCGCAGCTGCCTGACCGGGTTCCTGCGGTCCCTGCGTCCGGTACGGGCAGCGGCGGATCATCCGGAGGTCCGTCCGGGGCCGCCGCGTGGCTTAGCCCGTTCGACTTTGGTTTTGAACACCCCGGCGCAGCCCCCGCCGGGGAGGCTTCCGAGCACCTCCCTGCTCCGGTATCGTTCGACCCCGGTTCTTCACCTGACTAGTTGAGGCCGCCTGCCCTTTTCGGGCAACACGTGGCATAACGGGCAGCGGATCGCGCGCCCGAACCTCAACTTTTCAGGAGTAATCACCATGAGTACCAACCTTCGCAGGGGGCTGCTTGGCACCCTCTTTGCCGGCGGCCTTCTGGCCTTCGGCTGCACCGCCGCAAACGCAGCGGACACAACCAGCGGGACTGACCTTTCCGCGTCCGCCCTCATCTCGGCGGCGCCCACTGATTCGACGTCGTTGGGCCTGCTGGGTGACCCAACGCCGTCGAGCTCAACGGGCGTCGCCGCCGCCGTGGACGTCAACCTCGGCACCAACGCCACCGGCACAGGCACCGGGACCACCGTCGACGCAGCCGTAACCCTCGGCACCGCCACCGACCCCGCAACCACCGGCACCACCGACCTGGCAGCCGCAGCGGACGTCAACCTCGGCACCAATGCCACCGGCACAGGCACCGGGACCACCGTCGACGCAGCCGTAACCCTCGGCACCGCCACCGACCCCGCAACCACCGGCACCACCGACCTGGCCGCCGCAGCGGACGTCAACCTCGGCGTCGGCACCAACGCCACCGGCACAGGAACCGCCACCGTTGACGCAGCCGTAACCCTCGGCACCGCCACCGACCCCGCAACCACCGGGACCACCGACCTGGCCGCCGCGGCAGACGTCAACCTCGGCCTCGGCACCAACGCCACCGGCACAGGAACCGCCACCGTTGACGCAGCCGTAACCCTCGGCACCGCCACCGACCCCGCAACCACCGGGACCACCGACCTGGCCGCCGCAGCGGACGTCAACCTCGGCCTCGGCACCAACACAGGCACCGGGACCACCGTCGACGCAGCCGTAAACCTCGGCACCGCCACCGACCCCGCAACCACCGGCACCACCGGCCTCGCCGTCGACGCAGCCGTAACCCTCGGCACCGCCGCCGACCCCGCAACCACCGGAACCACCGACCTGGCAGCCGCGGCAGACGTCAACCTCGGCCTCGGCACCAACACCACCGGTGACACGGCGAGTGGAGTCGATGCCAGCGTTGACCTGGGCACCGGAACTGCAGGCAGTGGCGGCCTGGATGCCGCCGCCGACCTCGGCATTGATCTCGGCACCGGACTTGGCGTTGACAACAGCACGGGCACCACAGGCCCGGCCGACGGCACCACCGGAGATTCCGGAACCCTTGATCCGGGAACCAGCACCCCCGGCGCAGGCGATCCTGCGGGCAACGGCAGCGATGGCCCGGCCAGCGATGCCGGCACCCTTGACCCCGGGACCAACAACGCGGGCACGGGCGACGTCCCGGCAGCTTCCGCAGGCTCAAGGGCCGTCAGCGGAGCCATCGCCACCGTCACGGCCCCGCTCAGCAACCCTGCCACGGGAAGTTCCGCCCTCGGCAACACCGGGACAGCCAACACCAGCCTCGCCAAGACCGGCTGGGATGGATCCCTGGTGCCCCTGGCCCTGCTGCTCCTGGTGGCAGGACTCCTGGCTCTCCGCAAGCGCAAGGTCTCTTGAGGCCCGTCTCTGCAGGATAAGTAACGCCCGCACACAGGCGCCTGAAGCGGCTGCGTCGTGCGGGCCGGCGAGAGGAGGACACCCACCCCAAACAACGTGAGCGCAACACAAAACATGTCATCAGCACACATGTCCTTGTAGCCAATGGTCCGGCGGAAATGCTTTTACCAGCCGCCGGGCCGTTGGCGTGCCGCATTGCCAAAGCCAAGGTCAATCTGTGGTTTCACTGCGCCCCTCGTATAATTTGGGGTACGACAGTGCCGCAGCGCACCGGGAGGAACGGTCATGGTGGCGGAATCGCCTAGCTCCATCAAGAATGAAGTGGTCGGCGGACGTTACCGTTTGAGTGAGGTAATAGGCCGGGGCGGAATGTCATCGGTGTACTGTGCCCACGACGAAAACCTCGGCCGCGACGTCGCCTTGAAACTCTTCGCCCCGCAGGCCCCGGACGCGGATGAGCTCAAGCGCCAGGAAGCCGAGATCCAGTTGCTCGCCACGCTCAACCATCCGGGGCTGGTCACACTGTTCGACGCTGGAATCGACGACCGGATTCCGGACGAACCCAGGCCCTTCCTGACCATGGAGCTCGTCGAGGGCCAGGATCTCCGCGGCCGCATCCGGCACAGCCGGGTGCCATTGGAAGAACTGTCCGTTATCGGCGCAGGAATCGCCGATGCCCTGGCCTACGTGCACGGCCTGGGCATCATCCACCGCGACGTCAAACCCGGCAACATCCTCCTGGTCCAGATCCGTCCCGGCGAGCCCCTGCGCCCCAAACTCACCGACTTCGGCATCGCGAGGATCGTCGACTCCACCAGGCTCACCGCCACCGGGACAATGGTAGGCACCGCCGCCTACCTCAGCCCCGAGCAGGCCCTCGGCAAGCCCCTGTCGTCGGCAACCGACATCTACTCCCTGGGACTGGTTCTGCTTGAGTGCATCAAGGGCACCGTGGAGTACCCCGGCAGTGCGGTGGAATCCGCTGTTGCCCGGCTGCATCGCGCCCCGGAAATTCCCGACGACGTCCCCGCCGAATGGGCTGAGCTCATCCGCTCCATGACTTCCATCGAGCCACTCGAACGGCCAACCGCCGCCGACATCGAGACCTCGCTGCGTCACGCCCTGGTCTCGCCCGCCTCCACGCCCGGCGAGCTTGCCGCGGAGACCACCAGGGTGCTGCCCGCTATGCCCTTCCACCCGCCGTCCATCACCGCCGAAGAATCGGTGGAGGAGCTGCGCGAAGCGTCTGCACCCGCCGGAGCGGCCGATCGCAACGCAACGGCCCCGGCCGTCGCGCGGCGGCCGCCGGAGAAAAACGCCTCCCGATTGCGCCGGTTCTTCTGGCGCAAACGGTTCTGGCTGGCAGTGGTCCTCGGCATCCTGGTGGTTGCCGCAGCCGCCGCAGCGGTGATGATCAGCGTGTCCGCCCGGCCCGCCGACGTCGTGCCCTATCCCACCGTCACGGGCACCCTGGGCGACCATCTGAAGGAACTCCAGAAGAGCGTGGCCCCTTGACGTTGCGCTGGACTGCCGTGGTGCGGTTGGCCGTGGCCGGCTCCGCGGCGCTGCTGGCCGCCGCCCTCCTGGGTGCGTGTGCCTCCCCCGGGACCGGCCTGCAACGGGAAGCCGCCACCCAGTTCCAGGCCCGGGTACTGGAAGTTACACAGGCGGCCTCACAGGACGATCCTGCCTCAGCCCTCAAGGCGCTGGACGGGCTTGAGTCCGATCTCTCGGCGGCAGCGGCGAAGGGCCAGGTTTCGGAGGAACGGAGCCACAGCATCACCACCGTCGCCAGTGCCGTCAGGGCAGATCTCAACGACGCCGTTGCCGCCCAGCAAGCTGCCGCGAAAGCCGCCGAGGACGCGCGGACAGCAGCGCAGAAAGCGGCCCAGAGCCCCTCCGCCACAGCGGATGCACCCGCCTCCCAACCCGCTCCCGCCCAAGGTGGTTCGGGCAGCGGCGCGGCGGACACCGCCAAGAACAACGGCGGCGACAAGGGCAAGGGCAAGAACTAACCCACGCCATGAGGCTGGCATGCAAAGAGGCGGTGCTCCGGAATCATCCGGAGCACCGCCTCTTTTGTGGCTGCCGCAGCAGGGGGCAGGCTAGGCCAGGCTGGCGATGACCTTGTTAAGGGTGGCGGACGGACGCATCACGGCGGAAGCCTTGGCGTCCTCCGGGCGGTAGTAGCCTCCGATGTCCACGGGTGAACCCTGGACCTCAGCCAGCTCGCCAACGATCGTTTCTTCCTTGGAAGACAGCTCACTGGCGATGGAGCTGAACGCGGCGGCAAGGTCGGCGTCGGACGTCTGCTTGGCCAGTTCCTCAGCCCAGTAACGGGCCAGGAAGTAGTGGCTGCCGCGGTTGTCCAGCTCGCCGGCGCGGCGGCTGGGCGACTTGTTCTCCAGCAGGAACGTGCCGGTGGCGCGGTCCAAGGTATCGGCCAGTACCTGTGCCCGGGCGTTGCCGGTGGTGGTGGCCAGGTGCTCGAAGCTGACGGCAAGTGCAAGGAACTCGCCCAGGCTGTCCCAGCGCAGGTGGTTTTCCTTGAGCAACTGCTGGACGTGCTTGGGGGCGGAACCGCCGGCGCCGGTCTCGAAGAGTCCGCCGCCGTTCATCAGCGGGACAACCGAGAGCATCTTAGCGCTGGTGCCCAGTTCCAGGATGGGGAACAGGTCCGTGAGGTAGTCGCGGAGCACGTTGCCGGTGACGGAGATGGTGTCCTCGCCCTTGCGGATCCGTTCCAGGGTGAAAGCGGTGGCCTTGACCGGGGACATGATCTGGAGGTCCAGGCCCTCGGTGTCGTGGTCCTTCAGGTACTCGTTGACCTTGGCGATCAGGTTGGCGTCGTGGGCGCGCTCTTCATCCAGCCAGAACACGGCAGGCATCTGCGAGGCGCGGGCGCGGGTGACGGCCAGCTTGACCCAGTCGCGGATGGGGGCGTCCTTGGTCTGGCAGGCGCGCCAGATGTCACCGGGGGCGACGTCGTGTTCGATCAGGACGTTGCCGTTGCCGTCAACGATCTGCACCTTGCCGGCTTCCTGGATTTCGAACGTCTTGTCGTGGCTGCCGTACTCTTCGGCTGCCTGAGCCATCAGACCCACGTTCGGGACGGTGCCCATGGTGGTGGGGTCGTAGGCGCCGTTGGCACGGCAGTCATCGATGACCACCTGGTAGATGCCTGCGTAGGAGCTGTCCGGCAGGACCGCCAGGGTGTCAGCTTCTTTGCCGTCCGGGCCCCACATGTGGCCGGAGGTGCGGATCATGGCCGGCATGGAGGCGTCGACGATGATGTCGGAGGGCACGTTCAGGCTGGTGATGCCCTTGTCGGAGTCCACCATGGCCAGCGCGGGGCCGTCTTCCAGGCCCTTCTTGATCAGGTTCTGGACGCCCTCGCGGACGTCCGCCGGCAGGTCCTCGAGGCTGCTCAGGATGGCGGCCAGGCCATTGTTGGGGCTGATGCCGGCGGCATTGAGCTGCTTGCCGTAGGTCTCGAAGAGCTCGGAGAAGTATGCCTTCACCACGTGGCCGAAGATGATCGGGTCCGAAACCTTCATCATGGTGGCCTTCAGGTGTGCGGAGAACAGCACGCCCTCTTCCTTGGCACGGGCAACCTGGGCCTTCAGGAACTCGTCCAGGGCGGCGGCACGCATCACGGTGCCATCAATGACCTCGCCGGCCAGCACCGGGAAGGCCTTCTTCAGGACTTTCACCGAGCCGTCCTCACGGACCAGCTGGACGGCGATGGTGCCCTCGGACTCGATCACAACGGACTTCTCGTTGGAACGGAAGTCGTCCTGGCCCATGGTGGCCACGTTGGTCTTGGAGTCCGCAGTCCAGGCGCCCATGGAGTGCGGGTTCTGGCGGGCGTAGTTCTTCACGGACAGCGGCGCACGGCGGTCCGAGTTGCCTTCACGCAGGACCGGGTTCACTGCGGAGCCCTTGATCTTGTCGTAGCGCGAGCGGACGGCGGTCTCTTCATCCGAGGTGGGGTTGTCCGGGTAGTCCGGCAGTGCGTAGCCCTGGCCCTGCAGCTCTGCAATGGCCGCCTTCAGCTGCGGGATGGAGGCGCTGATGTTGGGCAGCTTGATGATGTTGGCTTCCGGCGTCTTCGCCAGCTCACCGAGTTCAGCAAGGGCGTCACCGATCTGCTGCTCCGGGGTGAGGTAGTCACCGAACACGGCAATGATGCGGCCGGCGAGCGAGATGTCGCGGGTCTCCACCTCCACACCTGCAGTCGAAGCGAAAGCCTCGATGATGGGCAGGAACGAATAGGTAGCCAGCATCGGCGCTTCG
This sequence comes from Arthrobacter sp. SLBN-112, assembly GCF_030944625.1. Lineage (NCBI taxonomy): Bacteria > Bacillati > Actinomycetota > Actinomycetes > Micrococcales > Micrococcaceae > Arthrobacter > Arthrobacter sp. SLBN-112. The sequence goes on from NZ_JAUSXY010000001.1 coordinate 3,969,521, forward strand.
TCGGTGTGGGTGTAGATAATCTTGGACATGCGCGGGCGTCTCCCTGTGGGTCGGCTTGGTTGTGAAAATTCTGTCTATTTCACCAAGTACAACTTACCCGAGGACGCCGGCTTGAACCTTAACGGGGCGCCCGGATTACCCCGCTGAGAGCAGCATTACAGCGATGGAGAACGCCCGACGGCGGCACGCACCAGGGTGCCCCGGCCACTATCGCAAGCGGTGGGCTGCACGGGGTGCCGGGCCGGCCGCAGCCGCTGGATGATTGGTCACGAGTGTGTACAAACGTGGCGCCTGGCGATAAGTTCGCTAAGTCACCCCCGATCCGGGCCCAACCCCGTTCAGACAGGACAACAATGATACGTACCAGGTCCCTGGCATCCGGCCTCCTGACCTTCTCCGCAGCCGCCGTGCTGGCCCTCACCTCAGCCGGCGGGGCTTCCGCCTCCCCCGCCCCGTCCGATGGGAAGACAACCCCCTCGGTTGCCAGCATCACCGTCGACGCCGGCGGCGCAGCTGACTACTACTGGACCCCCGAGCGGATGCAAAGCGCCATTCCGGGTGACACCCTGGCGGGCAAGGCGCTCGAGCGCGGCAACCGCTCCAGCCTCGCTGTCGTGGAGAAGGGCAAGCCCTCCACCACCAAGGGAACCAAGGGCAAGCCGACCATTGCCAAGAGCGAGAATCCTGTCTCCCACATCGGGAAGGTCTTCTTCACCCTGGGCACAACCAACTACGTGTGCTCCGGCAACGCTGTCTCCTCCACGAACGGCAGCACCGTGGCCACGGCCGGACACTGTGTGAACGAGAGTGGCGCCTACGCCACCAACTTCGTCTTCGTGCCCGCATACGACAACGGCGCGGCACCATACGGCAAGTGGACTGCGAAGGCCCTGTACGCCCCGACCCAGTGGGTTTCCAATGGCGACATGACCTATGACACCGGCTTCGCCGTCATGAACCCCTTGAACGGCCAGAACCTCACTGACGTCGTCGGCGGCTCGGGTACTGCCTTCAACCAGGCCCGCGGACTGACCTACACCGCCTACGGCTACCCGCAGGCCTCGCCGTTCGACGGCACGTCCCTGTGGAGCTGCACCGGTACGGCCACGAATGATCCCAACAACCCGCAGTTCGACACCCAGGGCATTCCCTGCGACATGACGGGCGGTTCCTCGGGCGGTCCGTGGTTCATCGGCATCGGCTCCGACGGCCTGCAGAACTCGATCAACAGCTACGGCTACAACGGTTCAGCTGTGATGTACGGCCCGTACTGGGGCTCGGTTATCCAGGACACGTACAAGCGTGCAGCAAAATCCTAGGGAGCCGGCTTCGGACGAGGACCCCGTCAGCCACATAGATCTTGACCAGTCCAGCGAGGAAGTCCTCGAGTACTGGACCGAGGAGCGGATGGCGGAATCCAAGCCCCGGGAAATTCGGCTTCCCAAGCCGGAGGCCGGCCCTGGTGACAAGGAGTAGGCCAGCACAACGACGACGGCGCCCGTCCCTGTGAAGGGGACGGGCGCCGTCGTCGTTAAACACTTTATCCATCATCCACTGCCCTGGGGCCCCGCCGGCAGGGTCCCCTGGCCGAGCGCAGCGAGGTTAGGGAGCCGGTGGGGATTAGTGGAAGAAGTGCCGGGCTCCGGTGAAGTACATGGTGATCCCCGCGGCGTTGGCTGCCGCGATGACTTCCTCGTCGCGGACGGATCCGCCCGGCTGGACCACGGCGCGGACACCGGCGTCGACCAGGATCTGCAGGCCGTCGGCGAACGGGAAGAAGGCATCCGAGGCCGCCACGGCGCCGCGGGCCCGCTCCGGTGCGCCGCTCGCGTCCGCATTCGAGGCACCGCCGGCACCTTCGACGTCGGACTCAACCTTCACGCCCAGGGTGTTGGCCCGCTCCACGGCGAGGCGGCATGAATCGAGCCTGTTGACCTGGCCCATGCCGATGCCCACGGCGGCGCCGTTGTCGGCAATCAGGATGGCGTTTGACTTCGCTGCACGGCACGCGGTCCAGGCGAAGGCGAGGTCCGCGAGGGTCTTTTCGTCGGCGGCCTCACCAGCCGCGAGGGTCCAGTTTGCGGGGTTGTCGCCGTCAGCGTCCACCTTGTCGCTGACCTGTACCAGCATGCCACCGGAAACCTGGCGGAACTCCGTGGGGTACCGGCCGTAGCCTTCGGGGAGGGCAAGCAGACGGATGTTCTTCTTCTTGGACAGGATCTCCACGGCCTCGGGCTCGAAGCCGGGGGCGATGACAACCTCCGTGAAGATGTCCTTGACCGTGTTGGCCATGCCCGCGGTGACGGTGCGGTTGGCCGCGATGACGCCACCGAACGCGGAGACGGGGTCGCAGGCGTGGGCCTTGGCGTGCGCGTCGGCGATGGGGTCAGTGGCATCCGCCGAACCAACGGCAACACCGCACGGGTTGGCGTGCTTGATGATGGCGACGGCGGGTTCGCTGAAGTCGTAGGCGGCGCGCAGGGCGGCGTCGGCGTCAACGAAGTTGTTGTAGCTCATGGCCTTGCCGTGCAGCTGGTCCGCCTGGGCGATGCCAACCGGAGCGGCCTTGTCCACATAGAGTGCCGCCTGCTGGTGCGGGTTCTCGCCGTAGCGCAGGACCTCCGAGCGCTCCAGGGACAGGCCGGCATAGGCGGGCCAGTCGATGACGCCGTCGCCGTCCTCATCCAGGAACTGGCTGGCGGTCCAAATGGCCACGGCATTGTCGTAAGCGGCAGTGTGCGCGAACGCCTTGGCGGCGAGGCGTCGGCGCGTCTTCAGGTCGAAGCCGCCGGCGGCAGCGGCCGCCACCACCTGGCCGTAGAAGGACGGGTCCACAACAATGGCGACGGCGGCGTGGTTCTTCGCGGCCGAGCGAACCATCGCCGGGCCTCCGATATCGATCTGCTCAACGACGTCGTCCTGTGCGGCGCCGGACTTCACCGTCTCCACGAACGGGTAGAGGTTCACCACAACGAGGTCGAAGGCCTCGATGTCCATGCTGGCGAGCGTTTCCATGTGGGCCGGGACCCGACGGTCGGCCAGGATGCCGCCGTGAACACGCGGGTGGAGCGTCTTGACGCGGCCGTCCAGCATTTCCGGGGAGCCGGTGACTTCCTCCACCTCCTGGACGGGGATGCCCGCGGCGGCGATCTTCTTGGCCGTGGAACCGGTGGAGACGAGCTTCACGCCGGCCGCGTGCAGGCCTGTGGCGAGCTCCTCCAGACCGGTTTTGTCGTAAACCGAGATGAGGGCCCGGCGGATGGGTACACGGTCAATGGATACGCGTTCATGCTGCGTGAAGCTCACAAATGTCTCCGTCTTATCTCGCGGAACAACGCCGCGGTTGGTGGGGATAGGGCCAGTTTATCGCGAAGGCAGCGGTTACCCCTTGTGTGCGCCGGAGTGTGAACGTCTGCAGGCCCGGATAGAGTCTTCAGCAGGAGGCGGCGATGAATACTTACACCACTGTGCCCAGCGGCGAACAGGTGGTCCAGGAACTGCCCTGGCGGTGGAAAGTCCAGGGCAGGATCTTCCTGATCGGGGGACTTGGCTTCATGTTCGACGCCTGGGATGTGACCCTGAACGGCATCCTCATCCCGCTCCTGTCCACGCACTGGGCGCTGACACCGGGCGAGGCCGCCTGGGTAGGTACGGCCAACCTGATCGGAATGGCACTGGGCGCGTTCGCCTGGGGCACCATCGCGGATACGGCAGGCCGCAAGAAGGCGTTCACGGCCACGTTGCTCCTGTTTTCCATCTTCACGGTGTTGGGCGCCTTCTCCCCCGACTTCATGTGGTTCTGCATCTTCCGGTTCCTGGCGGGCTTCGGCCTGGGCGGCTGCATTCCGGTGGATTACGCCCTGGTAGGTGAGTTCACGCCAAGGAAGCAGCGCGGCAAGGTCCTGACCGCCATGGACGGCTGGTGGCCCATCGGCGCCGCCCTGGCAGGGTTCGTCTCCGCCGGGCTGGTGGCCCTGAACGGTGACTGGCGCCTGACCATGCTGGTGATGGTGCTGCCGGCACTGCTCGTCTTCTGGGTCCGGCGGAGCGTCCCGGAGTCCCCGTTGTTCTTGATCCGCAAGGGCAGGCGGGAGGAAGCGGCGAGGATCATTGACGGGCTGGTGGTGGCCACAGGCGCCGAAACCCGGGCCTACAGCCTGCCCGATGCCAAGGACGCGCCGAGGCTTTCGGCCGGCAGCGCCTGGAGGCAGCTGCGGTCCGTCTGGCAGTTCAACTGGAAGATCACCACAGCCGCCTGGGCCCTGTTCTTCAGCATTCTCCTGGTCTACTACCTGTCCCTGACATGGATGCCGAGGATCCTGATCAGCGCCGGGTTCGCGGAGTACAAGGCGTTCGTCACCACGGCGTCCATGGCCGCCGTCGGCTTCCTTGGCGTGGTGGTGGCAGCGGTGCTCGTGGAACGGGTGGGACGCAAGTGGATCCTCGCCATCACCGGGCCGCTGTCCGCCCTGACCCTGGTGATCGTGGCGTTCGTGGTTGATATTCCGACGGCGGCGGTGTTCTGGCTGCTGGTGTTCGGGTTCGTGGTCCAGGTGGCCATCCCCGTGCTGTACGCGTACGTTTCAGAGCTGTACCCCACCGAGCTGCGAGGCAGCGGCTTCGGCTGGGCGTCCACGTTCTCGCGGCTGGGCGCCGGCTTTGGGCCGCTGATTTTCGCCAACTATTTCTGGCCGGAGCTGGGCCTTGCCACGTCTTTTGCGCTGGCCGGTGCCCTGGTGCTGGTGTCCGTGCTGTGGATGGCCTTCTTTTCCCCTGAAACCCGGCAGCGCCGGCTCGAGTAGCAGGCAGGCGGCCGCGCCCAGATTCGAATTCGACGCTCAAGTTCCCTGACGCCCCTGCATACAATGCGCGTCAGGGAATCTGCGCGTCGAGAGGGAAGAAGCGCGTCGGTACGGCCTGGTTTCGGATGCTCAGGCGCCGGCAGAGGCCAGCGCCGCCAGGGTGGACACCAACAGCCGGCGCTCCACCACTTTGATGCGCTCGTGCAGGGTCTCCTCGGTGTCCGAGTCCTCGATGGTCACGGCCTCCTGGGCGATGATGGGCCCGGTGTCCACGCCGGCGTCGGCCCAGTGCACCGTGCAGCCGGTCACCTTCACGCCGTAGGCCATGGCGTCCCGTACGCCGTGGGCCCCGGGAAACGCCGGAAGCAGCGCAGGGTGGGTGTTCAGGTACTTGCCGTTGAAGGCGTCGATGAATTCCGGGCTGACGATCCGCATGAAGCCGGAGGACACCACCACGTCAGGTTTGAAGGCGGCTACGGCGTCGGTCAGGGCGGCGTTCCAGTCTGCGCGGTCCCGGTAGGACTTGAAGTCCACCACGAACGTGGGGATGCCTGCCGCGGCGGAGCGTTCGACGCCGAAGGTTCCCTCCCTGTCAGCCCCCACCGCAGCGATCTCCACGTCGAGTTCCCCCGCCTTGACGGCGTCGATGACTGCTTGGAGATTGGACCCGGTGCCGGAGACGAGGACGACGATACGCATTGGTCCAGCTTAGGTGCACGCTCGCGTACGCTGGAAAACATGAACAGCCAACCGGGCCGGGGCGCGCAGCAACGGGCCAAACCCCCGCTCAGCGAGGCGGCAAAAGCCTCCCTCACCAAGACCCTGACCCTGTTCCGGATGTTCTTGGTCTCGGTCCTCGGCGCGCTGTTCGTCTACCAGCTGGACGTCAACTACCTGTGGCTGTCTACTGTCCTCACGGCAGCCAGCCTGGTGCTGGGGATATTCCTGCTGGCCCGGGCCATCCGGTTAAGGGAATCAAAACTGGTTCTTATTGGCACCATCTCCGGCCTGGTGGTGGCCGTCGTGATGGTGCCGCTGATCATCACCGCCATGGTCTTTTTCGACCAGGTGCGCGACTACCAGGCATGCCTGGGCCGGGCACTGACGGACCGGGCGACGCACGCGTGTGTGACCCAGTTCCAGGATGTCCTGCCCACAAAGTTGGGTTAGCGCGGGCCGGCAAGGCGCCTAGCTGACAAGTTCCGTATCCCGTTCCCTGGCACCGCTTTCCTCACGTTCCAGCCAGGGCCCGGCGGCGTAGCCAATGACGACGCCGACGCCAACCTCGGCCGCCACCCACAGACCGGTCCAGAGCGGGTCGGGTCCGATATCGGTCAGGCGGCCGAGCCCCGCGGACCCCCGGGCCACCCAGGCCAGGCACATCGTCAACACCCCCGCAGCCAGCCCGGCCAGAGCACCGAGCACCAGGGTGGAGGCGCTTGCTGTGAACCAGCGCGCATGGATCTTGATGGCAAGCCATTCGTCGAAGTGGTTCTCCCCCTCCCGAAGGAACCACCAGCCTGCCACGACGCCGGCCAGCACCGGAACGATCAACGCCACGAAGGCGTAGTCCAAGGTGCCCGACGGGATGGCGGCCAGGACGGGAACGGAGGGCATGGGACCCACTGCGGTGCCCAGCGGCCCAGCCTGGGAACCCACGCCCATGGCGAAACCCGCACCTGATGTCCAGGCGAGGGAAAATACCACCAGGTTTGGCAGGAAGCCGAGCTGCGCGATGGTGAGGGCGGCACCTCCCACCGGGCCGGCGTCGAGCGCCTCATAGACGGAGACGACGAGGTTCCAGTGGATGAACAGGTCCACGGTCAACAGCACCGCCGACAGGGTGAGCGCAGAGACCACGGCCACGAATCCGGCCTTCGCCGCAGACGCGAAGTACGAGCCCGCCCATCGCGAATGCTGGCTGGTCCGCGAAATCCAGTCCACCGCGTCGACGCCGATCAGCCGGCTCCAGGAGCCGGCTTCCCTGCGGGCGCCGATCACCATGCCCAGTCCGTAAGGAATCAGCGGAACCAGCATGGCGTACCAGAGATTGATGACGACGTCGGTGCTGCGGCACACGAAACCGGTAGCCGCACCGAAGGCTGCGTAGACCATCCACGAGCCCAGCAGGGCCTGCCACAGTTGGTCGGTGTAGGAGGCCCGGGCCAGGCGCCGGCCGGCGCGCCAGGCCAGCAGGAAAGGAATCAGGGTCAGGCCAAGGGGAATCAGGCTGAGGACGTCGGATCCGCCGTGCGCTGCCGGGGCGGGCCCTGCTCCCGTGAGTTCCAGGGGCACGCCGTGGACCAGAAGCCAGGACTGGCCGGCCAGTCGGGCCAAAACCTCGAACTGCCCGTTTTGGAAACCCGCCGTGGCCCAGACGGCGACAATGGGCGCTATCACCACCAGCGCGGAAATGATGGCCGCCTGCGCCGTTTCAAGGGCGCCCTGCAGCCACAAAGGCATCGGAAGGCCACGGTTTCCGGTCTGATCAGCACGCAGTTTCATCGTGTTCCATGGTGTCACGCCGGGTGCATCCTGCCCGCGAACGACAGGCTCCGCGAAGGGACTGGGTGAACAATCAAATGCCCCGCCGCCCGGCGCTTTTTCCGGGGCCCGGCCGTAAAATTGGTATCTGAAACCAACGCCCCCGTCCGACGACCGGACGCAGTGCGATTTCCGCTGGCCGCCGGGCCTGACCCGCGCCAGCCAAGGACCCGGATCCGCAAACCGGGAAACAGGAGCCGCGAATGAGAGATGAACCGTAAGTTCTGAAGATATTCGTCCTACTGGCTGGTGCACCCACGACATACAGTCTGGTTGCACCAGCGCTTAACGGTGCGGCGCCGGGAACCCCCAAGGCTCCCGGCGCCGTTCACCGTTTCAGGGCCGCTGATGAGTCAAGCTGCCCGAATACCGGTTGAACCGCCCCACGGGTCAGCGGCGGCCGTCGGCGTCCGTTTCGATGTTCTCCTTGCGGACTTCCTCATCCACCGTGACATCGTCGCGGACAACGTCCTTGTCCAGCCGGACCCGCTCAACCGGAACGGCTTCCTTCTCCACCACCGGACGTTCCTCGTGCAGGACCACCTCGTGCTCCTCTTCGCTGATCGAGGGACCATCCAGGGCCGCACCGCGGTTGGCGTCCGTAATGGGTTCGCGCTCAACGCGGACTTCCTCGCGTTCCACAGGAACGGTCTTGGTGACGTTCTCGGTGGTGACGTACTTCCGAAGCCGGACGCGTCCGGTTGCTTCGCGCTCCTTGCCGATGTTGAGCCGTTCCTCGGACCGGGTCATGGCGTCGTCGGTGGTAGGGCCGGAGGTATCGTGGCCCACCGCGTCTCGGGTTCCGTTGTCGTCGTAGGTGTCCCGGCCTGCGCCGATCCCGGCCGTGGGGGTGCCGGCGTTCAGGTCGGCATCGCCCTGCAGGTCGATGTCACCGGCGTCGGATTCCGTGCCGGTGCGGGCTTCCGTGTAGGTCCGTGCACCGCGGTCGTAGTGGGTGTACAGCCGGTCCTCTTCCTCAGGGGTGAGGTGGCCGTCGGCCTCTACCCGGGGAGCGTCCTTCACGTGCTCCTTGGTGAACGGAACCACCAGGTCCTCGCCCTCGGTGCGCGCGCCTTCGACCGGCACGAAGGTCTCGGAGGTGCCGAAGAGGCCGGTCTTGACCGTAACCCATGTGGGCTCACCCGTGTCGTCGTCTGCGTACAACTGGCCAATTGAACCAATTTTCGCACCGTCGGTGCCCACGACGTTGCCGCCCTTGGCGAGCAGGCTTTCAAGGTTTTCCCTGTTGAGCATTACGTCTCCTTGGTTTGTCTTTTGTGCTGGGACTGCGGGCCTGAAGCCCGGGCACCGGGTTTCGTCCCGGCACCCGGCCCCGCCCCGGCTGCTTGAGGCTGGCGTTGCTCCCCCTATAACGTAAGCATGCTTAGCATCGAATGCCAAGGCTACTTAGTATTTTTCTGTTCCAGGGGCAGCTGTTCACCCAACCTTTCCCTGCGGGTCACGCCCCCTCCCCCGCCATTTCAGGGCCGGCATCCACGGTTGAAGGGTGAGGATCGCAATCGTTGCCGAATCATTTTTGCCGCTGATGAATGGCGTCACCCATTCAATCCTGCGGGTCCTGGACCACCTTCAGGACCGGGGCGATGACGTCCTGGTCATTGCGCCGTCCGCCCATGACGGGCAAGCGCCGGGCCAGGTCAAAGGCGCGGAGGTCCACCGGCTTCCCGCGGTTCCCCTGGCGGGTTATACGAATGTGCGGGTGGCACTGGGGGGTGTGTACCGGGTCAAGCGAATCCTTGCCGAGTACGCCCCTGACGTGGTGCACCTTGCCTCGCCGTTCGTGCTGGGCTGGCGGGCGGCCCAGGCGGCCCATCAGCTTGGCATCCCGTCGGTGGCCGTCTACCAGACCGAGGTTCCCAGTTACGCCGCCCGGTACGGGGTGCCGTTCCTGGAGAACTGGGCCTGGAACCGCGTGGAGAACATCCACCTGCTGGCCACGCGCACCCTGGTGCCGTCGACGTTCGCGCTGAACCAGTTGCGCGGGCGAGGCATTCCCCGGGTGCGGATGTGGCGGCGCGGCGTGGATACCGCGCGGTTCTCGCCGGAAAAGCGCGACGACGGGTGGCGGGCCTCGGTTTCGCCCGGCGGCGAGCGGATCATCGGCTACGTTGGCAGGCTCGCGGTGGAAAAACAGGTGGAAGACCTCGCCGCGCTGACGGGGATCCCCAACACAAAGTTGGTGGTCGTAGGCGACGGGCCGCAGCGGGCCGCCCTGGAGGCTGCACTCCCCGGTGCGGCATTCACGGGATTCCTGGGCGGCGACGAGCTGGCACGCGCAGTGGCGTCGTTCGACTTGTTCGTCCATCCGGGCGAGTTCGAAACCTTTTGCCAGACCATCCAGGAGGCCATGGCATCGGGTGTGCCGGTGGTGGCCACGGGCCGGGGTGGCCCCTTGGACCTGGTGGAGAATTCGCGGACCGGGTGGCTGTACGAACCGGGTGACCTGTCCGCCCTGCGTGCCCGCGTGCAGGACCTGATAGGCGACGACGCCAAGCGCCGCGCGTTCGCCGCCGCGGCACACGCCTCGGTGCAGGACAGAACCTGGCCGGCCCTCTGCACCGAGCTGGTGCAGCACTACACCGACGTCATCGCGGACGTGCCGGTGTCAACGGAGCCGGTCAACAGCAAAGGAGCGAAACTGTGAAAATCTCCGTGATCGGTTGCGGTTACCTCGGAGCCGTCCATGCGGCAACGCTGGCGTCCATGGGCCACACCGTGGTGGGCATCGACGTCGATCCCGGCAAGGTGGCGCAGCTGGCCCGTGGCGTGGCGCCGTTCCACGAGCCCGGACTGGATGAGCTCCTCCGGGACGGCCACGCCACCGGCCGGCTGCGCTTCTCCACCCACCCCGCCGAGGCCGGGGCTGCGCAGGTGCACTTCCTGTGCGTGGGGACCCCGCAGGACAAGGCGTCCGACGCCGCCGACCTCACCTTCCTGGTCTCCGCGACGGAAGCGTTGCTGCCGCACCTGGCCGCGGGCGCCGTCGTCGTTGGCAAATCCACGGTGCCCGTGGGCACCGTGGACATGCTCCGGGGTGTGCTGGCTCCGCGGCCTGACGTGCTGCTCGGCTGGAACCCCGAGTTCCTGCGGCAGGGCACGGCCGTCAAGGACTCACTGGTGCCGGACCGGCTGGTGTACGGCGTAGACGGCGGCCGGGGCTGCGGCCTTCAACCCCGCTACCCGGGCGCCGCTGGGCGTGACGGCGGCACTGGACGCTGTCTATGAACCGTTGCTCCGCGCCGGGATCCCCCGGCTTGTCTGCAACTTCGCCACGGCCGAACTCATCAAGTCGGCCGCGAACGCGTACCTTGCCACCAAGGTCAGCTTCATCAATGCCGTCGCCGAATTATGCGACGCCGCCGGCGCCGATGTCAGCGAACTCAGCGAGGCGATGGGGCTGGACCCGAGGATCGGCAGCCGGTACCTGCACGCGGGCCTGGGTTTCGGTGGCGGCTGCCTCCCCAAGGACATCCGCAGTTTCCGTACCCAGGCCACTGCGCTGGGAGTCTCCGCGGTGCGGGACTGGATGGGCCTGGTCGATTCGGTGAACCTGGGCCAGCGGGAGCGCACGGTGGACCTCGCAGCGGAAATGTGCGGAGGCATGGTGGCAGGGCGTTCCATCACCGTGCTCGGAGCCTCCTTCAAGCCGGACACGGACGACATCCGCGACTCCCCCGCACTGGACGTGGCGGACCGGCTGGCCGCCGCCGGCGCGCATGTCACGGTGACCGACCCCAAAGCGGTGAACCATGCGTGGCGCCGCCATCCCCGGCTCCGGTTCGAAGTGTCCACCGGGAGGGCGCTCCAGGACGCCGAGCAGGTGCTGCTGCTCACCGAGGGGGACGAGTACCTGCAGCTCTGCCCCGTGGCGGCCGGGCAGCTGGTCCGACGACGGGTGGTCCTGGACGCGCGGAACGTGCTGGACGCCGCTGCGTGGCAGGGGGAAGGCTGGACGGTGCGCGGGCTCGGAACCTCCGCCGGCGCGGTCAGGGCCGCGGCTGCAGTCCGCTGAGTTCAGTCCAGGAGCCCCAGATCGGCGAAGGCCAATGCAACGCCTGCGCCTGCGGGCCCGGCGGTGGTCCTGTCGGCCACGGCAAGGACGCCCGGGTGGCCGCCTTCCACGGCAATGCCCACCCCGGCGTATTCCAGCATTTCAATATCGTTGGCGCTGTCACCGATAGCCACGATGTCAGCACGGTGGAGGCCAAGCCGGGCCTCCACCACCTGGATACCCACCGCCTTGTGCGTGCCCGCCATGAAGATCTCCCCGGCACGGTCTCCCAGCGCTGACAGTGAACTCGGGATCAGTCCGACATCCGGGCCGAGCTTTTCGATCAGCCCCTTCAGCGGGACCGGCGAATCGAAGACGGAGATCTTGGCGTAGGACGTGCTGCGGAGGTCGTCGCTGTACTGCATCGGCCCCAGGATGTCCTCCAGCGGATCCACGTCGGTGCTGAGGATTCCATCGTGCTGGGGGCGGCCGGCGAAGATGGGGCCAAGAACCTCCCTCAGCCGCTGGTCCACGCCGGTGCGGCCGTGCAGGGCCTCGGGTGCTTCCAGGATGTAGGCGGCACCGTGGGCATCGAGGGTTTCCACAATGAGCGCCGCCAGTTCCGGGTCAAAGCGCTGGTCGCTGAGGACCACGCCATTGACTTCCACCCTGGCGCCGGCTCCCGTGATAGTGCCGTCGAAGCCGGCATCCAGGATGTGGCCGGGCACCATGGACAGCGGCCGCCCGGTGCACACGAAGACCAGGTGGCCCAGCCTGCGGGCGGTCCGGACCGCCTCCACGTGTGCATCCGGGGCCAGGCCGTGGTCTGCATAGGTTCCATCGATGTCGAGGAAGACGGCACGCCGCCTGGCGGTCTGGCTGGGCATGCCTGGGCTCCTTGGTCGGTTGCGGGACATCCAAATCCTATCCCCACCCCTGCGGCACCCGGGTGGGCGCAGATACCGCATTAAGGGCCCGAAACTGACAGCCATCCTGTGATATTGAAAGCCTTGCAGACTAATAAGCCTGCTGATTGAATAAGGGAACCGGAAATGGGGGCCCGGCACAACTTACTGACAAGGAGTGACAACATGGGCATTCTCGGATTTCTCATTTTGGGCCTGATCGCCGGCGCCATTGCCAAGGCCATCCTTCCGGGCCGCCAAGGCGGCGGCTGGGTGGTGACCCTGGTCCTCGGAGTTGTGGGGGCCATATTGGGCGGCTGGATCGGATCACTGATCTTTGGCGGCGGGCTTGCCGAATTCTTCGATATCAGGACATGGCTGCTGGCAATCCTCGGCTCGATCATCGTGCTGCTGGTCTACGGGGCAATCGCCAACCGCAGCGGCCGCAGGGTGTAGCCGCACCGCACACCCCTTCAGCAAGAAGCGCCGGACTCCCCCCAAGGAGAACGGCGCTTTTTACGTCCGCGATGAATGCACGGCCAAAAAACGCGATGAATGCACGGGCAAACAGAGAGCCGATCCAACTGCTTACCGGGTGGCCGCCCAATTTGCGGATCTGCCCTTTATGATGGCGAAGGGGTGGTGTTATGACCGGTTTTTCGGGCCGTGGCAATGATGTGGCATTACAAATTTTTGGCGTGGTCATGAACGCCAGCCCGGATGCCCTGCTGGCCCTGAATACGGACGGCATTGTCCTGTGCGCCAACGCCGCTGCCGCACGGCTGTTCGGATTGCCGCAGGAGGCGTTTGCCGGCCTGGACCACCGTCCCCTGATCGCCGAAGGATTCCGCGATGAGGTGGCGCACCTCTTCCGCCAGCTCCTGGCCCAACCGCAGCAGCCTCTGCCGCCGCATGAGATCACCGGTCTGCACGGCGATGGAACCGAGTTCCCCGTGGAGGTTGCCGTGGCACTCCTCCCCGCCGGACCGCTGGCAGATCCTCCTGATATCCCCCTCGGGCAAACCGGCCCTGCCGGAGCACACATTCTGCTCTCTGCGCGCGGCACAGCACACCGGCAGGCCGCCAACGAAGGCCTGCGCGAGGCCATGTCCCTGCTCACGGCCACCCTGGAATCCACTGCGGACGGAATCCTGGTGATGGGCATTGATGGAAGGGTGGCCGGATTCAATGAGCAGTTCCTCACCATGTGGGGCATCCCGCCCGAATTCATGGAAGCGGACAGCGACGAGCCTGCAATGCGGCTGGTCATGGGGCAAGTATCCGATCCGGCGGCCCTCACCGCCCGGTTGGGCGAACTCCAGGAGGACCCGTACGCCGAAAGCCACGACGTTGTTGAGCTGCTCGACGGGCGCACCTTTGAGCGATACTCCCGCCCCCAGCGGGTGGGTGCGGAAATCGTGGGCCGGGTGTGGAGCTTCCGGGATGCAACGCCCCGGCGGAAGGCACAGGAGCAGGCCCATCAAGCATTGAAAGATCTCGCCCAACAGGCCGAAAAGTTGCGTGCCATGGCCTTCCAGGACCCGCTGACAGGGCTCGCGAACCGGGCGGTATTCAACGAGGCCCTCACCAACTCCCTTGCGGAACCACGGCTGAAGACGGTTGACGTCCTGCTCCTTGACCTGGACGACTTCAAGGAGGTCAATGACATCCTTGGCCACCAGGCCGGCGATGACATGCTGGTGGAAGTGGCGCGCCGGCTCCGCGGCTGCACCCCCACGGCGGACGTGGTGGCACGCCTGGGCGGCGACGAATTCGTGGTGCTCCTGACAGCCTGCCCCGACCCCGAGGAGATCGCGGCCTGCATCGTGCGGTGCCTGCATGTTCCCGTGACCATCGGCGGCACGGCTCTGCGCCCAAGCCTGAGCCTGGGGCTTGCCTCCCTGGGGCAGGACAGCGTGGGTCCCTCCGAACTGCTCAGGCACGCAGACATCGCCATGTACGCGGCCAAGGCTGCCGGCAAGAACCGCTTCCTGCGCTTCCACCCGGACATGATGCAGGCATTGGTGCAGCGGACGCACATGGAAAGTGGCTTGCAACTGGCCGTTCCACGCGGCGAGATCACGGTGGATTTCCAGCCGATCGTCTCGCACCGCATGGGGCAGGTGGTCCAGCTGGAGGCACTGGCCCGATGGGACCGCGGCGGCGAGCGGGTGCCGCCGTCGATCTTCATTCCGCTCGCCGAGCGCACCGGCCTGATCAACGAGATCGGGGCCGAGGTGATGGCCAGCGGCATGGTGCAGCTGGCACGCTGGCTCAGCGAAGATCCATCGAGGTCCCTGGCCGTGAATGTCTCCGGCGTGCAGTTGCAGGAGGCGGACTTCGCCGAGACGGTCCTCAAGCTCGCGGAAGCCAGCGGCGTGGCGCCCTATCAACTGGTCCTGGAAGTGACCGAGAGCGTCTTTTTTGACGCGGACCGCGGCCTGATCGATCAGCTTGGGACGTTGCGGAACGCCGGCGCCCGGGTGGCGCTGGACGACTTCGGCACCGGCTACTCCTCGCTTGGCCGGCTGCAGGAGCTGCCCGTGGACACGGTCAAGATCGATAAGACCTTCGTGTCCATGGTGCGAACCGGCAACGAGCGGCTACCGATCCTCAGCTCCATGATCAACATGGCCCACAGCCTGGGCCTGACCGTCACCGCGGAAGGGATCGAGACGGCGGCGCAAGCAGACTATCTGACAGCCCTGGAGTGCGATTCGTTGCAGGGCTACCTGTTCTCGCTGCCCGAGCCGGGCGACAGGCTTATACCCGCCCTGCATCACGCCGAAGAGGCGCTCAACGCGCTGAAGGGTCGCTAGAGCAGGAAGGCTTAGGCTGCTTCCCGGCCCGACTGCCGCGGCTTTTTCGCGGGCAGGGGCGGCCGCGACGTTTGTGTTGCGGGAGAGGATTTGGCGGGCCCTGCTTCGGCGGGGCCGGCAGGTGCGGGTGCGGCTGCAGCGGCGGAGTCCGACGCCGTCGGGTCGCCGAAGACTTCAGCATCGGGTTCGGAACGGGTTTCCGGAGCGGCGGCACGGTTGCGGCGCCAGCGGCGGACCAGGTCGACGCCGGCCACCAGTCCCGCGACGGGGCTGAGGACCGCCGCCGAGTAGACGAACAGCAGCCAGGTCAGCGTCGTCAGCGGCGGCTGGTTGTTGTTCAGCAGCGACAGGCCTCCGAGCAAGCCCACCACCCAGAAGAGCAGGACGGCCGTCAGCACGGATCCGGCAGGAAAATACTGGTTGGTCACGATTTTTTTCAGGGTTTCCATGCACTTCCTCCTGCCTGGCCGGGGGACGGCGAAGGCCGTTCAAGACAAGTATGGGGCCCGGCCTGCGCGAAACCCTGCAAGACGCCACGGCGAGTGACCAAACTAACCCGGGCGCCCGGCGTCGTACGGATTCCTGGTCCGAAAATGCCGTGCCGGGCCCTTCCGCCCAACGCCCGTCGGCACATAGCGTAAGGCTGACCGCTCGAACAATGGAGGACCCATGCGCAAAGTCACTGCCGGCCTGTTCCACTCAGTCGACGGGGTGGTGTCAGAACCGTTCAAGTTCCAGTTCGACAGCTTCGATGAGGAACTCGGCCAGGGGCTGACCAGGATGATGAACACCGTGGACACCGTGCTGCTGGGCCGTGTCAGCTACCAGGAGTGGGCGGGCTACTGGCCCACCGCCTCCGCCGACCAGGACTTTGCCGCGTTCATCAACCCCGTGGAGAAGTACGTGGCGTCGCGGACACTGACGGGGCCGCTGGAGTGGGAGAACTCGCAGCTGATGGATACACCGCTCGAGGAATTCGTGGCTGGCCTGAAGGAGCGCGACGGCGGCGAAATCGCGGTGTGCGGCAGCATCTCCGTGGTGCGGCAGCTGCTGTTTGCCGGGCTGCTGGACTCGCTTCAACTGATGACCCACCCGGTCATCGCAGGCACCGGCCGCCGCCTGTTCGAGGACGGCGACCCGTTGACCCGCCTGGTGCTGCAGGAGCAGTCCCGGACCAGCAAAGGCAACGTGCTCAGCACTTATGGAGTGCGGGCCGAGTAGGTCACGCCGCCAGCGGCGCCCCGAAAAGCTCCTCAGCGAGCCGGGGCAGGTGGTCCGGGATGTCCGCCTCGGCCCCGTGTTCGCCGCGGCCGAGGAAGACGGCGGTGCCGCGGATCCCGTCCAGGTCAAGGCCACATTCGTGCATGAGCTGGCCGGCACGGAAGTTCACGGGCAACAGCAGGGCAACGCTTTCGGCGTTCAGGTAGACGTGCCAGTCGCCGCGGATCACGGATTCAAGCGGCCCGTCCACCAAGGCTTCCAAGGCCGGCAGGTCCGCGGCCACCTGCTCCATGCGGATGGGCTCGGCGTTGTTTGCCGGTACAACGAGTGCTGTGTAAGTTCTGCTGTCCATGACTGGTCCCTCCACAGGGTTTAACACCTGGAAAGGATGCCGTGTTCCCGAAGGTGGGCGGTCAGCGCCTTAGAAGGCGGCTGCGACGGCGGCGATGTCGCGGGGGGTGGTCCGGCAGCAGCCGCCGATGATGCGGGCGCCCCTCTTCCGCCAGGCGGGGGCTCCGCCGGCGAGGTCCAAGGGTGCCGCATCCGCCGTTCTGCCCGTCCCGGCCGCACCCCAGGTCTTGGTGTCCGGATGGTAGGTCTCGCCGGAGTTCGGGTAGGCCAGCAGGGGCTTGTCCGTGTGCTGCCGCAGAACTGAGAGCGCCGGAGTCACCAGGTGCAGGGGAACGCAGTTGACTCCGATCGCGGCAACGTGCGGGTGCGCATCGAGGAGCCTGGCCACGTCCGCCAGGGGTGTGCCGTCGCTGATGTGGGCGTCATCGCGCAGGGTAAAGGAGAACCAGGAGTCGACGCCGGCTTCCGCTGTGAGTGCCAGCAAGGCCTCCGCCTCGGTGAAGGAGGGCAGCGTTTCACAGGCCAGGACGTCGACGCCGGCCTGCACCAGCGCAACGATGCGGGGTCGGTGGAAAGCCCGGAACTCCGCCGGGCTGAGGACGTAATCGCCCCGGTATTCGGAACCGTCGGCGAGGTAGGCGCCGTACGGTCCCACGGATCCCGCGACCAGCAGCGGACCCGCGTCCGGATGGTCCGCCAGGTGCTCCCGCCGCGCCTCATCCGCCAACCGGACCGACAAGCCAATAAGGTCCAGGGCCTCCTGCTCACCGATCCCACGGGCAGCAAAGCCTTGGGGCGTTGCCTGGTAGCTGGCGGTGGTGGCGATGTTCGCACCGGCGGCGAAGTAGTCCCGGTGCACGTCCCTGATCAGTTCGGGCTGCTCCAGGAGGACCTTGGCGGACCACAGCGGATCGTTCAGATCGCAGCCGCGCGCCTCGAGTTCGGTGGCAAGGGCGCCGTCGGAGACCAAGCCGGCATTGTCTCCAAGCGAGGTGGACAGGGAAAGGCGGTGGGGCATCGCAACTCCGGTCAGTTATTGGCAGTTTTACTCATTATAGACAAGTTTCCATGCTTGTAATGAATATCACTGTGTGTCACCATGACAGCATTGACGATCACCACAGGAGGAAAATTCGTGAGTGTGCACCTGAACAGCGTCCGCAAGCTACGCGTCCATTGGCCGATCAGCGCAGAAACCTTCGGCCGTATAGCCGCCGGAGATGCTGGCGCGGTCCAGCAGGATCCTGGGCTTGCGGGCCTCCTGCAAGCCGTTGAACAGTTCCCGGACCTTGGTGATTTCGGGAACTACAAGCACGTCTTCGAATCTGGAATCGGGTTCGAGGGATTCTCCTGCGGCGAAGGGGCAACGCCCACCCTCGGCCGGGTGGGCGAGCAGACCCTGTCGCCCACGTTCGTGTTCACCACCTACTTTGATGCTTCCCTGGACGACGCCGTCCTGGAGCGGGCCATGCAGGAACTGGTGGCCATCCACCCGTGGGAACTGCCCGTCATCGAGGTGACCGGTCCACTAAGTGTTGCCGGTGGCCTGCACCGTAAGACTCCTTCAACGGCGGCAGCATCATGACCCTTACCACCACCGCCGCCTGGCCCGCGCTTCAGTCCGCGCTGGCAGGCAGGACATTCACGGATCTCACCCACGCCTTCCACCCGGGCCAGCCCCGTTTCTCCGCCTTTCCGGACGAAAGCCGGGAGGCACTTTTCGATCTTGAAAAAGGCGACGGATTCACGGCCCACCGGTATTCGATCGTCGGGCAGTGGGGAACGCATGTGGACCCGCCGTCGCACTTCATCCGCGGCGGCCGCACCCTGGACCGGATTCCGGTCCAGGACATGATCCTTCCCCTTGTGGTACTGGACATCACCCGGCGCGTCGAGAAAGATCCTGATGCCACCCCTGCCATGCAGGACGTGCGGGACTGGGAGGAGCGGAACGGAACGATTCCCGCAGGATCTTTCGTCGCGCTGAGGACCGGGTGGAGCCGGCGGTGGCCGGATGGGGAGGCCATGGCCAACAGAGGCGCCGACGGCGTAAGCCACACTCCCGGCTGGTCCCGGGAAGTGCTCTCCTTCCTTGTCGAGGAACGTTCGATCTCGGCTGTAGGGCACGAGCAAACGGACACGGATCCCGGGTTGGCAACGTCCCGGGGAGACTTCAGCCTGGAAACATACGTCCTCGCCCAGGACCGCTGGCAGATAGAGCTGCTGGCGGACCTGAACGGACTTCCGGAGTCCGGTGCCGTGGTAGTGGCCAGCTGGGCAAAGCCAAGTGAAGGAAGTGGCTTTCCCGCTCGCGTCTTCGCCATCTCCTGATCGCCGCTAACGGTCATCTAGACTCGGACCATGTTGAGGACAACAAGCATGGGGCGGGGAATCATGGCAGTCCTGGCTGCCGGGGAGCGCCACGCCCGCGGCCTCCCCGGCGGCACCGTGGCCGAGATCGCTGCGGACCTCGGCAAAGACCGCAGCCAGGTCTCCAGGAGCTTGCGGACAGCGGAGCAGGAGGGGTTCCTGCAGCGGACGCCCCAGCGCACCTTTGCCCTGGACTGGAGCGTCTTGACGGACGCGCACCTGCTGACCCGCCGTCGACTGCATTCCGACGGGGCAGCCGCCTTGGAGCACCTTTCGGGCCGGACCGACGAGGGGTGCTTTCTGGGCGTTCTCAGCGGCAACAGCACCGTTACGGTGGGTGAAAGCATCCCCGCCAGCAGCAGAATGGTTGGCTCCTGGCTGGGCCGGCCCTACCCTGCCTACTGCAGTGACGCCGGGCAGGCGCTCTTTTGGGAAACCTCCGATGGCGAGGTTCGCAAAACTTTCGCGTCCGTGCCATTCCAGCAGCACGGCCCTAACACGCCGGCCAACGTTGAGGAATTCCTGGCGCGCCTCAAGGAGGCACGCTTACGCGGTTATTCAATCGTCGACGAGGAAGCGGAACCGGGGCTTTACTCGCTGGCCGTGCCCATCAGGGACTTCAGGGGTGAAGTAGTGGCCGCGCTGCAGGTGGTTGGCGTGAAGAGCCGCATCGAGCCCAGGCAGGCCGAACACGCGAAAGCGCTCCGCGAAGAAGGTGAATGGCTCGAGGCCATGCTCGGAGGGCATTCGCAGCACAACCGTCCATAGGAGCTGCGGACGGCCGTTATTGCTCCACCGCGAGACGACCTGATCCGAGCCTGGCTGCGGCCCCGGCGAGAATATCCGCCACTTCCTCGGTCCGAACATCGACATCGGCCCGGCTGCCCAGCACACTGAGCGAAGCCAGGATGCCGCCCTCCGGATCGCGGATGGGTACGGCCACTTCAGTAATGCCGTGCTCAAACTCCTCAGCAGCAACAACATAGCCCCGGGGCTTGTCCCTGGCCATCAAGTCCCAGGCCTCCGCGCTGGAATGCGGAGCGCCAGGGCCCCCGACCCCGACGAAATTTACGTCGGAGAGCAAAGCCTCAAAACCGCGCCGCCTAAGGTCCCACATCAAGGCCCGCCCTGATCCCGTACACCAGACGGGGGTGACCATGCCGGGCTGGACGAAGCTGCCGGCCTGCGAATCGTTGCTGGACGCCAGCAGGAGGATGACCCGGTAACCGTCACGTACGGATAGCCGGGCACGCAGCCCCGTTGAGGCCACCAGGGTTTCGAGTTCCGCTCCTGCGTCCCTTATCCAGCCGGTGTTAAGCGTGGCGGCCAGGCTGAAGAAGCCGCTTCCCACCCGGAACGGACCCCGCTCGCGGCGTTCCAGGAGGCCAAGCTCGCAAAGCTCCTGCGTCAGGCGGGAGACGCGGCTTTGGTCCATATCGAGCTCGGCAGCCAGCTGCGAGACGCCTAAGAGCTGCTTGCCGGCCTTTTCCCGGTCAACCACCAAACGCATGATCCGCAGCCCCTGCGCCAGCGATGACGCCTCCGGGGAGTTATCCACGCTTACTGCTCCTTCCGACCGTCAACCAGCCTATCCTCACACGGGCAAAGCTTTTGACGGCCCAAAAGCAACACCGGGACCCGCCCAAAGGCCAGGGGCCCGGCGCAGGCGGTTCCGCCGTCTGCACCAGGCCCCGGAAAGGCGTCTTGCCCTAGTTCGCCAGGCCGGCCCGGGACTTCCGCCCGTACCTGAGGTGGAAGTAGCCGTAGCAGGCCGCAACGAAAGGCACACCAAAGTACAGGGCCGCGACCTGGGCCGGGTCAAAGGCTATGCCTACGAGGGAAACGACGCAGAGGGAAAACGCCAGGACCGGAACCAGCGGGAAGAGCGGGGCACGGTACGGCAAAGCGGAAACGTCCCCGCCGTTCCGGACAAAAGACCGCCGATGGAAGAAATGCGAGGCAGTGATGGACATCCACACTCCCACCACCGCGAAGCCGGCCACCGAAACGAGCGCCAGGTAAACGGTCTCCGGGGCGACCACGCTGCTGATGAGCGAGGCCAGGCCGCCGAGCATGCTCACCGAGAGCGCGATCATGGGAATGCCGCGCCCCGTCAACTTCTTGAGTGCCTGGGGCGCCTGGCCTTCGTCGGCGAGGGAGTAGAGCATCCTGGCGCATGAGAACAAGCCGCTGTTCCCGGCAGACAGCAGCGCAGTGATGATGACGAAGTTCATCAGGTCGGCGGCGAAAGGAACACCGGTAGCCGTGAACACAGTCACGAAGGGGCTCTCGTCGAGCCCAACTTCCGTGTAAGGAATGGTTGCGGCAATGACAGCGATGGCACCTACGAAGAACACCAGGAGGCGGATTACCGTACTCCGCATCGCCTTGGGGATGCTCGTGGCGGGGTCCTTCGTCTCGCCCGCGGCTACACCAATGAGTTCGGAGCCGGAGAAGGCGTAAAAGACAGCGAGCGCGGTCACGAGGACGCCGGTGAACCCATTGGGAAACAGGCCGCCATCGGTGTTGAAATTCTCGAACAGGAAAGGATGGGCGCCGGATTCGCTCAGCGGGTGGAAGCCCAGAAGGGCTGCCCCGCCCAGGACGATGAGCGCAATGATGGCGCCTACCTTGACGATGGCGAACCAGAATTCCGACTCACCGAAGAACTTGGACGAGACCGCGTTGAGGCCGAACAGCGTAGCGGCGAACACGAGGCACCAGACCCACACATCAACGCCGGGGAACCACCGCTGCATCAGCAGTCCGGAGGCCGTGAACTCGGATCCGATGGCGACGGCCCAGCACAGCCAGTAAAGCCAGGCTGTGGCGAATCCGGTGGCGGGACCGATGGACCGCGCAGCATAGATATGGAATGCCCCGGACACGGGGTACGCAATGGCGAGCTCACCCAGGCAGGCCATCACCAGATAGACCACGAAGGCACCCACGAGGTAGGCAAGGACGGCGCCCAGGGGACCCGCCTGGGAAATGGTGTATCCCGAGCTGAGGAACAGGCCGGAACCGATCACGCCGCCCATGGCGATCATGACAAGGTGCCGGGGTCCCATGGAGCGGCGCAGGCCCGACTCTGTGGCCGGTGGTGCACCGGGCTCCGGCTTGAGGGTAAGGGGGGTCGAAGATTCCAAGAGATGCCTCCAGTGGGGGGATGGTGGGAAGGACGGCCGCGGTTCGATTGCCCGTCCAAGAGGAGCTGTTAGCGCGTCGACAGTGACGAAAGTAACACGAAAGTGAAGTTTTAGTCATCAAAATCATATGAAAATGCGAATGTTGCACGCATATGGCCGTTACGCCGTATGTCGATGTGGTCCTCCAATGGTCGATATGGCCGCCCGATAGTGCGTTTGGACATGTCCCTACGGACAGCGGCCGGGGCCACGATGGGAGCACCAAACCACCACATCAAAGGAGCACCATGACCACCTACGACATTGCGCTGATCGGGTTCGGCGGCGTCAACCGCACCCTCGCCGAGCTGATCGCAACCCGGGGCGATGAGCTCAGCCGCGAGCTGGGCTTCGGCCTGCGGGTGGTCGCCATAACGGACCTTCGGCTCGGTTCCCTGGTCCGGAACGGGGGAATCGACATGGACATGGCCTTGCGGATAAACCCCGCTGACGAGACCTTCGCAGCGCACGGAGGATCCGCGGACCCGGACAACGAGCGCGTCATCAGGACGTGCTCCGCCGAGATCATTTGCGAGGCGACCTTCACCAACCCGGCAACCGGGGAACCGGCCGCTTCGCATGTGCGGTGGGCACTCGAAGCGGGGAAGAGCGTCTGCACCACCAACAAGGGCCCCGTTGCCCTGCATGGTGCGGAGCTCACCGGACTTGCACAGCGGAACGGGCTGCACTTTGAATTCGAGGGCGCCGTGATGAGTGGAACCCCCGTCATCCGACTCGCCAGGCAATTGTTCCCCGGACTGGCCCTCAACGGGTTCGAGGGCATCCTCAACGGCACCAGCAACTACGTCCTGGGCCGGATGGAAGAAGGCCTCGGTTTTGAGGAGTCAATCCGGGAAGCCCAGCGGCGGGGATATGCCGAGGCGGACCCCACAGCAGACATCGACGGCTACGACGTCCAGCTCAAAGTCCTGATCCTTGCAAACGAACTCCTCGGCGCGGGCCTAACGCTTGCGGACGTTCAGCGCCAAGGCATCTCGGCCCTGACCCCCGGGGACCTCAGCAGGGCAAAGAGCGAGGGCCGCCGATGGAAACTGGTGGGCTCAGCACGGCGGAACCCGGACGGAACCATCAGCGCCTCCGTGGCCCCCGCGGCGCTCCCCCTGGACCACGGCCTCGCGGGAGTGTCCGGTGCGAATAACGCCGTCTCGTTCAATACCGATCTCCTCGGGCCGGTTACCGTTTCGGGGCCCGGGGCCGGACGGGTGGAGACGGCGTATGCCCTCCTGTCGGACATTATTGCCATGCACGGTACCCGGAACCGGGTGGCTGCAGATGCGTGAATCGATGCTTGCACCCGTTGACCCTGAACTGGCCGTCTTCCGCGACGTGCTGAGCCCCTATGATGGCCGGGTGGTCGGGGCAGTCGCCCTGGCGCAACCGGAATCCGTGGACGCCATTGTTGCTGCGGCCCGGGCCGGGGCGCAGCAGGCACGGGCGTTGTCCCGCCATGCCCGGGGAAAGATCCTGGACAGTGCCGCCTCGAAGATTGAGGAACGGCGCATGCAATTTGCCGGCACCATCACGGCGGAGAGCGGAAAAACGATCCGCCAGGCACGCAAGGAGGTGCTGCGGGCAGTCAACACCCTGCGTCTGTCCGCGGCAGAGGCGCGCCGCAACGCCGGCGAGACAATTCCCTTCGACTCCTATGAGGGCTCGGAAGACCGCATGGGATGGTACTCCCGCGAACCGCTGGGGATCATCGCGGCAATCACGCCCTACAACGATCCGCTGAACCTGGTGGCGCACAAAGTGGGCCCCGCCATCGCAGGAGGAAACGCCGTCATCCTCAAGCCATCCGCCCTGACACCCCTGTGTGCGGAATTGCTGGCGGAGGTCCTCACCGAAGCCGGCCTGCCGCCGGGGGTGCTTACGGTGGTCCACGGGGGCAGGGACGTTGCCGAGGCGATCGTGGCGAACCGCGAGATCCGGCTGGTGTCCTTCACGGGCGGGTTTTCCACCGGGGAAGCCATCGCAAGGACGGCAGGACTGAAGAAGCTCTCCATGGATCTGGGTGGAAATGCCCCCGTGATCATCATGGACGACGCGGACATTGACGCCGCCGTGAAGGCCTGCGTCTCGGGAGCTTTTTGGGCGGCAGGGCAGAACTGCGTGGGAGTGCAGCGCATCCTCGTGGCCGAGCCCCTGTACCGGGAGTTCCGCCGGCTCTTCCTGCACGAGACGGCGCAGCTTGTGTCCGGCAACCCGGATGACGAAGCCACCGACATGGGCCCGATGATCACTGCCGCCGCCGTGGACCAGCTCACGGCAAAGATAGACGCGGCGGTCGCCGCCGGGGCTGCTGTCCTGGCGGGAAACACCAGGGTTGGCAACGTCCTCCAGCCCACGGTCCTGGAGAAGGTCAGTCCCTCCGGCAGGTTCTGGATGGAGGAGGTCTTTGGACCGGTGGTCATGCTTCAGCCGTTCTCAACCTTTGACGAAGCGGTGGAGATGGCCAACGCCGTGGACTTCAGCCTCCATGCCGGGATCTTCACGCGTTCGCTGGACACGGCGCTGGAGGCTGCGTCCCGCATCGAGGCAGGCGGAGTCATGGTCAACGACTCATCGGACTACCGCTTCGATGGAATGCCTTTCGGTGGATCCAAGTACGGCAGCATGGGCCGCGAAGGCGTGCGTTTCGCCTACGAGGAAATGACCCAGCCAAAGGTTGTCTGCATCAAGCGCCAATAAAGGGTCAGGTCCCCGCGGTGCGGCCGGGGTGCCGGGAGATCCTGGCTAGGTCGGCAGGACTCCCGCGCTCCGCCGGACATAGTTGGAAAGGGTCATCGCCGTTACCGTGTCCGTCACACCGGGTGTGGCCGCAATTTGTTCCCAGATCTCCTGGATCCGTTCAAGCGAACGCGCTTCCACCCGCACCAGGAGATCGAAGTCGCCACTGACCACATCGCACAGAACCACCTCCGGGATCGATTGCAGCACGGCGATAACGTCCGCCCCGCGAACCCTGTCCTTCCGGTAGACCATCAGGAAGGCCGAAACTGTGCCTTGACCCGGAGCGCCGGCCACCACGGTGTAGCCCTGGATATATCCCTGCCGTTCCATCCGGTCGATACGTTGCCGGACGGCGTTGCGGGAGAGCATCACCTTCGCTGCCAGCTCCGCATGACTGACCCGGGCATTGCGCGTCAGCTCCGCCAGGATGCTCTGATCGATCCGATCAAGACTAGCCCGGTCCATGTCCACCCTTCACCGTATGAATTCCCAACAGCAGACACGAGCCGGCCCGGCTCCCGAATGAAAGCACACAGAGATGATACTTCGGCACCAGCCGCTCCAAAGCCGCACGGCAGCCTTCAGCTGCGTGCTGTTCGACATGGACGGAACGCTCCTCGATTCAGCACCGGGCGTAACAGCCAGCGCAGCCTTTGCACTGGCTGCCGTGGGGGCGCCGGTTCCACCGGGTGCAGACCTGCTCAGGTTGGTGGGGCCACCCATGCTCGAATCCTTCAGGAAGTTTTTGGGGCACGATGAGGTCCTCGCCCAACGGGCCCTTAAGCACTACCGGCAGGCGTATGCGGACTACGGCGCGCAGCAGTCTGTTCCGTACGCCGGCATACGGGAAATGCTGGAACAGCTCCACTTTGCCGGCATACCCCTGGCGGTCGCGACATCCAAGGCCGAAGACCAGGCGGTCCGGATGGCACGCCGCTTTGGGATGGACCACTACTTCACCTCCATCTGCGGCGCATCGGACCAGGACGGGAGATGGAGCAAAGCGGACGTCATTGCCGAAGTGCTGGGCAGGCTGGAGGATGCGAATGTGGACGTCGGCGGCCCGCTCATGGTGGGTGACCGCAGCTACGACGTTGCAGGGGCCACCGTCCATGGCATGCCCGCAGTCTTCGCGAGCTGGGGTTACGGCTGCCCGGGAGAAGACGTCGGAGCCATCCTCGTTGCGGCCTCACCGGCCGCAGTGCTCCCTGCGGTCCTGGGGACCGAAGGAACTCCTGGCCGCCAGGCGCAGGCGATGCCGCTTCCCAGCCCTTGAAGAGGGCGACGGCGGCACTCCGCCACGTGCCGTCGTCGCCCGTTCACTTCGAGGCTGTGGAGGCGACCGGGTAAACTTGTCCGGTCATGGACTGCTCCTACTTCGATGCCGGCACCTGCCGTTCCTGCACCCACATGGGCATGCCCTACGGCGAACAGCTGGCCGGCAAGCAACGCCACTGCCAGGGCCTCCTGTCCGGACATCCGAAGCTCGAATGGCTGCCCCCGGTGGCGAGCCGGGAATCGGGCTTCCGCAACAAGGCCAAGATGGTGATCGGCGGAACGGCACAGAACCCCACCATCGGGATCCTCGACGCCGACGGCCACGGCGTGGACCTGCGCCGGTGCGGCGTCTGCTCCCCCGGCCTGCTGGCCTGCTTCCCGGTGCTGGCGAACTTCATCCGCCGGATCCGCCTGACGCCCTACGACGTGCCACGCCGCACCGGCGAACTCAAGCACGTCATCATCACCGAATCCCCCGACGGCGAGATCATGCTCCGCTTGGTCCTGCGCTCCGAACAGGTGGTGCCCCGCATCCGCAAGCATCTGCCGGAACTGCTGGCCGCGCTGCCGCAGGTGAAGGTGCTCTCGGTCAACCTGCACCCGGAGCACAAGGCCGTCCTTGAAGGTGACCGGGAGATCCTGTTAACCGGGCAGGCCACCTTGAACATGCGGGTCAACGACGTCAACCTGCACCTGCGCCCGCAAAGCTTCTTCCAGACCAACACCGAGATGGCCGCGGCGCTGTACCGGCAGGGCCGCGAGTGGGTCAACGAGCTCGCGCCTGCCTCCGTCTGGGACCTCTACTGCGGCGTGGGCGGGTTCGCCCTGCACAGCGCCGCCCCGGGCCGGACGGTCACCGGCATAGAAACCAGCGGCGAAGCGATCGCCTCCGCCCGGCTCAGCAGCGCGGAGGCAGGGCTGGAGGGCATGGCGTTCCAGACCGGCGACGCCACTGCGTTTGCCCTTGCCGCAGAGCAGTCGCCGGACCTGGTGATCGTCAACCCGCCCCGGCGCGGCATTGGCAAGAAGCTGTGCGGCTGGCTGGAAGCCTCGGACGTGCGGCACGTGGTGTATTCCAGCTGCAACGCACAGTCATTGGCCCGCGACCTGGCGGCCCTTCCGTCCTTCACTGCGCGGCGGGCACGGGTGCTGGACATGTTCCCGCAGACCACGCATTACGAGGTGATGGTGCTGCTGGAACGGGCCGCCTGACCGGTTGCTCCGTCCTGCCGTTGGCGGTCAGTTCCTGCGGGCGCGTTCGACGGCGGCAGCCCCGGCTTCCCGGCCGCCGGCCCGCAGGCCTGCCGCCACCCCGGCGGCGTCGGCGTCGGAACGGTTTTGGCTCAGCTTTTCCTTCGCCTCGATCCGGGTGACCAGCAGTTCCACGCCTACAATCGCGCGCAGCTGCCCGGCAATGAACTTCTCCGGGGCGTCGTCCACGGCCCAGGGGAGCTCCCGGCTGTCCTCATGCAGGCCGGTCAGGTGCCGGACGTGCCGTGCCAGCCAGCCGGCGTCGTCATGGATCACCAACTCGCCGTAAACATGGAGCGTGGCGTAGTTCCAGGTGGGCACCACACGGCCGTGCTCGGCTTTGGCGGCGTACCACGAGGGCGAGATGTAGTCGTCGGGGCCCTGGATGATGGCCAGCGCTTCGCCGGTTGGCATGCTGGACCACTGCGGGTTGTTCCGCGCCATGTGCGCCTGCAGGGCACCGCGCTCCCCCACACTCGGGTTAAAGGCGAAGGGCAGCAGCGTTGCCAGCAGGCCCTGATCCGTCATGGTGATGAGGTTGGCGGCGCCGGGCGTGGCCAGCAGACTGTGGACTGTTTCGGGGGTGGCAGCGAAGTGGACGGGAATGTACACGGGTGCTCCTTTTTCAGGCTAGCGGGCTGGACGGTTGAGGCGGACGCGGACGGCCGCGGCGGCGCAAAGGATGACGGCAAGGGCGCCCAGGACGGTGGTCCAGGTCAGCGCCTCCCGTAGCAGCAGCGCCGCCCAGCCGATGCTGAGGACCGGTTGCAGCAGCTGGATCTGGCTGACCTGGGCCATGGGACCAATGGCCAGCCCGCGGTACCAGGCGAAGAAGCCCAGGAACATGCTGACCACTGCCAGGTAGCCGAACGCCGCCCACTGGACAGGCGTGGCCGACGGCGGCTGACTGAGGACGGAGACCACGGCCAGGACCAGCATGGCCGGGGCAGCGAGGACCAGGGCCCAGGCGATGGTTTGCCACGACCCCAGTTCACGGGCCAGCAGTCCCCCTTCGGCGTATCCGACGGCGGCGCAGGCCACGGCTCCGAGCAGCAGCAGATCTGCCCACTGCAGGTGCCCGACTCCCCCGGATTGCAGGAACGCGAAGGCGATCGCCGCCAGTGAGCCAAGCGCCATGACCAGCCAGAATGCGGTGGCCGGGCGCTCGCCGGTGCGCAGCACGGCCACTGTGGCTGTCGCAGCAGGAAGGAGGGCAATGACCACGGCGCCGTGCCCGGCGGGCACCGCGGTGAGGGCGTAGGACGTCAGTAGCGGGAAGCCCGCGACGACGCCCCCGGCCACGAGGGCAAGTCGCAGCCAGGTGCCGCGGCGGGGCAGCCGCTGCCGGGTCAGCGCGAGCGCTGCGGCGGCAAGGACTGCGGCGACGACGGCACGGCCCGAGCCAATGAACAGCGGCGGGATCCCGGCCACGGCCACACGGGTGAAAGGTACGGTGAAGGAAAATGCTGCCACGCCAAGGAGTCCCCACCAGACTCCGACGGACATTTTCTGCGGTATCGCTGGGCGCTCCAGGACAGTAGCGCTACTATGTTCTTTCATGAACAACGATAGCAGTTCGCGCATCACTGCGGCACTCCGACAGTGGATCAGCAGTGCGGCTCCGGGCGCGCGGCTGCCGTCCACCCGGCACCTGGTGGCCGAACACCAGGCCAGCCCCGTGACGGTACAGAAGGCCCTGCAGGCACTCGCCGCGCAGGAACTGATTGAAAGCCGGCCCGGCGTCGGAACGTTCGTGCGCGCGGTCCGGACGGCACGTCCGTCCGACTATGGCTGGCAAACCGCAGCGCTGCGGTCGCCGCACTCGCCGCTGCCGTCGTCGTCGAGCACCATGCGCAACGTTCCCCATGATGCCATCTGGTTGCATTCGGGATACCCGGACCGCGAACTGCTTCCCGAACGGCTGGTGCGGGCCGCCCTGGCCCGGGCCGCCCGCGGCGACGCCGCACTGTCCCGGCCGCCCGCCGCCGGCATGCCGGAACTGCAGCAGTGGTTCGCCCGCGAGCTGGGGCAGGCAACCCCGGTAGGGATCACGCCGCCCACGCCGAATGACGTGATCGTGCTGCCTGGAAGCCAGAGCGGACTCAGCTCCATCTTCCGCGCACTGGTGGGGGCCGGGCAGCCGATGCTCATCGAATCACCGTCATACTGGGGTGCCATCCTGGCCGCCGCGCAAACCGGGGTGCGCCTGGTGCCGGTGCCCACCGGGCCGGACGGACCCGACCCCGCAGATGTG
Organism: Arthrobacter sp. SLBN-112; assembly: GCF_030944625.1. Classification (NCBI taxonomy): domain Bacteria; kingdom Bacillati; phylum Actinomycetota; class Actinomycetes; order Micrococcales; family Micrococcaceae; genus Arthrobacter; species Arthrobacter sp. SLBN-112. Next base: position 3,999,267 of record NZ_JAUSXY010000001.1, read on the forward strand.
GACCGCGCCTTCGCCGAGACCGGGGCCCGGGCCTTCTATATCCAGCCCAACTACGCCAACCCCACCGGCACACAGTGGGCGGCGGGGCGGGCGGGCGAGATCCTGGACGTGGCCCGCCGGCACGGCGCGTTCCTGGTGGAGGACGACTGGGCGCACGATTTCGGCATCACCTCCGACCCCGTGCCGCTGGCCACCCGGGATGATTCCGGCCACGTGGTCTACATCCGGTCCCTGACCAAAAGCGTCTCCACCGCCATCCGCATCGCGGCGGTCATTGCCCGCGGCCCGGCGCGGGAACGCATCCTTGGCCAGCGTGCCGCCGAATCCATGTACGTCAGCGGGTTCCTGCAGGCGGCCGCCCTGGATGTGGTCACGCAGCCCGGGTGGCAGACACACCTGCGCAGCCTGCGCCAGCAACTCCAGTCGCGCCGGGACCTGCTGGCCACGAGCATCCGCGAACACGTCCCACTGGCCCACATCGACAACCTGCCCCGCGGCGGGTTGAACCTGTGGGTGCGCCTGCCCGACGGGACGGACCTCCCGCGGCTGGCGCGCGACTGCGAAGATGCGGGAGTGATCATCGCCGCCGGCACGGAGTGGTTCCCGGCGGAGCCGGCGGGCGCCTTCATCCGACTGAACTATTCCGGCCCCAACCCGGGCGCGTATCCGCAAGGGGCACGCGTCATCGGCGAATCCCTGGCGAGGCAATCCGGTTAGGGGGGGACCCGGCGCGGCAACGCGCCAACCGGACAGTTCGGCGACAACGGCAGTTCATCGGTGCGCCATGCCCGGTTCATTACCCATTAGTAACTTGAGAGCTCCTGTTGAGACCCAACCTTAAGAGGCCCCATGAGCTCCAAACCCACCCGACGCGCCCTCACCGTGGCCGCGTCCCTGATCCTTGCAGCCTGTGCGGCCGCCGGTACAGCGGCCGCACAAGCGGACGGCCCGGACAAGGGCACCAGCCCCGCCTCCGCGACACACCATGAAACAAACACCGATTTGGCCGACGCGTTCGACTCCGTCACCCGGAACACGGCCTGGCACCAAACGTCCAAACTGAAACTGAACTTCCCCACCTACCACACCGAGGGAATCGCCTACAGCCAGGACCACATCTTCCTCTCCGCCGTCCAAATCCTCGAACCCACGGTCAAGTACCCCACCCCGCAGGGCGGCTACGACCGCACACCGGGCAAGGGCATCGGCCACCTGTTCGTCATGGACAAGGCCGGCAACCTGCAAAAGGACATCATCCTCGGCGAGGGAGACATGTACCACCCCGGCGGGATCGATTTCGACGGCACCAACGTCTGGGTGCCGGTAGCCCAGTACCGGCCGGACAGCAGCGCCATCATCTACAAAGTGGATGCGGACACCCTGGACGTCCATAAGCAGTTCGAGGTCAAGGACCACTTCGGCGGCATCGTCCTGGACAAGCAGACCGGCCACCTCGTCGGGAACACCTGGGGCTCCCGGAGGTTCGCAGAATGGGACCTCCAGGGCAAGCAACTCTCCACCTGGGAGAACCCGAACTACTTCATCGACTACCAGGACTGCCAGTACGTTCCCAACGCCAGGATGCTCTGCGCCGGAGTCACCAACCTCCCGCAAACCCCGCAGGCCGGCGGGACCGCAGCCACCTACGAACTGGGCGGCATGGCGATGATCGACCTGAAGTCCCATGCGGTGACCCGTGATGTCCCGTTCCAGCAGTGGTCCACCGCCGGACACGTGGCCACCCGCAACCCGTTCAAAATGACCGCCAACGGCGGGCACCTCACCATGACGGTGGCCCCCGACAACGGCGACGAAGGCAACGGCACCGAAATCCTCACCTACGAAGCCGACGCCACCCCCGCAAAGTAGCACTCCCCCCGCACCTGCCGCAGGCCGCGGCGGTGCACCCCACAGGAACGATTGGATACCCCATGCCTTATCCGGCACCCAGATTCACCAGGAAAAGCGTTACCGCTGCCACCGGTGCGGCTGCTTTGGCTGCCTCCGCACTGACGGCCGGGCTGGTCGGCTTCGGCGCGGCCCCGGCCACCGCCGGCACGCACGACGACACCGCGACGCCGATCAAGCACGTCGTGGTGCTCTTCCAGGAGAACGTCTCATTCGACCACTACTTCGCAACGTACCCCAACGCGGCCAACACCGCGGGCGAAACCCAGCAGGGCTCCGGTGCCCCGGCGGCCACGTTCACCGCCGCCGAGGACACCCCAAAGGACATCAACACCCTTGCCACTGCGGGACTGCTGGCACCGAACAACCCCCAACTCGGTCCAGCCCGCGCGGCTCTCCCCGATGCAGGCCGTCACCTGCGACCAGGACCACGGCTACAAAGCCGAACAGAACGCCTACAACGGCGGGGCGATGGACAAGTTCGTCCAGTTCACCAGCCGCGACGCGTGCGGGACCAACCAGTACGGACGTCCCGGCCTGACCATGGACTACTACGACGGGAACACCGTCACCGGCATCTGGAACTACGCCCAGAACTACGCCATGAGCGACAACCACTTCAGCACCGTGTTCGGCCCCTCCACGCCGGGCGCGCTGAACCTGGTCTCGGGCCAGACCCACGGCGTCAAGGAGTACGACCCCGCCGGACTCCCCGTCGCCACGCCGGCCACAGGCAGCAGCACCGTCCGCCAGCCGGACGCCAACGGCGTGGGCACCGTGATCAACGACCCCGACCCGGTCTACGACGACTGCTCCAACAGCAGCCACGCCAAGGCTAACAACCTTGCCGGAATGACCGGCAGGAACATCGGCGACCTGCTCAATGCGCAGGGAACATCCTGGGGCTGGTTCCAGGGCGGCTTCGCCCCCACCACCGCCGCGAACGGCAGCACTCCCGCATCCTGCCTGGCCGCCCACACCAACGCCGCCGGCGCGTCCGTGGTGGACTACTCCCCGCATCACCAGCCATTCCAGTACTACGCCTCCACCGCCAACCCGCACCACCTTCCGCCGGCCTCGGACGCGGAAATCGGGCACAACGGCCAGGCCAACCACCAGTACGACCTTGCCGACTTCAGCAAGGTGGTGAACAGCGACAACATGCCTGCCGTGTCCTTCCTGAAGGCCTCGGAGTTCCAGGACGGCCACGCGGCATACTCGGATCCCGTGGACGAGCAGAACTTCATCACCAGGACTGTCAACCAGATCCAGCAGTCCAAGAACTGGGATAACACCGCCGTTGTACTCGCGTATGACGACTCCGACGGCTGGTACGACCACGTCGCCGCCCAGCCGAAGAACGCCTCCACCGGATCCGACGACGCCGCATGGTGCCTGAATGCCGCAGCGAACGGCGTCCCCGTGGCAGGGGGCTACGCCGACCGCTGCGGCCCCGGCCCCCGCCAGCCGCTGGTGGTCATCTCCCCGTATGCGAAGAAGAACTTCGTCGATCACACCGAGACGGACCAGGCCTCCATCCTGCGGTTCATTGAGGACAACTGGCACACCGGCCAGATCGGCGGCTCTTCAACCGACGCGACAGCAGGATCGGTGGACGCGATGTTCAACTTCCACCATGAGCGCAACGACAAGGTCCTCCTGAACGAACAGTCCGGCGCCGTCGCCTCCATCAGCCACAACGGCAACATCCCGGGCAGCGGATCGGACGACTCCGGCCACTGACCCGTCCTGCAAGTCTTGCAGGTCCGCGTCGCCGGAAATGCGTCACTTATGCGCCAGTGCAAGGGCAAGGCACCCGTATTCACGGGGCCGGCACCTGCCAGGACGCTGATAAGTGGCGCATTCCGGCGTCGGCGGTTCAGGCGGAGGTTTTGACCAATTCTTCGCTCTTCTCCCACAGCCCGCGCGCCAGGTCAGCGTCGTAGGCCTGCCGGTTGGCGTTGGCCAGGGCGCGCTTGGCGTAGTAGGCGCCGGAAATCCAGTCGGTGCCGGGCGTCCCGTTGATGAGCCAAAGCATGGTGTCGGCACCCTGGTCCGGACTGAGCATAAACCGGTTGGCTACGCTCTTGTAAGCGTGCCGGAAGGGGCTGCTGGAGTCCGCCGCGAAGTTGGTGCGGACCACGCCCGGGTGGAAGGCCGCCGTCGTGATTCCCTGCTCGTGGAAGCGGCGGTGCAGCTCGGAGGTGAAGAGGATGTTGGCAAGTTTGCCGGTGCCGTAGGCGCGGAAGGTGCGGTACCCGTGCTCGGCTTTGAGGTCGAACAGGTCCAGCTTGCCGGAGAAGTTCGCGGCGCTGGCGGTGTTGATGATCTTCGCCTTGCTGGCGGTCAGCGTGTCCATTAGGGCGGTAGTGAGCAGGAACGGTGCCAGGTGGTTGACCTGGAACGTCAGTTCGTTGCCGTCCACCGTGAGCGTGCGCTTGCCCATCATGCCGCCGGCGTTGTTGGCGAGGACGTCGATCTGCGGGTATGTGGAGCGCAGGGTGTCGGCCAGGGCGCGGACCTGGGCCAGGTCGGCGAAGTCGGCCAGGTGGTAGTCCGCGCCGATTTCACCGGCCAGGGCGCGGGTCTTCTCCGCAGAACGGCCGACGACGACCACCCGCTCCCCTGCCTTGGCCAGCGTCCTGGCGGCTGCCGCGCCGATGCCGTCGCTGGCGCCGGTGATCACGATGGTGCGAGGAGTCAAGGTGTGTCCTTCGATCGGCGGGCGGCGCACCTGGAGGAGGCGCCATCGGAAACAACGACGGCGGGGCGCCCGGTGTTCCCACCGGTCAGGAGGTGATGGGACTGCACTGACAGCTTAGACGCCGATGGTCCGGCCGGAGCCTCCGCTCCGGCCGGACCATGGGTGCGGTTGGTGTCAGTTGACCACCCTCACCTGGCCCACCATGCCCATGTAGTCATGGAGTGCGCAGATGTACTTGAAGGTTCCCGTTGTGTTGAAGGTCACCGAGAACTCCCCGCCCGGCGGAATGATGCCGGAGTTGAGATCGCCGCCGGTAAAGTTCGACGGCGTGCCCGACGGAGCGAAGACATTCGCCGGTTCGGTGCCGAAGGTGACCGTATGGGGTGCACCCATGCCGGTATTGGCGAACACCACCGTTTCGCCGACATGCACCGTCACGCTGGGGCGGACGAAGCGCATGACCATCGCAACGCCGTCGTCACCGCCGGCCAGGACCTTATGGTTGGTGGCTTGTTCGGCCAGCGAGGCGTCGAGCTGGTGCCCGTCCCGGAGGATGGCACGTGCCTGCGCCCGTGATGCCTTGTTGTAGTCGGCCTGGCTGTAGGGGTAGTCCGTGCCCTGCTCGCGGACGTGGACCATGCCCTTCATCATCTCGCCGTGGACCAGGCAGTAGTAGATGAAGTCGCCTTCCCGCGGGAACGTCAGGCTGTAGCTTGTGGTGACGGGGAAGCCCGGCACCTCCACGTTCGAAAGGAGGCCGGAGTTGTAATACGAGTGCCCGTCGTAGCTGTCCCCTCCGCGCTTTAGCAGCTCGTCGGCGTTAAACGGATTGAAGGGTTGCAGCGACTGGCCGGCCGCCAGGAATGTCACCGTGTGGATCTCCGCGGCGTTTGCTTCCCAGCTGATGGTGTCGTGCTCATTGATAAAGATCTCCGCGGGCAGGAACGACATTCCCTGGATTTCCTGGTCGCGGGACTCAGAGCCGACTTGTACCTGCCAGGTCCGATGGCCCCAGCCGCCGGCCGATGCCGGACCGGCGGCGGCCATCGAGGCCAGCAGCGCAACAGCGAAAGCGACGATAAATGCGAGTTTGCTTAATCTTGTGGTTCCCCGGTTTTGCTTCATGACAACGCTCTCTTGAACGGTATTCGGCCGGAGGCCGATGCAGCGGTGGCCGGCTCAACTCAACGCACAGGCCAAACAGGCCACTGATTTCGGAGTAATAGGGTGCCGGACGCCCGGGCTGGGGAGCTCGGGCACCGGTTCCGGCGTGCAAACACACCGGACATGCACCACCCCAACTGGTGTCGCAGAGGTTGAAAACTTGTTGTCCAACGGCCGCCGCCATGGCTTGCCACGCGGCAGAGGCTCGCACCTTTTAGATTGCTCCTTCAACCGAACTTTGTCGAGGAGTCAAACCTTGGGCCGCCGGATCAGCGTTCCCAGCGCCGCGGAAGTAAGTCGCGGCAGTCCGGCAGCCATGGCGATGCGGGGGTCCAACAGGGACATGGATCTGCTGCCGGCCGCGATCGAGTCCGGGCGTGAATCGACGCCGTCGCTGCGCGCGGCCCTTGCCGTGCGCGGAGTCATCGCCGTGGCGGCTGCTGGTCCTGGCGCACTTCACGCTGTTCACGTACATCGCACCGTAAAAGGTCGCTTCGCAGGCCAACACCGTAACGCGGCATGTTCCCGCGCGCACGGGCGCAGGCCACGAGGAGCCAGCAATGAGTTCACCACCACGCTCCAGCTCGCCGGCGCCGCAGCAGCCACCGCGGCGGAACGCTTCGACGTACCGGGAACCCGCACACCCGGGTTAACAAAAAGCAGGGCTTGCCGGTGACGGCAAGCCCTGCTTGGAAACCTAACGGTCCCGGAACCCTAAGAAATTAGAGAGCCTGGATGTTGGTGGCCTGGGGACCCTTGGGGCCCTGCTCGGTGTCGAAGGAAACCTTCTGGTTCTCTTCGAGGGAGCGGAAGCCGTTGGAGTTGATCGCGGAGTAGTGCGCGAAAACGTCCTGCGAGGAGTCGTCCGGGGAGATGAAGCCGAAGCCCTTTTCAGCGTTAAACCATTTGACGGTACCAGTAGCCATTATTTTTGTCCTTCGTGAAGGTGGAGGGAAAATCCCGACTTTCGGGCCCTCCGGTGTGGGGTGTTCAAAAACCGCTACTTCAGAAGAACACGGACTTCCGACCGCGCGTACTGCCTGAACTACCAACTGCATAAACACAACAACAGACTCAACACTACAGGAGATTGCGCCCACACCTAATTAACCCGGGGCTACTCCCGTACGCCGTCATCCAATGCCGGACTGTAGCGGGTGTACGCGGGCCGGAGCCGCACGGAGTGCGCCCCAACCATTGCGATGTCTTCCCACAGCACCAGGAAGGAGCCGCGGTGCCGCCACCGGAGGATCCGGGCAATCATGCGGGGCCGGGTGAGGCCGTTCCGCTCGTAGCCCATGAAAGAGGACGCGCTGTGCGGGCCCACGACCAGCCCCAGCAGCCGCGGCTCCGCCATCAGCTGGTGCGGGGTGCCATCCAGCACGAACCGGGCGTCCGCCACACGGCCCAGCCGTCCGCCGTCGGCATCAAAGACCGGGGTGCCCAGCAGGTCACCGAGGATCATGGCGCCCTCCCGGGATTCGCGCAATAATCTTGTCCCGGACCCACCGCTCCACCCAACTGGGGTCCAGCGGCTCTCCCTTGACGCCAAGCCGGACCACTACCCCCACCTCCGCCACGTCCTTCCACGGGATGCGGATCAGCCGGGACGACGGCGGCCTGCCGCCAAAGATGCGCGTCCCAAGCACCGATCCGGTCAGCAGGGCGGTGATGACAGGCGCCGGCGTCCCCGGCGTAATCTCCTCGTCCAAGGCGAGCCCGCTCACCTCGAGGTCATCCACGGTGGTGACCGGGACGCCGTCGTGGTCCAAAACCTGGCGGTCCATTAGGTGCAGCTGGGCATCCAGGATCCGGCCGGCCACGTGCGGGGCCGGGGGCAGCGGGGCGGGTGCGGACGTCATGAGCCGGCTCCTGTCACGATCATGAGGGGTATGGCGGCGAGCGAAGCCACCAGGATAATCACCAGGAAGACCATGCCGAGCACGTTGACGACCCGTCCATTGACGTGCTCGTGCATGTACTCGGGATCGTTGGCCACGATGAGGATGGGCAGGTAGGTCAAGGGCAGGGCGATCGCCGAAAACACCACCGAGTACTCGGTCACCAGCACGGGGTCCACGCCTGTGGCCAGGACCGCGATGCCCACCAGCAGGCACACAATCATGGCCAGGTGGAAGCGGGCCGCCTCGGCGGGCCGGCGGAATTTGCCCCAGGACCAGCCGAAGAACTGCGCAAGCGTGTAGCCGCTGGACAGCGTGGTTTCCAGGGCAGCGCCGAACGTGGCTGCCACGATGCCCACCAGGACGAGCGCCAGGCCCACCTTGCCGGCGCCCTCGGCCACGGGCAGGACCACCTGGGACAGCGAGGTCACCGAGACGCCTGCCGGTAGGAGGACGATGGCGGCGCACACTGCGATGGATACGGACAGCACTCCGCCCAAGGGAAAGCCCACCAGGACGTTGATCCTTGATTGTGCCAAATCCTTCACGCTCCACTTTTCCTCCACGGCGCCGGAGGAAAAGAAGAAGACCTCGTAAGGTGTCATGGCAGCCCCGAACAGTGCGATCGCGTAGTAGCTGTACGTCCACACTGTTTCCTGCTCCGGCACGACGGGCGCCAGCTGCCCGGCGAGCGACCCCCAGTCCGGTTTGAGCAGAAACACTGCCACGGTGAAGATGACCAGCGTCAGCCCCAGCAGGCCGGTGACGTTTTCCATGATGGAGAACCGGACGCGCCAGATCACCAGCCACACCGCTACCGCCGCCACGGGAATCCACAGCAGGTAGTTGACGCTGCTGGCCAGTTGCAGGGACAGGGCAATGCCCCCGATTTCCGCAGTCACGGTCATCAGGTTGATCAGGAACGATGCTGCGAGGTTGGCGAGCCCTGCCCGTGCGCCCAGCCGTTCGCGGATCACCTCGAACGTGGCACGGCCGGACACGGCGGCCACCCGGCCGGACATATTGGCGAACAGGCAGATCCCCACGACGCCGATGACCACCACCCACACCAGGGACAGGCCGAAGCGTGAACCGACGACGGCGTTGGTCACCAGGTCCCCGATGTCCACGAACCCGCCGATGGCGGTGAGGATCCCGAGCGCGACGCCGAGCAGCCGTTTCACTTTGACCCCACCTTGTCTTCGAGCTGCTTGAGGGCGTCCTGCGCGCCGGCGAGCGCCTTGTCACCGTCGGAGAGCGAGGGGGTGCCGCCGTCGTTGGCTGCGAGCGCGGCGCGCGCCACGGCAAAGCCGGCGGCGCACTGGTCCAGCACGTCGAGTGCTTGTTTTTGCGTGTCGCGGTCCCCCTGCACCGTGGGTGACAGCGTCAGCACGGTGTTCCGGCCGGACTGTATTTCCTTGAGCTCATCGTCGAGGACGGTGCCGGTGGCGGCTTGCGTCAGCTTGCCGTCCATGTCCTGCCGGAGGGCTATCCGGGCGGTGGCGACGGCCGAGGAGCTGTCCTTCACGACAGTGGAAACCGATTGGCTGGTGCCACCACTGCAGGCGGTAAGGACCGTGAGCGCGGCGACTGCCGAAGCCAGCAGCAGCGACCGGCCGCGGCGGCGGGGACGTTTGGCGGGCGGGGCTGCAGCCGGCAGGTACGGCACCGTCGCCTCCAGCCCCCGGGACTCCCGGATCGGAATTCGCCTTGGCAAGGCAACCCAAAAATTAGTTGCCTTGAGCTATATATAGCACTTCAAGACGGAGTTTGACCTGCTCAATGCGGGATTTTCGTCCGGGGGGCTGGCCCGGGAACCGGCTCTCGACCGGGCCCGCCGATGGGCATATCCTGCATCCATATCCACGGACAAACACGCTGCCACCGGGAGATCATGCCATGGAGATGCCCAAAGCAACCGAGGAAGAAAAAGAACGCTTCCGGCGCCTTGTTCCCGACCATCCGGACGTAGTGGTGAAACCGATGTTCGGCAACCTCGGCGCGTTCGTCAACGGCAACATGTTCGCGGGCCTGTTCGGTTCCACTATCGGGGTGAAGCTCTCCCGGGAGGACAAGGAAGTGCTGGAGTCCTCCGAGCGGACAGTGCCGTTCGGGCCGGCGGAGCGTCCGATGGGCGGCTATACGGGGCTGCCGGAAGTCTGGAACGAGGAGGGCGACGGCGACGACACCCGGGCGCGGGCATGGACCGGGAAAGCCTTGGATTACGTCGCCACCCTGCCGCCCAAGGAACCCAAAGCCCGGGCACCCCGGGCCAGCGGGACGGCGGCACGGTAGCCGTGTCCGTCACCGCAGTTCCCCGGCAGGACACCAACACGTTGGTGGTGGGCGCAGGCCAGGCGGGCCTGGCCACCAGCTACTGGCTGGCGCAGCGCGGCGGGGAACACCGCATCGTCAAGCAGCGTCCCGCCCTCGGCGGCGCCTGGCAGGACCGGTGGGACTCCTTCTACTTGAACACCCCCAACTTCTCCGTCGGCATTTCCCCGGATGTCCCGCAACTAGACAGCCATGACTACCGCAACCCGGGCCAGTTGCCGGACGGCGCGGTCCTGCTGGTGGGGATCGACGCTCCCGAGGCCGAGGCAGCAGGACCGGACAGCTGGCAGCCCGCCGGGTCAGGTTCCCGGTTGGACCTCCGCGAAGAAGGAATCACCTCCATCATCTGGTCCACCGGGTATGCGCTGGACTTCAGCATGCTGGACCTTCCGCTCCTGGATGAGTGGAACTACCCCGCCACACCAAAGGCGTGACGGAGCACCCGGGCCTGTACGGCGTCGGGCTCCCCTGGCTCACCCGGCACATTTCCGCCACCTGGTGGGCGTGGGTCCGGACGCCGACCACGTGACGGAACACCTGGCAGCGCGCGGCTGACCGGCAACCAAGGAGGTCAAGTTGTGAATCCGTTTCGCGTGATCCTGCTTCCCGGCAGCGTGCTCCCCGCAGGCCCAGCTTTCGGCGGGCTCCTGGAGGTCCTGGGCCCGGACGTGGAGGCGGTCGCCAAAGACCTTGAGCTGTATGCCGGCGACGCCCCGCCGGCGGGCTGGACCCTGGATACCGAAGTTGATGGTGTGTTGCGCGCGGCCGACGCCCGCGGTTGGGACACCTTCCACCTGGTGGGCTATTCCGGCGGCGGCGCGGCGGCCCTGGCGCTCGCGGCCTCGCACCCCCGCAGGCTCCGCAGCCTGGCACTGCTGGAGCCGGCCTGGGCAGGCAACTGGGATTGGAGCCCGGCACACACCGAACTGTGGAAGGAGTATTCAAAACTGGAGGGACTGCCGCCGGAGCAGTTCATGGCAGGATTCATGCGGCTCGGGGTCCGGCCCGGCGTGGAACTCAAGCCCCAGCCGGGGCCACCGCCGCCATGGATGGCCAAACGCCCGGCCGGGATCACGGCTTTCCTCCGGACGTTCGGCACGTACCAGCTGGACCGCGGCCGGCTGGCTGGCTTCCGCAAACCCGTGCTGTTCGTTCTGGGTGGCCTCAGCAACCCCGACGACTACGGTGAGATCGCGGACAGGCTTTCCACTGTCTTTCCCGACTTCCACCTGGAGGTGTTTCCGCACCGGCACCACTTCGATCCTCCGCACCGCGTGGAGCCGGACCGCGTCGCCGGGCTGCTCCGCGCACACTGGGGACGGGCCGAAGCTGACGGCTGAGCCTACCCGGGGGTGGGTCCGTGCGCCCTGCGCTTCCCATCGCGGTGGGCAAGGTAGGCGTAAACCATCAAGGCGAGCCCCGCCAGGATCATGACCGCCGGGAATGCGAAGTCCAATGGGATGAGCACTGCCGCGGACTGGAGGATAAAGATCACACCCATGGCGGCAAGGATGCCGGCGGGGACCAACGGCCATTTCATCCGCTCTCCTTGATCGCCGGGGTGGCCGGCGGCCCGGACCGGGACCAGGGAGAGCACGCCGAAGGTGGCCGCAAGGCCCAGGAAGAGTACGGCGGCCGTAGGCGTGCCCTGCATCGCCTGCGGGAGGGCCACGATGGCTGCCAGGGTGAACATGACTCCGGACGGGATCATGGCCCACCAGTTGGTGCGCTCCCGCAGGTACACGGCGGCGAATCCACCACCCATGAAAAGGAACAGGAACGCCGCGCCCCAGGCGTCATCAGTGAGTTGGGTCGCTGTGATGACGGCGGCCAGGCCAAGGAAAACCGAGCCGGGGATGGCCGCCCACCAGTTCTCCCGGCGCCTGGCGAAGAGGGACAGGAACAGGACACCCACCACGGCGAAAATCAGGGGCGCCACAAAGGCCCCGCTGTCCGTGACGCCAAGCCGGTCCAGCAGTAACAGCACTCCCAACGCGATGAGGACTATGCCTGCGATGATGCTCGCGTTTGTCGATTTCACGGTACGCCTCCCGGGTACGGCAGGCGGCCGTCCACCACACTGCTTAATTCAGGCTAGGGCGGGCCCGGACCGCGAAACAGGGCACAAAGCCCCCGTACCACTGGTGTCTCAACCCCCACCGGCAGATAACGGGACCTTCTGCCCTACAGGCGGTTCCGGACGCTGGGCATCCTTGTAACGGCGCCGTCCGGGTCTCCAGCTTTCGGGGCCGGAACGGTGAACGGGCAACGGACCTTTGACCCTGACATCCAGCGCCGCACCGCAGGATGATGAGTTGAGGTTCCTTCCGGACAAGGCGCCTGCACCGACCAGGCGGCCGGGGACGGAATCGAACCAACGAGGGCGTCATCATGGAAACACCAGCAACACCGCAGGACGCGGTTGGGGCGCCGAACGAGGCCGTCCGGGTCTTCATCCTCAACGACCATGCATTGTTGCGCCAGGGACTCAGGGACCTGCTCGAACATCACGGGTTCGAAATCGTTGGCGAAAGCGCATCAGCGGCGGAAGCCACACGCCTTATCCACGTCCTTGAACCAGACCTTGCACTCTTGGACGACAGGCTGGGGGACGGTACCGGCATTGAGGTGTGCCGCGGGCTCCGCGCCACCGCACCCCACGTGAAGTGCCTGATCCTGACCAGCCGGGACGAACACCACGCGGTGCGTGCAGCGGTTCTGGCGGACGCGGCCGGATTTGTGCTCATGCAGGTTGGCGATAAAGACGGAATCATTAACAGCCTGCGCAGCGCCATCGCCGGCACCCAGCTGTTCAAGCCGGGCGTCAGGGAAAGGGTTGCGGACAGCCTCTACGCGACCGCCTCGGCCGCCTGGCTGAATACGATGACAGTGACGGAGCGGAGCGTACTTGCGTTCATGGCCCGCGGCCTGACCAACAGGCAGATCGGGCAGGAGATGACGCTGCCCGAGGAGTCGGTAACCGCTTCTGTGTCCTCGGTATTGCAGAAGCTGGGCTTCCGGCGCCGGGGCCAGGTGCTCCCGGTGCCGCTCAGCTAAGTGTGGAAATCACCGCACCAACGCGCTTGCAGCATGCCGCAGCCACATGCGACACGTCACGGCAGGGGCACCGTCCAGGTCACGCTGGTGCCCTTGCCGGGGGTGCTGTCGATGACGCAGCTGCCGCCCAAGCGGGTGGCACGGTTTTTCATGTTGTCCAGCCCGCTGACCCGGCCAGGAGTCTCAAAACCGTGCCCGTGGTCGCGCACGGTAAGTACAACCTCGCCCTCCAGGGCGGCCAGCACCACCTGGATGTCCTCGGAGCCGGAGTGCCGCACCGCGTTACTGACGCTTTCGGTCAGCACCGGCAGCAATTGCTCGGCCACCTCGTCGCCCACCAGGTCAATGGGGCCGGAGAGCTGAACCCTGGGCAGGAAGCCGGCGGCATTGGCAGCTTCCAGGACGGCGCGCAGGACGCGTCCGCTGAGGAGCTCCCGATCAGGCTGCCGGGCCTGGAGTGAGTAAATCGTGTCGCGGAGCTGATGGATGCAGTCATCCAGTTCGGTGGTGATGGTGGCGATGCGGCGCTCGTGCGCCTCGGGGTCGGAAATGTAGCGGCGCAGGCTTTGAATGCTCAGTCCTGCCGCGAAAAGACGTTGGATAACCAGGTCGTGCAGGTCCGCCGCAATCCGTTCACGGTCGATGAACAAGGCGTGTTCTTCCCGTAACTGGTTCGCCTTGAGCAGATCAAGCGTCAGACCGATCCGGGAAGCGAACACCGCGCTCTGTTCTATATCCAGTTCCGAGTAGCGGGCCCCACCGGCGGCCCGGGCAACGACCAGCACACTGTCGCGCTGCCCGTCGGTATCGCTGGCCAGCGCGGCCACCAAAACCGGTCCAAGCTTTTCCGCCGCCGCGGGATCGAACACATGGCGGGAGTCGGTAAAGGCCCTGGATTGCCTCGACTCAAGCACCTCCCTGAAGAAGGACGCGGCAGGAAGTTCCTGCCCGGCCGGAATTGACTGGACCCCCAAGGACGTCCGGCACCTGAGGCTTCCGTCCCCGGCCAGCGACGCAACCAGGGACAACGCAGAGGCGGACGCGTGCATAGCCCCCTCCACAATCATCTCCAAATTTTCGGTATCGGACCGCGGATTGGCCTTCAGCCGGTCACTGACCTCCATTCCCGCTTCGAGCCAACGCTGGCGGCTGTTGCTGTCCTCAAACAACCGCGCATTCTGGATAGCGACACCGGCGGCGGAGGCGAGGGCAACCGCAAGGTCCTCATCTTCGGCCGTGAAATCCTGGCCGTCGATCTTTTCGGTCAGGTAGAGGTTCCCAAACACGGTGTCCCGGACGCGGACCGGGACGCCCAGAAAGGTCTTCATGGGCGGGTGGTTGGCGGGAAACCCAACTGCCATCGGATGCTCGCCCAGGTCATGGAGCCTTAGCGGTTGGGGTTCGCGGATCAGTTGCCCCAGGACCCCGTGGCCGGTGGGCAGGTCACCGATGACGCGGGTGCCGTCTTCGTCGATGCCCACAGTAATGAAGTGACTGAGCTGCTGGTCGTCCCCGATGACACCCAGCGCACCGTACCGCGCGCCGACGAGTTCGCATGCCGACTGCACCACCCGGTCCAGGACAGCTTCAAGGCTCAAGTCTTCCGCGAGGGACACGACAGCACCGAGCAGACCCTCCACATGCTCCTGGGTCCGCACCAACTCGTCTGCCCTGTCTACGAACTCCCGGAGAAGTTCGCGGGTCCGCCGCCTGATAGGTTCACGCCACACAATAAGACACCTCGGTCGATTGACCAGCATGATCCACGACGGGCTTCATCGCCCTGAATCCGATCAAGAAAGTCCAAGACCCTCTTACTGCCATGCTAGCCCCCGGACCGCCGCGCCGCGCCCGGGTTGGAAGAAATTGGGTGCACCCTGCGCCGCCGCCTGCCGGGAGCCCGGATTCCTGGCGGCGCGCCGGTGATCGGGGGCACCTTGACGGGGGTGCTGAAGCGGAACGCGCGGCGGGCGATGTGGTGGGTATCCGCCCGGCGCCTCACCGGAATAGTGGGGACCTGCTGTGCGGCGCGCGCAAAGAACCACGCCTTGGCGAATTCCACCAACACCAGATAGAGCGCGATCATGCCCAGCAGGGCAAGGAAGAACGGCACGGGAAGTGGATCGAACCCCAAAACGCCCTGCAACGGCGAGAGCGGCAGGAAGATGCCCAGCGCCACCACACCCAGCGAAGCCGTGATCAACCCCGCGGACGGCCTGCTCCGCACGAACGGTACGCGCCGGGTGCGGATGGCAAAGATGATCAGGGTCTGGGTGGCAATGGACTCAATGAACCAGCCGGCCCGAAACTCGCCCGGGACGGCGTCGAACACGAACAGCATCAGGGCGAACGTGGCGAAGTCGAACACCGAACTGATAGGCCCGAACAGGAACATGAACCGCCGGATGAAGGCGATGTTCCAGTGCGAGGGGGCGCGGAGCTGTTCCTTGTCCACGCGGTCACCCGGGATGGCCAGCTGGCCACTGTCATACAGCAGGTTGTTGAGCAGGATCTGGCCGGGCAGCATGGGCAGGAAGCTCAGCACCACGGATGCCGTGGCCGCGCTGAACATGTTGCCGAAGTTGCTGGACGTCCCCATCAGCACGTATTTGATGGTGTTCGCGAAGATCCGCCGGCCCTCCATCACCCCTTCAGCCAGGACACCCAGGTCCTTGTCCAGGAGGACGACGTCGGCGGCGTCCTTCGCGACGTCCGTGGCGCTGTCCACGGAGATGCCAATGTCCGCCTTGTGCAGCGCGAGGGCGTCGTTGACGCCGTCGCCCATGAATCCGACGGACCCGCCGCTTAGGCGCAGCAAGGCGATGATGCGGGCTTTTTGCTCGGGCGAGACCCGCGCAAAGATGGTGACCGTACGGGCCGATGCGGCGAGGTCGGCGTCGGACAATGCGTCGATGTCCGCCCCGGTGAGGGTGCCGCCCGAGATGATGTCCAGGTCTGCGCATACTTTCTCGGCCACCTTGGCGTTGTCTCCGGTGGCGATCTTCACCGAGATGCCCAGTTCCTCCAGCTGGTCCAGGGATTGCCGGGCATTGGCTTTGGGCCGGTCCAGGAACACCAGGAAACCTGCCAGGGTGAGGCCGCGTTCATCCGCTGGTGTAAGCCTGCTTAGCTCCGCTGCCTGGCGGGTGGCCACGGCCACCACCCGGGAGCCGGCGTCGAACTGTTGGTCCAGCAGGGCCTGCACGGCCGGCGCGACCGGGCCGCACAGGGCGAGGACATCCTCTGGAGCGCCCTTGGTGACCAGCTGCGGCGGACCGCCGGCCTCGCGCACCAACACGGTGGTGCGGCGGCGCTGATGGTCGAAGCCGACCATGTCCAGCCGTTCGAAGCGGTCAGGATGGAACCCGGATGCGCCGGGGCTGTCCCAGAGGGCGGCGTCCAGCGGATTCTGCCCGGCGGAGGTGAGTTTGGCTTCGGTGTAGTCTGCCTCGGTGGCCAGCAGGCCAAGGGTGAGCAGGGCGTCACCGGAGACGTCCGCGGTGACCGGAACGGCAGCCGTGAAGCTGATTTTGCCCTCGGTGAGGGTGCCGGTCTTGTCTGTGACCAGGATGTCCATGTCCCCCAGGTCCTCGATGCACACCAGCCGCTTGACCAGGACCTTCCGCTTGGCGAGCTGGCGGGTGCCGGTGGCCAGGGAGGTGCTGACGACGGCGGGGAGCAGCTGCGGCGTGATGCCCACCGCGATGGCCAGGGAGAACAGCAACGATTCGATCAGCGGGCGCTGCAGCAGCAGGTTGGCGATGAAGATCAGCGTGGTGAGTCCGATGGCCACCTGCAGCAGCAGGAAGGAGAACCTCTTGAGCCCCAGCTGGAATTCTGTCTGCGGCTGCCGTTCGCCCAGGCCCAGGGCGATCCTGCCGAATTCGGCGCGGCCGCCGGTGGCCACCACTACGCCGGTGCAGTTGCCGGACTGGATGACGGTGCCCATGAACGCGCAGGAGGAGAGATCGGCCAGGGCCGCGCCGGCCTGCACGGCGGCGGGATCCTTGGCGGCGGGCAGGGACTCCCCCGTCAGGATGCTTTCGTCGCAGAGGAGGTTGCCGGTGGTCAGCAGGCGGATGTCGGCGGGGATGATGGCGCCCAGGGAGAGATGGACGACGTCGCCCGGCACGAGTGCGGTGACGTCCACTTCCGTGGTGGTGCCGCCACGAAGCACCACGGCGCGGTGGGTGACGCGGTCGTGCAGGGCCTCGGACGCCCGCTCGGCCCGAAACTCGTTGGTGAAACCGAGGCCAACGCTGACCAGGAGGATCACACCGATCACGATCGAGTTGGTGGCGTCGCCCAGGAACAGGGACAGCCCGGCGGTGATGAGCAGCAGGATCAGGATGGGGCTGGCGAACTGGCGGCCCAGCACGGCCCACCCGTTGGCCCGGTGGGTGCGGACGGCGTTGGGCCCGATCTCCGCGAGGCGCCGGGCCGCTTCCTCCCCGGTGAGACCTTCCGGACCGGACCCGAGCCGCGCGAGTGTCTGCTCTGCGGTCAGGCCCGCGGCGTCGGTGATCGGCAGTGGGAGGGAGTCTTGCTCCCGGACGTTGAGCTCTGTCATGCCGGATCCGTTCGAACGTACCGATGTCCTACCGCTACCTTAGGCCAACGGTACGACGACCGTCCCACCACTCGTGGACGCAACCTCAAGGCGCAGCCCTTACGTCGCAAACCTCGGGAGCCCGGCGCGAGTTTACGTCAGCCCGGTGACCCCGGGCTGGTGGCCGTGCCCAGGATGTGGGCGAGCGGAGGGTTCAGCCGCTGCACGGCGAAGCCGAAGCGCTGGTTGTCCCGGACGGTGAACCCTGCCGCTGTAATTGCGGCCAGCGTGTCCCGGTTGAGGTGGCACCCGCCCATGAACCGCCCCCACACCGGGGTCAGCACGTCTTCTGCCGCAGCCAGGAAGGGGTGCACGGACCGGACGTGCTCATAAAAGGCAAGGGTTCCGCCGGGACGCAGCACGCGGCGGATCTCCGCGAGCACGGCGGCCTGGTCCTTGACGCTGCAGAGTACAAGGCTGGCTACCACGGCGTCGGCGCTGCCGGTTTTTGCGGGGATGTTCTCTGCTGCCGCGGCAACCACCGTTACCGGGACGCTTGCCGTGGCGGCCTGTGTCTCAGCGACGGCCCGGAGGTAGTCATCGGGTTCAAGCGCCAGGACGTGGGTGACGGCGGGAGGGTACAGCGGGAAGGAGGACCCCGGCCCCGGCCCCGATTTCGATGACTGAGCCCTGCAGCCCGGCCAGGACGCGGCGACGGTGGTCGGCGGCTCCGCGGCGGTCCATTGCGCCCACGGCCCGGGCAAAGGCGCGGGCGAATCGTGGGTGCTGCAGGGAGTCCGGCCCCGTGCCGCCTTCAGTGCCGCCAGATGCGGGGTCCATCCGGATACCTCCTCGGGACTGTCTGGCATTAATCATCGCAGGCGGCCTCCACGAAACTGCACGAACGTAGACATCGTGCCACCACCTTGGGGGCGATGGTTAGGGTGCGACGCGGTGCACGGGCCTGGCCAGAGGCAACGGCCCCTCTTCTTTTCACCCGGCTGCTTGTGGCAGCCAGGCACTGCGCGCGGCGCGGACGCCGCAGGAATCGGTGGCGGCGTGGGCGATGGACACGGCCAGGAGCGATCCGCTTCGCTGCGCCACCCACCCGTACCCGGACCCGATCAGTACCGCGCCCAGCAGCACCGGCCAGCGGCCCCGCGGGTGGGGGCGGACAGACAACGGAACCAGATGCCATGCGGTGAATCCGAGGGAGGGCCAGAGCCAGCCCAATACTGTCCGGCCCGGGAAAACGGCCAGCGGAACGCCGCGCCAGAGGGCTTCCTCAGCCAGGGCGTTGGTGACTCCGATGCCGACGGCGGCGAGCACCGCCGTCGGGCCCGCTTTCTTGGCGTTGGGGACCAGTTCCGTGGCGATGGCCCCCGCCGGCGGGACGAGCAGGACGCTCCACAGCAGCACCCTGCCTTGCGGTGCGGTGCCGGGCGCCTGCCACAGATCCACCAGCCGACGGCGGCCGGCCACTGCGAGCGCCGCGCTCCAGCACAGTGCCCAGTAGGCGCCGAGCCCGGCCTGGTAGCCGCGGCGCTTCCCGAAGCGGCGGACCGTGTACCGGAAGACGGGCACCATCAGGACGGGCACCGCCGCGGGCATCACGGCTGCGGCTGCGCGGCGCCACGTGCCGGCTGGGTTCATCGCGGGGCCCTACTTAAGGCTGAGGACGTCGTCGATGGGGCGGCCGTTGACGAAAACCTGGGCACTGGTGGCACCGGATGCGGCCATGGCGGTGTACTCCAGTTGGGCCTTCGCGCGGGGGATGTCGCACACGCCGCCCAGCATGAACTGGCCGGTCAGCCAGATGGTAATGGTGCTGCCATCGAGCTCACCGGCAACGTAGGTGAGGCTCGACTGGTACAGCACATTGATCAGCCCGGACTGGCCTATGTCGCGGCTCTTGTTCGCGAGCAGGGTCCCCACGCTGGGGCCCACCTGGTCCGTGAAACGGACCGGGGCGGTGGTGGTGGCCACCAGGCTGTCGCCGCAGCCGATCGCGGGTCCGGAGACGCCGTTGTCACCGACAGCCACGTAGTAAACGGTCAGCGGTCCTGTCTGCTCGGGGAGGCCGGTGGGCGAGGGTTCCCCGGTGGCCGTCGGGCTTGCAGGGGCGGACGACGGCGGGGCGGCAGCGGTGGTTGTTGGCGCGGCTGCCGTGGTGGTGGGCGTGGTCGTGGCCGCCGTCGTGCCGGGCGCGGCGGAAGGGCTTGCCGTGGCACTCGAGCTGGGGCCCGTCGTCGCGCTTGGTGCCGCTGAGCTGGTAGTGGGGGCCGGGGCCGGCGGCCCGAAGCACCCTGTCAGCATAATCGCGGCGCCAAGGCCCAGAACGCTGAATACCGAAAGCCCGGACCTGGCCATGATGCCCCCTCAAACGCGGTGCCCGCGGTCGCGGGACCCACTTTCACGGTACGCCCGGGGGTTATTCCAGAACAGGGACTAAAGTCCGAGTCCCTCGGGTCGGCCCCTCGGGTTGTTCTGCCCATCGCGGGATACGGGCACGTGTGGAAGCATTCACTGGGGCCGGGTTCAGCGCCCAACCTACGGGGCGGAGCGCGTGCCCGAGTCCGTACTGGACCCCGTGGTGGGAACGAAGTTCCAGTCGAAGGACCCGTCGCCGTGCAGCGTCAGCCGGAGGAACCCGTGGGTGTCGCTGAACCGCTTCTCGATGTACCTCGGGCTGCTGGTGAACGGGCGTAGATCGACGCCTCCCGTGGAAACCTGGAACGCTGTCATCCCGTCCGCGACGCACTTGTCAGCGTTGTTCACAGGACAAGACCGTTCGTAGTTGTGCTGCGAGCCGGACAGGGTCAGCCGGACCCGGTGCTTCCACATCACGTCGATCCAGGGCTTCTGGGCAGCAGCCCTGGTGTGTTCCTCCGTGTCCGAAGTGAAGTACGGCTCGTGGTACGCCACCGCCAGGTGCTTGCCCGCCGCCCGGGCAGCGCCGAGGTCTCTGTCCAACCACGCCGTTGTAGCCGCAGCCTGCGCCTTGTCGTATCGCCACAGCGCGGAGGACAGGAACGCGAAGTGCCAGTTTCCGAAGTCCTTCGAGTACGGTTCCCCGCTCGAGAAAAACCGACGTTCCTGGTTGATCGCAGCCTTCTCCGGAGCCCCGGGGCACTGGCCGTTCATGAACTTCTCCAGGTCTTCGTTGCGGCCGGGTTCCCAGTCATGGTTGGGCCCGGACACCCAGAACAACCTGGGCATGGTTCCGCCCCACAGCCGGGCCCAGTAGTTCACGTAGTCGTCGCAATACCCGGTGCTGTACTGGAAGTCCCCGAGCCCCAGGAACGCGTCGATCCCGTTGTTTTCCACGAGCTTGGTGATCGCTGCACCGTTGCGGCCTGACGGGCTGTCAGGGTCGATGTTGTCGGCCGGGTTCATGTCCCCCACCGCTGCGATATGGACATCAGGCGCGGGAGCCGCGGGCTCCGGAGGTTTCGGAGGGCTGGTGCAAGCCGCGGTGGAGAGCGCCAGCAGGAACGCGGCAACGGCGGCCACGCGCCGGAGAGGTTTCTGACGAGGGAGTGCTGGCCACATCCCATAACCTCTTTCCGTTGTGGGCTGGATGAAGAATGTCAGGAGCGTCGCCTAAAGTAAATGCCGACGACGTGACGCGCCGAACACGGGAACCGAATGCGGTCCGCAGGGAAGTGGAAACCGACCCGGAAGTAAGCCTGGCGGAGCTGCAGCGCCAGCGGGATGGGATCGACGCCGAGATGCAGCGGATCAGGGCCAGCAACATCCGCGTTATGACCGCACCGGAGGCCCGGGACCACCTGCAGCAGCTCACCGCCCTGGCCAGGGACCTGCTGCGCCAACGGCAGCTACGGACCGGCCGGGTTTGCCCGTCACTGGCTTACCCATTTCCCGCCACGGTGTGACTTTAGACCCTGTGCGGCCAACCAGGAGCCAGCGAGTCTTCTTCCAGGAGATCAATGGATCCCTGGACACCCAAGGCGCGACCCGGAAGGTCCTGAATCGTGAATTTCCCACTTTCCAGCAAAGCACTTTCAGGCGTTCTCATTGCGCTCCTGTTCTTCGACGCTGTGTCATCGTTCGCCGGCGCTGTCATGGCCATTTTCTTCAATGGGGCGGGCGTTCCACTCGAAGTCCTTGCCGGAACTTGGTTTCAGTCCTCCTTCCTGGTCCTGGGCCTCATCCTGGGGATAATCCTCGGCGGAACGCATACGGTGGCCGCGATCGCGATGCTCACACAGCGCCGCTGGGCCCTGCTGGCCTCCGCCGTTGCGGGCTTTGCCATGCTGATCTGGAATTTCACCGAACTCGCCATCATCGGATACTCGTGGCTGCAGAGCGTGTACTTCGGCTTCGGGGCATTGGAACTCATACTCGTGCTCGCGGTCCTTGGGATTGCGCCCGCAATAGTTTCTCCGCGGCAAGGACGCGCCGCACTTGTGAACGGAGCATCATGAGCCGACACATGCCCAGTCAGGAACCGGACACGGGGAACCGCGAAGGGCTGCCGTTGCTGTGGGCGGTACCGTCCTCGGCAGCCGCTGTCCTTGGGTTGGCAGGCAGTGCGATCGGGCTCCTGGCTCCCGAACTGATCTATGGACGGGAAACGCCGGTCCTCTTCAACGCCTCGATCGCGCAGGACCTGGTTAACCTGTTCCTCGTTGCGCCGATGACTCTGATCCTTGCCACCGTCGCGGCACGGGGGCGGCATCCGTCGTCGTGGCTCTGCCTGAACGGCTTCCTGGCCTTCACCGCCTACAACTACGCAATCTACGCGTTCTCCGTCCATTTCGGGCCGCTGTTCCTTCTCTGGGTGGCCGTGCTGGGACTGTCCGTCTTCGCCGCCGCCGGCAGCATGGCATCGATCCTCCGGCCGGACCCGAAAACACTGTTCCGTGGCCAACAAGCGCGCTTCCCCGCCTGGACCCTGATCGCGACGTCTGCCCTGTTTACCCTGTTGTGGCTGAGCGAAATTGTTCCGGACCTGTTGGCCGGGAGGCCCTCGACGAGCGCGGCTTACTGGGCAGTACCCACAAATCCTGTCCACGTTCTTGACTTGGCCCTTTTCCTGCCCGGGGTCTTTGCCAGCGGCATTCTCCTGCTTCGGCGCCGGCGGATCGGCTATGCGTCGGCTGTTGCCTCGCTCGTCTTCCTCGGAGTGACCTGCTTGCCCATCCTCGTCATTCCGTTCGTCACGCAAGCGCGTGGCGAGGCAGCCACCTGGTTCATCCTCTTGCCGATCGGGCTCATCGCAGCCACCACCCTCGCAGCGCTGTGGCGGCTTCTCTTGGCCGCGAGACCCGCCCCGGCCGTGGACGGCGCCGTGACGGTGGAACCGGTGGCTTCGACCTAGCCGTGTACTCCCGGATTGCCGCGGCGTTCGTCCGAACATGGCGTGCCGGACCACCACGGCAGAGAAGAGAAGTATGCTGATCGCGCCCAGAACGTAGCTGGTCGCAAACGTGGTCACACAACTACATACAGGGCAATGTAGAAGGAATCATGACGAGATAGTCGAGGGTCAGAAGCACGTCCCCCGCCCCTCCTGTTGGGTCATGACGTGTCCGGCTTGGCCTCGGCCTCAAGCCTGCGCATTAGCCCCGCCCATATCCTGCGTTCCTGGCGTCGGCCGAGTGGTCCCACCAGGGGCCAGAACATCCGGAACCATCCCTTGGGGCGTACCTGCCAGTCCCAACTCATAATGGTGGCTTCACGGTCGGGGGTGAAGCTCAGGCTCCCGGAGGTCTCCATCATCGGGTTGGTAGTCATAGAACTGAGGCGATGCGGACGATCGAACTCGGTCAGCTCCACAAGCATGTCCATACCGGCGTTTCCCATCCGCGCACGGAACCTTGTGCCCAGCCCGATGGGCTCAGGCGTTAGCAACTCGACGTCGGTCATGGCGGCGTTATAGGAAGGCTCATTGCGCGAATCCGCGACCACGTCAAAGACCCGCTCTCGCGGCGCCGTTATCCGGATCTTTCCAGTGACATGAACCACCCCATCACCCTATCCCCCTCCCCTGGTCCGTTCCAGCGAGGTACCGGTATTGACTCGCATCTCCTTGAGGCTAGGCTGCTAATATCCTGCGCCTCCAGCAAGCCAAGGGCCACATGAGGCGACATGTGAAGTCTGCATATCCTGTGCCCCTGGAGGGAGCTCCGTGTCGATAGCTGAAGCTCAGCGTGAGGTGCGCCGGGTTTATGCCGGTGGCTTCTATGGTCAGCTGGTTTCCGGGGTGGTATGGCTGATCGCCGCCGCCGCGGCCACATGGATCTCTCCACCGGCTGGTGTCGGCGCCCTTTTCTTCGGGGGTGTGCTGATCTTCCCGCTGACGACGCTCGTCATCCGACTCTCCGGACGGCCTTCATCATTGCCGGCACGGCACCCGATGGCGGGATTGGCGATGCAGATAGCTTTCACGGTACCCATCGGCTTCGTCGTGGTCATAGCCATGCTCGGGGGCCGCAGTGAACTGTTCTTCCCGGCGAGCATGGTCATCGTCGGCGCACACTACCTCCCCTTCGTCTTTCTCTACGGCATGCGCCTGTTCGCAGTCCTGGCGGCAGCGCTGACGGCAACAGGGGTTCTACTTCTGTTCGGGGGGCTCGCCCCGCCGTCCACCGTCGGCGGATGGTTTACCGGCGCCCTGCTCGTAGTTTTCGCGTTCCTGCTTCGCGCATCGGCCCGATCCCTGGAGAAGACAGCGTTAGACCAGGAGCGCTGACGCGGCGCCCGCATCGGGCCGTTTAGAGCGCGCGGCCGAGGCTTCGGCGCAGGAGGAAAGCACCCAGTACCAAGAGAGTTCCTGCCATGGCGGTGAGCATTCCTAGTTGGGGAAGAATGTCCAGCAACGATCCGTCGTGCCGTTGAATTGTGGCGAAGGCGTCATAGGCCCAGCGGTGCGGGGTGAAGCGGGAAGCGATTTGCATGCCGTCGGAAAAGAACTCGGGCGGCACCATGGAACCTCCCAGGCCGGCGAGGACGAGGCCCAGTCCTACGCCCACGCCGGAGCCAGCGGCGTCGTTATCCATGACTGATCCAATGACCATTGCTGCCGCGGCAGCAACTGCACAGAAGAGCATCAGTACCAGACCGCTAAGGAGGGGATTTCCCCAGTCGACGCCGAACAGCACGGCGGTGCCGAGCACGATGTATCCACCCTGGACCGCGGCGATGCCGAACCGGCCCAACGCCTGCCCCGCTATCGCTTGCCCGGTCGAGACAGGTGCCGCAAGGACGCGGGCGATGACCCCGAGGCGTCGGCCTTGGATCAGGGTTGCGGCACCGGTGAGGGAGCTCAGGAACACGAAAAGCAACAATTGCTGAGCGGCGCCGAGATCGAACTGGCCCAGACTGCGAAAATCCTGCGACACGTCATTGGTATCGACGATCTCCAACTGAGGGAGATCGAGGTGTTCCTTTGCCTGTCGCAGCGCCGCGGCCGCTGTATCGGCATCGATGCCGGCATTCTGCAGAACTGCGAGCTGCCGTTGTTGGGTGCTGACCGTCTGCACTGAGGCACGCACCAACTGCAGGGCTGCCTGGGCACCCGAGTGCGATGACGCGACCACTTCGAGGTCAGCCGGGTCACCGGCCTCGAAAGCGGCCGCCGCACCGTCACTGATGAAAATGCCAACGTCGGTCCGGCCCCTGCTGAGTTGTTCCCTGACCGATGCGGGGCTATCGTGCGTCACCTTGACTCCATCGGCCTGGAGCTGGCCGGTAATGCTCTTTTCAAGTTCAGTGGCGGCCTTTCCCGCCACCGACACTCGAGCCTGCCCGCTGTTCGCGCCGAATTGGGAACCAAGCAACAGGATCAGCAGGAGCGGGAAGACGAATACGAAGAAAATGTTGGACCGGTCGCGCAGGAACCGGCGGACTTCAACACCTGCAATTGCCATGATGACGCTCATGCCTGGGTCCCCCGGTCCGGCACCAGCCGAGAAGCCAGTGTGCACAGCGCCGCGAATCCCAGCATCGCGGCCATGGGAATTACGACGTCGGCTGGGCCGCCGCCACCGGCAGAGATGCCCAGGCCCCTGATGAACGCGGCCACCGGGTTCAGGTCCATGAAAGCTGCGATGGCACCCGACGCTTCAATCGGGAAGAACGCTCCACCGGCTATACCGAGCACCATGGCGAGAATTGACTGGGCGATGTTCGCCTGCTCGGCTGTCCGCACTAGTCGGGCAACGATGAAGGTCATGCTGGTGGCCGCCGCCGAGATGCTCAGAACAAGCAGTCCCACCACGAAGGGTGAGCCGAAAGAGACACCGAACAGCAACGTGCCAACCGTGAGCAGCACCGCTGTGGCGGACACGCCAAGGATAAATCCAACAAGTGCCTTGGCGATGATGATTGAGTCCGCGGGCACCGGCATTGATTTCAGGCGCGCCAACGTGCCCTGCTCGCGTTCCGACAGCAGGCCGAGCACACCGAAGCCCACAGTAAAGAGAAGGAAAAGCCCCGACTGGCCTGCCACCAGTGTTCCTTTTAATGAGAGCTGTTCTGCAGATGCCTTCCCTTCGGACAGGGTCAGGGCGGGGGCGCCGGCAGCAGCCTGCTGGGCAACGGCAGCGATGGCATCGTGGGGAAGCCCGGCCGTCTCCGCGGCCGCCGCGGTGACCATCCCGGCTCCGAATTGATCAACGAGACCGTCCACCACCGAGACCAGTACGCTCGTTTCCAGCCCGGCGTCGGCGCCCTCCACGAGTTGCACCGTGACAGCACGCCCTGAGGTCACGGCGCCGGTGAATCCTGCAGGGATGATGATGCCCAGGTCCGCTCCGCTGTCGCGGGTTTCCCGGATTACGTCAGCAGCGGGGACCTTCCTGATCGTCACGTCCATGATCTTCAACGACCCGACGGCGTCCAGGAGCGCGGCACCGAGCTGTCCGCTGTCGTCCACGCTGGCGATGACGGTGGCCGGCTTCAGGTCAGGACCGTCGGTACCGAGTCCACCGAAGGCTAGGTTCAGCACGCCCATGAGCGAGAGAGGAACCAGGAGAGAGAAAATGAAAACCGACCTGTCGCGAAGACGCTGTCTCAAATCATTTCCGACCATTGTCCAGATTCCGGTCATGTCAATCAATCCCTCAGGGCCTTGCCAGTCAGGTGGAGGAAAACGGATTCCAGATCCGGCCGGGTAATCTTTACGGACGTCAAAGCCATCCCCGCGCTCCCTGCCCCGGTGACGATGGCCGGCAGAAGACTCGGTCCGTCCAGGACAGTGAGTATCAAACCGCCCCCGCCGCCGTCGATATGCTGCACCCCCGGCACCTTCCTCAAGGCCGCCGCGGCAGCACTGGTGTTGCCGCTTCCGCGCAGATCAATGCGGTCCACGCCACCGGTGAGGCGGACCAGCTCATCCCTTGTCCCTTCCGCCTGGACTTGGCCCTCATCAATGATGGAGATACGGTCACACAGCCGCTCCGCCTCTTCCATGTAGTGAGTGGTGTACAGGACCGCCATCCCTTCGGTCCCGAGACGTTCCACCGACTCCAGGATCGAGTTCCGGGACTGCGGATCCACACCAACTGTCGGTTCATCCAGAATCAGCAAAGTGGGGCGGTGGAGCAGGCCGATCCCGATGTTCAGCCGGCGCTTCATGCCGCCCGAAAACTTCTTGGTCTGCTCGCTGGCGCGGTCAGCCAGTCCAATGAGTTCCAGCACCTCATCGGTTCTTGCCCTGAGCTCCTTGCGCCGCAACCCCTGGAGGCTGCCGAAGAACCGCAGGTTCTCCCGGGCGGTCAAGTCCGGGTATATCGCCAATTCCTGGGGAACCAGGCCGATATGTCCCTTGGGACCCGTGCTGGAGGGAGTCATGGCCTCGCCCAGAACCTTGACGGACCCGGTCTCGGAAGGGATCAGTCCAGCCACCATGGAAATAATGGTGGTCTTGCCCGCACCGTTTGGCCCAAGTAGCCCATAGATTTCTCCTGCCCGGATGCGAAAGGAGACCCCGTCGACGACCGTTTGGTCGCCATAGCGTTTGACCAGGGCGTTGACCGCGAGAACATCGTCAGTCCCGGTTCTAACGTCCGCCGTCGCCGCAGACTGCATGTCAGGCGCTTGCAACGGAGGAGGAACGCCGGCCGGTGTTGCCTCTGCCGGGCCGCCGCACCAAAGGCACTTGCGATTCCCGGTCCGTGAAAAACTCAAATAACTGTGCCATGCGCTTGCTCCTTCGATATTGCCGCAGCCCGAGGGAACGCCCTTCGCATCCCGGCCAGTGCCGTTTCCCGCTGGTTCCAGTCAACGCCCCGTCCCGGGAGTGGACACAGAGGCCAAAGCCCCCCGGTGGCGTTGTTGCAGGGACCGGGCTACACCTCGGCGCTGGCAGTGGCCAATGCGGTGGGTGCCGACGCCGTGGGCGATCGGTCCTCCCAGCCGGATTTGGCACACCTGGGTTCGCGGCGGACCATCCGTACATGGGTGTGCTGGAGGATATGGAACACCGCGCAGAGGGGGCCTGGTACGTTCCCGGCTAGGACGTCCTGCTGTGGGTGTTCACGCTGGAGCTCTAAAGTCGGGCCGCCTTCCCAAACCTTGCTCAAATCGACCCGGACAGGCCCGTGAGCTCACGCGCGCGTGGGGGCGCCAGGAAACGGGAGGGTGGCCCCTCCCGGCGGGTAGTCCGCGTGACGGTGCACAATCCGCCACTTACCGTCTTCCCGTCGGTAGACGTGCGTCACCCGCAAGGTGTACTGGCGCGGCGTCCCATCGACGGTTGCGGAGGTGTGCTCGTAGCCCACTGTGTACGCGAGGTCGCCACTTGCTCCTGCAGCGATGATCTCAAGGTCGAAGGAGTCCGCGTGGGTGAACCATGAGGCTACGGTGTGGAACATTGGCTCCAACTCGCCCCAGCCGGAGCCGCTGAGCTGCGCACCGAAGAGCGTCACCGGATCGTTCTGCGACCACAGCGCGAGGCGCGGAGCGGCATCGCCTCGGTGGATCGCACCGTCGGCTGCCCGTTGTTCGGGAATCATTTCGGCCAGGAAGGCATCCGTTTCGGTTGACATGACCAACTCCATTACAGTCAAACTGTTTTGAATACAGTTAAAATGCATCCAATGGAACGGAAGATCAAGAGGCAGTACGATTCCCGTCGCCGCCAGGAGCAGGCTGCAGAAACCCGGCGGAACATCATCGCGGCGGCAAACGAGCTCTTCATTGCCCAGGGATACGGCCAGACCACCGTCAAGCGGGTGGCCGCGCGCGCCGGCGTCTCTGTCGAGACCGTGTACGCCACGTTCGGCACCAAAGCAGGGCTGCTGAGATCCGTTTGGTACGTCGATTTCCGGGGTGATGAAACGGACGTGACCCTGTATGACCGCGCGGAAATGCAGTCAATCCTGGCCGAACCGGACCTGTCGGAGAGGATCCGCCGCCACGCTGTCTTCGTGACGGCGAGCAATCGCCGGATCTTTCCGCTCCTCGACGCCCTTGCCGGGGCCGCTGCGAGCGAGCCCGATGCCGCCGCCATGCTGGCGGAGTGGGCGGACCGGCGCCTGGACGTGGCCACCCGCTATGCCCACGCCGCCACGGCGACGGGACAGCTCGGCGTCAGCGAAGAGGAATGCAGGGACGTGCTGTACGCGACTATGGACGGCACCCTCTGGGCCCGGCTCGTGGGCCAACGCGGCTGGAGCGACGAGAGGTTCTCGAACTGGCTCGCCGC
Source organism: Arthrobacter sp. SLBN-112 (assembly GCF_030944625.1). Taxonomy (NCBI): domain Bacteria; kingdom Bacillati; phylum Actinomycetota; class Actinomycetes; order Micrococcales; family Micrococcaceae; genus Arthrobacter; species Arthrobacter sp. SLBN-112. The sequence goes on from NZ_JAUSXY010000001.1 coordinate 4,028,558, forward strand.
AACCTGGATCGGTGCCCTTATCCGGACAGAGTAGCGGGGAGGGCCTCAGCTGGCCGGTTTCCCGGCAGATCCTCCGGCGCGACCTTTCTCGGGGAGTGCAGCCCAACCCGATCCGACCAGGTGCGCGTTTCGCGCATTATATGTTGCGCTAAACACGCAATCCGGCTTATGATCTACATCATGCTTCGAGCTGACTGCTCGGCCCCTCTCCCCCAACAACAATGAGGTTGCAACATGTCCGTCCCAATCAAGGCCACCATGGAAAAAGTCCCTGGCGGCATGATGCTGATTCCCCTGCTCATTGGCGCCCTGCTGGGTACCTTCGCGCCGGACTCTGCGAAATTCTTCGGTTCATTCACCGGCGCGCTCTTCACCGGCGGCACCACCATCCTGGCCGTGTTCTACGTCTGTATGGGCGCCAGCATCGATATCAAGGCAACCCCGTACATCCTGAAGAAGGGCGGTGTCCTGTTCGGCAGCAAGATCCTGTTCGCGATCATCATCGGCGTTGTCGCGGGCCGGTTCCTGGGTGAACTTCCCATCAGCGGCGGACTCCTGACCGGATTGTCCGTCCTGGCCATCCTGGCAGCATTGAACGACACCAACGGCGGCATGTACATGGCGCTCATGGGTCAGTACGGCAAGCCGAAAGACGTTGCCGCATACTCAGTCATGACGCTGGAATCGGGCCCCTTCCTGACCATGGTGACGCTTGGCGTCGCAGGCCTGTCCGCCTTCCCGTGGCAAGCCCTGGTGGGCGCCATCATCCCCCTGCTCCTCGGAGCCATCCTTGGCGCCTTGGATCCGGCCATGCGCAAGTTCCTTTCCTCCGCTGCCCCGGTCCTCATCCCCTTCTTCGCCCTGGCCCTTGGCTTTGGCCTGAACTTGGGCCAGGTTCTCAATGCCGGCCTGCTCGGCGTGGCACTTGGCCTGTTCGTGCTGATCGGCGGCGGCGCCGTGCTCTTCTTCGCTGACAAGCTGACCGGAGGCTCCGGCATCGCCGGCCTGGCCGCAGCCACCACCGCGGGCAACGCCGCCACCGTGCCGATGCTCGTGGCAGCAGCAAACCCGGCGTACGTTCCTGCAGCAGGACCCGCCACCGTCCTGGTGGCCGCGTCCGTCGTGGTCACCGCCATCGGTTGCCCCCTCGTGGTTGCCTGGTACGCCAAGCGGCTCAAGAACAAAGAAGCGGCGGCAGCAACTCCCGAGGTGCCGGCAGCGGTATGAACGCCAACGCAGCCACGCGCTGGGCAATCATCGCCGACGACCTGACGGGGGCGGCAGATGCAGCCGCCACCTACGGCCCCACCCACACCAGTGCCGTCATCCTCGACCTCGGCTCCACGTGGCCCGAGGCGGAGATCCTTTCGATCAACACCGAGAGCCGCTACCTGGTTTCCGGAGAAGCCGCCGCGGCCGTCACCATGGCGGCCGGGCGGGCCCTCGGCCAGCAACGGAGGGTCTTCAAAAAGATTGACTCGTTGCTTCGCGGCAATGTGGGCGTGGAAGTTGCGGCAACACTGGCGCGCCTCACACAGGGCGGCAGCAAAGGCCTGGCGGTTGTGGCTCCCGCGTTCCCGGGCACTGGAAGGACAACCTTTGGCGGCATTGTCCACATCAACGGCGTGCCCAACACCGCGGGAAACTTTGGTGGCGACATTGCCGCGGCGCTTGCTGCCGGTGGCCTCACCGCCGAATCTGCCGGAACAAGCGGACGCACGCAGGACGAACTGGCGCGGTACTTCCGGGACTTGCAGGACCGCGGGATTGCCGCCGTCGTACTGGACGCCAGCTCGGATGATGACTTGAAAGCCATCGCTGCCGCTGCAGACCTGCTGGACTTTCCGGCGCTCCTTGTGGGTTCCGGCGGACTGGCTGGGCACCTGCCGGCCCGCGAAGGAACTGCGCGGAATGCGCAGATGCATAGCGTGAACCGCACCCTGACGGTGATCGGCAGCTACTCGGGCCTCGCCCGCCGGCAAACCGACGCACTTGTCGCGGCCGGCGCCGAGCACATCATGTTGGACCATGCCACCCTTCATCACACAGCGGTCCCCCGCCGGGTTGCCGAGGCGATGGCCCGGACAGATGTGGTCCTTACACCGGACCCGATGGGGGCCGTGGACAAGTCGCAGGCACTTGTGGTGGCGGAGGCCCTGGCCCGTGCCACCGCTGCCGGTATCGGGCACTGCGACGCCCTGGTCCTCACCGGCGGGGAGACGGCCACGGCGGTCCTGAAAGCCCTGGGCACCGGCAGCTTCACCGTCCTCGGGGAGATTGAACCCGGCGTCGTGATGAGCCTGCTTCCGGCACCCCTCCCCCTCCTGGTCACCAAGGCCGGCGCGTTCGGGGACGCCGGTACGCTGGCCCGCACCACCCAATTCCTTACTGGCACAACGACTGAAATGAGTATCAAATAATGGGACGCCCGATAGTTGCCATCACCATGGGCGATGCCGCCGGCATCGGCCCGGAAATCATCGTCAAGGCCCTGGGCGACAGCGAACTGCGGTCGAAGGCACGCATGCTGGTCATCGGCGATCTTCGCCGGATGCAGCTCGCTGCGGACATCGTCTCCAGCCCGCTGACCCTGCGGAAGGTCGCCGCACCGTCGGAGGCCCTGTTCGAGGAAGGCACCATCGACGTGCTGAACATCGACTGCATCCCGGAGGACCTCGCCTGGGGCGAGCTCTCCGCCGCTGCCGGACACGGGTCGTTCCTCTTCATCGAGAAGGCCGTCCAGCTGGCCATGGACCGGCAGGTGGATGCCATCTGCACCGGGCCGCTGAATAAGGCCGCCCTGCACGCCGCCGGCCACAAGTACCCGGGCCACACCGAACTCCTCGCCGAACTGACCGGCACCGAGGAAGTGTCCATGATGCTGACCGCGCCGAAGATGCGCGTCATCCACGTCACCACCCACATCGGCCTGATCGATGCGATCGCCAAGATCAACGGCGACCTGGTGTACCGGACCATTAAGCGCGGGTATGAACTGCTGCGTGCCTCGGGCATCGAGAACCCGCGGATCGCCGTTTGCGCCATCAACCCGCACGCCGGCGAAAACGGGCTGTTCGGGTACGGCGAAGAAGCGGAGAAGATCCAGCCGGGCATCGAGAAGGCCCAGGCGGACGGCATCGATGCCTTTGGCCCGCTTCCAGCAGACACCTTGTTTTTCCTGGCTGGCCGCGGCGACTTCGACCTGGTGGTGGCCCAGTACCACGACCAGGGCCATGGCCCCGTGAAGGTCCTGGGCCTTGAGAACGGCGTGAACATCACCGTGGGCCTGCCCGTGGTGCGCACGTCCGTGGACCACGGCACGGCCTTTGACATCGCCGGTAAGAACATCGCGGACCACGAGTCCCTTTTGGAAGCACTGCGGCAGGCAGTGGATCTGGCACCTTCGCGCGAGGAAGCTGCCTAAGCAACCGCAAGGACAAACGGCCGGTCAGCTTAGCTGACCGGCCGTTTTGGTCATTGAGGCGGCCGGAACCCGCGTTATTGGGCCCTCCCGGCGGTTGAGCCTGTCCAAACCGGGGGCCGGAACTAGCATGGTAACCACTGCCACGGGAAGGAGACCGGGAATGCTGAGCGCAAACGCGCGGCGCGAGGAGATCTACCACCTTGCCGTGACCACCGGCCTGGCGTCCGTGGAGGAACTCTCGGCCCGGTTCGAGGTGACCGCGTCCACCATCCGCCGCGACCTGGCCTTGCTGAACGGGCAGGGCAGGCTGGCCCGCACCTACGGCGGGGCGATGGCACTGGGCGCGCACCCGGAGGCGTCGCTGCGGCAGCGGACCGGCGAGGCGTTCGAGCAGAAGCACGCGATTGCCCGCTGGGCGGCCTCGGTCATCCAGTCCGGGGAGAACATCCTGCTCGACGCCGGCTCCACCGCAGGGGCCTTGGCCCACGAGCTGCGCGGGTTCGATCGGTTGTCGGTCACGACGCCGGGCCTCAACACCCTGCAGGAACTCGCCGAGTCCGAGGGCATCGACGTGGACTGCCTGGGCGGCCGGCTGCGCAGTGTTTCGCAGAGTTTTGTGGGCCCGCTCGCCGAGGCGGCCCTGGAGCGGATGAGCTTTGACCGGGTGTTCCTGGGCGCCGACGCCGTCACCGCCGAGGACGGCATCTGCGAGGCCGACCATGCCCAGACCCGGCTCAAGGAGCTCATGGCCCGGCGCGGCCGGGAGGTCTACGTGCTGGCCGATTCGTCCAAGCTCGGCCTGCGGCCGTTCCACGCGTGGGCGCGGCTCGCGCTCCCCTGGACATTGGTAACAGACGACGGCGCCGACCCTGAGCAGGTGCAGAAGTTCCGGGACGCCGGTGTCCGGGTTGAGGTGGCCGCCGCCCAGTCAGGCCGATAGCCGCGCAGTCCCGGGTGGTTCCTCCAACCGGGCAACCACCCGGGACCGCAAGAACAGAGTTTGTCAGAGCTCGCCCTGATGCGGAGTTCCGGCGGGCATCGGGGCCAGCCTGATGACTTCCACCGGCTCCCGCAGGAGGCCCTCAAGGGAGGCGTTGAGCCGTGCGACGGCTTCACCTGCACCGTGGGCGTCAAGCAGTTCGGCCGAGTCCCATTTTTCGATCATGACGATCTGGCCGTTGGGAGCCTCGTGGATGGCGTAGAGCTGGCAGCCCGGCTCCTTGTGCACCTCGGCGATGGCGGGGGCAAGGGCGGCGGCAACGGCATCGAAGGCCCCGTCCTTGGGCGTGAAGACGGCGGTAACAATGACGGTCATGGTGTTCCTTATCTGGTTGGGGTGAGCACGAGTGGCGAGCAGCTGTTGCGCGGTACGAAGTCTGCTTTGACTTCGATGGTGCGCTGGCCGTCGGGCAACTTGCCCTGCATCCGCCCCAGCACCAGCTCCAGGGAGTGCAGTGCGAGCATGGCGATGGGCTGGCGGATGATGCTGAGCGGAGGGCTTGTCAGTTCGGTCCAGGGACTGTCGTCAAAGACGATGACCGACAGGTCGTTGGGGATGCGGGTACCCGTCTGGACCAGGCGGCGGACGGCGCTCTGGACCTGGGCCGTGTTGGCCACGATGATCCCGGTGGGGCGATCCGGCAGCGCCAGCAGGGATCCGACGGCATCGCCGCCGCCGTCACCCCGGAACGGCACATCCCGGATCAGCTGCGGGTCAACCATGACGGAGCAGCTGTCATGGGCGGCCTGGTACCCCTGGATCCTGGATCTTCCCGTGGAAGTGCTGACCGGCCCGGTAATCAACCCGATCCGGGTATGCCCCAGGCCGAGCATGTATTCGGTGGCGCGGCGGGCCGAGTCCACGTTTTCGATGCTCACAACGTCAACGTCCGCCAGCTCCGGGATGGTGCGGTCCACGAAGACAACGTTCACACCCAGGGATTGCAGCCGCGCCCACTTCTCAACGTTTGCTCCGGTGGGCGTGGCGATAACACCGCTCACGGACCGGTCCAGGAGCGTGTCCAGGGAATCCGCTTCCAGGTGCGGATCCTCCTGGGTGGTCATCACCACCACCTGCACCCCGTGGCTGCGCGCCTCCCAGACAATCCGGTCCGCCAGCTGGGCGAAGAAAGGGTTGGCCAGGTCGGCAACCACCAGCCCGACGGTGGGGGCATGGCCCACGCTCAGTTCACGGGCGGCGGCACGCGGCCGGTATCCGAGATCCTCGATGACCCGGAGGACCATGTCCCGCTTGGCCGGTGCAACAGGGCCCGACTCCGGGTTAAGGACCCGGGACACCACGGAAACCGACACGCCGGCAGCGGACGCGACATCGCGGATTGTTGGAGCCTTCTTCACTTCTCCTCCTCATTGAAGGTTCTACCCGATCGCCGGCATTAACGGCGTCGCCGTCATGGGAGGCGTTAGACAACGCGTTTTCCTTGTGACCGTTGACACAGCCTAGCACCCACTGGTACAAAAGTGGAACCGGTTCCACTCCGGTCCTCGAATTCACATCCCGCGACAACGAAGTTGCCCCACCAGCGCGGTGGCGGTGCTTCCCGGACGCGGAAACGCCAATCAGAGAGATCCCCCATGAACCTTCACAAGCTCCTCAGCGACCGCGAGCAGCAGGGACGTCCCATACGAGTGGGACTCATCGGCGCCGGCAGGTACGGCACCATGTACCTCGCCCAGGCCAACAACATCCCCGGGATCCATGTGGTGGCCATCGCCGACATCAACGTCAAGCGCGCCGAAGGAGCCTTCGAACTTGTCGGCTGGCCCAAGAACCAGATCGCGCCGGATATCGCCACCGCCCTTCGCGACCGCAGCACAGCGATCATTGCGAACGCGGACGAGCTGTTCGATGTCGACATCGACGTCATCGTCGAGGCGACCGGCAACCCGATCGTGGGGGTCAAGCACGCGCTGCGGGCCATCGACACGAAGAAACACATCATCATGGTCACCGTTGAAGCCGACGCCCTGGCCGGGCCGGCACTGGCCCGCCGCGCGGAAGCCGCCGGCGTGGTGTACTCCATGGCCTACGGGGACCAGCCGGCTCTGATCATGGAACTGGTGGACTGGGCACGGACCAGCGGCTTCGACGTTGTCTGCGCCGGCAAGGGCGCCAAGTACCTCGAGCACTACCACGAGATGAATCCGGACAATGTCTGGGAAAACTGGGAATTCTCGAAGGAACTCACCGACTCCGGCCAGCTGAACCCGTACATGCACACCTCGTTCCGGGACGGCACCAAGGCATCGATCGAGATGGCCGCGGTCGCCAACGGTGCCGGGCTGGTCCCGTCAGATAACGGGCTGAGCTTCACCCCGGGCGACGTCGAGCAGATCGCCACGGTCTGCCGGCCAAGCGATGTGGGCGGGGCCCTCGCCCACGAAGGCAGCGTCGACGTCATGTCCAGCGTCAACCGGGACGGCAGCTGGATCAGCCACAACACGCAGGAAGGCGTCTTCGTGGTGGTGAAGGCGACCAACGGATACGTTTCCGGCTGCTTCACCGAATACCCCTGGCACCCGGACCCCACCGGCCAGTACGCGGCACTGTACCGCCCCTACCACTACGTCGGCCTGGAGCTTAACGTCTCCATCGCCAACGCAGCCCTCCGCGGCATAGCCACCGGCTCGCCCGTGGGTTTCTTCGGCGACGTGGTGGCCACGGCCAAGAAGGACCTCAAAGCCGGCGAGTTCCTCGACGGCGAAGGCGGCTACACCGTCTGGGGCAAGCTCGTTTCCGCCAGGCACTCCGTGGAAACCGGAGCGCTGCCGGTGGCGCTGGCCCACCACGTGGAACTGCGCAATGACATCGCCAAGGGCGCAATCGTGGGCTGGGACGACGTCATCATGGACGACTCCCTGGCCCAGGCCCTGGAACTGCGCCGGGAAACCGAAGCGCTCGTCACTGAATCCGCCCTCACCGCCTGACCTGCCCGCTTTGAACTGACTCCTTCCAACGAAGAAAGGCTTCACATGAACTCGAAATTCCGCGCCCTCACCGGAGCGCTGGCCTGCACCCTCGCCGCGTCACTCCTGGCGGGCTGCGCGTCGGGCGCTGCCGGCGGCACCGGTGGCGCAGCCCCGGCCAAGATCCAGCTCTCCATCCCTGATCCGATTGACTCGTCCGTCGGCGTTTCGGCCCAGCACTTTGCCGATCAGGTCAAGAAGACCTCCAACGGGTCCGTCCAGGTCACCGTGGTTCCCAACGGGACGAGCTTCAGCGGCGACCAGAACGCGGCAGTGACCCGCCTGCAGGGTGGTTCCCTGGACGCCCTGATCCTGTCAACGTCGGTGTACGCCTCCGTGGTGCCGGAGATGAACGGCATCAGCATCCCCTACCTGTTCAAGGACACCACCCAGGAGGCAGCTTTCCTCAACGGCAAGCCAGGCCAGGTCCTGAAAGACAAACTGGCCCAGAAGGACACCGTCGCGCTCAGTTTCATGACCAGGACGGGCCGGGTGATCACCAACTCGGTGCGCCCCATCCAGCAGCCGTCTGACCTGAAGGGCATGAAGATCCGCGTCCCCGGCAACCCGCTGTGGACGGACTACTTCGGATCGCTGGGCGCGAGCCCCACCACCATGGCTTTCTCCGAGGTCTTCACCGGCCTCCAGACCGGGACGATCAACGGGCAGGAAAACCCGATCGAGGTTCCGTGGACCAACAAGTTCTCCGAGGTGCAGAAATACGTGTCCCTGACCAACCACATCAATGACGCGTGGGTCCTGGCCCTGTCATCGAAGAAGTGGGGCACGCTCTCGGAAGACCAGAAGAACGCCCTCACCGACGCCTCGACCGAGACGGCCACGTTCAAGACCGGCTACGACGAGGAGCAGTCCAAGAAGCAACTGGACGATCTGAAGGCCAAGGGAATGCAGGCCAACGAGCTCAGCGCCTCCGCGGTAGAGGAATTCAAGACCGCGGCGAAGGGCCTCTACCCGAAGTTTTCCGAGCTGATCGGCAAGGACTTCTTCGACCAGGCGATCGCCTTCACCTCCTCCAACTAACCGCAGGCAGGGGCCGGGGCGCACCGCCGCCCCGGCCCCTGCACATCACATCCGCTCTCAACGTCGACAGTCTGGAAGAACATGAAACACACCATCCCTCCCGAGGAACTTGAAGAAGTCCTCCCCTCTGACGCGGAGGAGATCCTGCACCACGGTCACGTCCCGCCGCGCTGGAGCGGGGCCGTGTGGTTCGACAAGGTCCTCGAAGGCGCCGTTGGCGCGGCGATCATCGCCGAGCTCCTGGTCATCCTGCTGAACATCATGGTCCGGCTGGTCACCGGCGATTCAGTGCTCTGGACCCAGGAAGTGTCGGAAATCGCGCTCCTGACCATCGCCTTCATCGGCGGCGCGATCGCCTACCCCAAGGGTGCGCACATGTCCGTCCAGGCCCTCATCATGCGGCTGCCGCCCACCTGGAAGCCCTACCTTGCGGCCCTCGTAGACTGCCTGGTCCTCGTCATGAGCGCGGGATCCTTTGCCCTGTACGTCCCCACCCTGGTGCAGCAGATCGAAGAGAAAACCCCGATCCTCCAGCTGCCCGTGTTCTGGGTGTCCCTTCCCTTCTCGGCCGGGATGATCCTGATCGCCTGGTTCGCCCTGGTCAAGCTGAAGCGGCAGGAGCGGCGCCCCGTGTTCGTGGCGGCCGGCATCACCGCGATACTGATTGCCCTGGTGGTCCTCAGCCAGCCGCTCTTCTTCTACGCGTCCCCCAACCTCCTCCTCGGCGTCGTCCTTGCGGTGCTGTTCATCCTGCTGTTCCTGGGCCTTCCCATCGCCTTCGTCCTGGCCCTGGCCTCCGGGATCTACCTCTACCTCGGCGGCATCTCCGACGTCAGTGCCATCCCCATCGGCATGGCCTCCGGCGCCAAGGGCTTCGTCCTGCTCGCCATCCCGTTCTTCATCCTCGCCGGGACGGTGATGAACTCCGCCGGGTTGACGCTTCCCCTGGCCAAGCTCGTTGACGCACTCATCGGGCACCTGCGCGGCGGCCTGCTCCAGGTGGTCGTCGTGACGATGTACATCTTCTCCGGCATCTCCGGCTCCAAGGTGGCAGACGTTGCCGCCGTCGGCACCACCATGCGGAACATGCTTGAAGAACGCAAGTACCCCCGCGGTGAGGTGGTCGCGGTCCTGTCGGCCTCCGCCATCATGGGCGAGACCATCCCGCCGAGCATTGTCCTGCTGGTCCTTGGATCCATCACCACCATCTCCACCACCACCCTGTTCCTGGCAGGATTCCTGCCGGCAGCCTTCCTGGCCCTGGTGGTGATGGCGCTCGTGTTCGTCCGCGCCCGCAAACAGGGCGGCGTCGCCAGTCCCAAGGCAACGTGGCGGACCCGCGGATCAGCCACCTTCTTCGCGATTCCCACGCTGCTGCTTCCCGTGGGCATGGTGGCCGGGATCCTCAGCGGCTTCGCGACCCCCACCGAGGTGTCCTCCGTCGCCGTCGCGTACGCCTTCATCCTCGCCGCCGCCTACCGCCGCGGCAGCAAGCGGCTGCTGGGCGACACGCTCCGGGAAACCACCACGACGGCGGGCATGGTGCTGTTCATCATCGCCGCCGCCTCTCCCCTGGCGCAGACCCTCGCCCTCGCCGGCGTCTCCCAGCAGATCCACGACCTGATGTCGAGCCTGGGTGACTCCCCGATCCTCTTCATGCTCTTCACCGTGGTGCTGCTGATCATCATGGGCCAGCTGCTCGAAGGCCTCCCTGCCGTCCTGATCTTCGCGCCCCTGCTGCTTCCGATCGCCACCAGCTTCGGCGTCAACCCGGTGCAGTACGCCATGGTGCTGATCATCTCGATGGGCATCGGTTCCTTCGCCCCGCCGGCCGGCGTCGGCTTCTATGTAGCCTGCGCAACCGGGCACGAAACCGTCGAGAAGAGCCTCAAGCACTTCTGGCCCTACCTCATCGCCGTGTTCATCGGGCTCCTCGTGCTCGCGGCCGTGCCCTGGTTCAGCACGTTCCTGCCCGCCATTGCCGGCCTCATCCCCTTCTAGAGAACATGACCACCTTGACAGTTCAACAGCAGCAGCCCGCCATCCACCGGTCCGTGGCCCTCCTGGGCACCGGACCGATGGGGGCGCCCATCGCACGGAACATCCTGGCCGCCGGCGTCCCGCTGGCCCTGTGGAACCGGACACCGGACAAGGCCCGGGCCATCGCAGGCGGCAGCGTCGCTGCCTCCCCTGCCGGCACCGCCCGGGACATCGTCCTGACGGTCCTGCCGGACCTGCCCCAGGTCGAGGCCCTGCTGAAGGGCGACGATGGGCTGCTGGCCGGGTGGCAGCGCGCCGGCACCGAACAACCCATCCTCGTGATCCATGGGACGGTCTCGCCCGTGGCCGTTGCGGCGTTCGGTGAGGAGTGCCTGCGGAACTGGGGGGTGACGGTGGTTGATGCGCCTCTTAGCGGCGGAACCATCGGTGCCGAGGAGGGCCGGCTCAGCATCATGGCCGGCGGTCCGCGGGACGCCTTCGAACGCTGCGCACCGCTGTTCGGGCTGTACGGCGCCAAAGTGGCGTGGTTCGGGGAAACCGGAGCCGGATCAACCGTCAAAGCCTGCAACCAGATCGTGGTTGCCGCCACGGTGACGGCGCTGGCCGAGGCCATGGCCCTCGCTGACGCGTCGGGCCTGGACCTGGCGGACGTGCAGTCCGTCCTTGCCGGCGGCCTGGCCAACTCGGAGGTCCTCGCCCAGAAGGGACAGCGCTTCATCGACCAGGATTTCGACGGCGGCGGGTCGGCGAAGAACCAGCTGAAAGACCTCAACTTCATCGCCGAGGCTGCCGCGAATTCCGGCCTGAAACTTCCCTTGGCCGGCTGTTTGCACAGCGTCTTCGAAGAGATGATCGCGGCAGGCGACGGCGACCTTGACCACACCGGGATCTACCGGACCATCCGCAATTAGCTTTCCGCCGCCGGGACCGGGCTCAGGGTGCGGAACGCGTTCGCGAGTCCGTGGGAGGCCTGCATTGTGCGCCGGCCTCCCGCCGTCGGACTGCTTTATGGCTCAATTGCGCTTCTGGATGCAGGCGGGCCGGAACGCAGAGCCTGCAGGACGAACCCGCGTCCATGGCGCCACGACTTGGTGCACCGCGGCTGACGCCAAGCTATCGCACCTTATTTTCCCACTCCCCCGGCGAGGCCCCGGACGAAGTAGCGCTGGCAGAAGAAGAAGAGAATCACCATGGGGAGGGCTGCCATGACCATGCCGGCAAACACCAGCGGATACTGGGTGCCGTTCTTTGACATCAGGTCTGCCAGTCCCACGGGAAGGGTTTGCAGTCCGGTTCCGCTGGTGAAGACCATGGCAAACAGGTACTCGTTCCAGTTGGTTAACACGTTCAGCACCACGGTGGTGATGATGATCGGCCGGCTCATCGGCAGGATGATGCGCCAGAAGGTGACCGTCTTGGACGCGCCGTCTATCGCAGCCGCCTCGTCCACCTCCCGGGGCAGGTCCAGCATGTAAGCGCGCATCAGGAACACCGTGAAGGGTATCCGGAAGGCCGTATAGAGGGCCAAGAGGCCAAGGAAGGTGTTGTACAGCCCCAGGCTCTGGAACATCTTGACCAGGGGAACCAGTGCCACGGTGGGGGCCAGCATCAGTCCGGCAAGAATGAGCACCGTGAACCCTCGATTCAATGGAATGCGCACTCGGGTCAGTCCGAAGGCGGCCCACGCGCTGATTGCCTCGGTGAGGACGGTAGCCAGAACTGTGAGGGAAACGCTGGTGAGCACGAAACTGCCCACGCCCTGCTGCCAGGCGGCGGCGAAGTTCCCCCAGCCCCAGGAGGCGGGCAAGGCAAACGGGTTGCCAAAAAGTTCGGCGTTTGTCTTGAAGCCGTTCGAGATCATCCAGGCCAGCGGGTACAGCACCGCAATCACCAGGGCAGCCAGGATGGTCCAGACCAGCGCGGCGCGCAGCCAGCGCCCTGCGTTCGATAACGTCACCATTCCACTCTCCTTTTCCGTGAAACCCACAACTGGAGCGCGGCCAGGGCGAGGGTGATCAGGAAGACCGCCACACCGATGGCAGACGCGTAGCCAAAATTGTTGGTGACGAATCCTGCGTGGTACAGCCAGGTTCCCAGTACCTGGGACGAATTATTGGGGCCGCCGCTCGTCATCACCATGACCTCGTTGAACACCTGGAATGCGCCGGAAACCGTCACGATCATCATCAGTCCTGTCATCTCTCGAACAAGCGGCATCGAGATGCTGAAGAACTGCCGGACCGGTCCGATCCCGTCAATGGCAGCCGCTTCGTAGAGCTCCACAGGGATGCGCTGCAGGGCGACCGAAAACAGCAGGACGCTGTAGCCGAAGCCCTGCCACTGGCTCATGGCCGCTACCGCGAATATCGACGTATTCTCGTGGCCAAGCCATGCCTGGGCGTATTGCCCGAGCCCAAGGTTGGCCAGAAAGGCGTTCAGCAGCCCGCTCTGTGGCTGGTAGATGAAGTAGAACAGCAGCCCGGCCACCGTAAGGGAGATCGCCGACGGGATGAAGTAGATCGAACGGAACGCCCGGCGCATCCGCTCGCTCCTGACGCTCTCGACGATTGCTGCTAGGAGAAGTGCGCCGAACACCTGGCAGACGATGGAGATGGCCGCGTACCAGGTGTTGTTGGCCAGCGCCTTTAGGAATACCGGGTCGCTGGCCAGTTCCACATAGTTGTCTGCACCCACAAAGGACTGGGATCCGCTGTAGATATTCCACTTGAGGAAGCTGAAGGCCACGTTCTGCAGCAGGGGCCAATAGACGAAGACGGCGAGCACCGCCAGCGCGGGAATCAGCCAGATGATGTTGCGCCAGCTCGGGGCGGCAGTCCTGTCCGGTCTGACCAGGGCGGCCCGGGCGCTCCCGGCGACAGCGGGCCGGACGGATGCCGGGGCGGATGTCATTTAGCCTTCTCGGAGGCAGCCTGGACAGCCTTTAGCGCCGCGTTAGGGCGGAGATCCCCGGAGACAAGACCCTCGCTCGCCGAGACCCACGCGTCGCCAACGGACGGAACAGAAGCCATGTCCAGCCACACGAGGGTGGAAGGCGCCTTGTTCACGGCCTCGGTCCCGGCGGCGACGGCGGCGCTCGAGGTAGACGCGGTGACCGCACCGATGACGGCGCTTGGCTGGCCGTACGGGGGCGCGGACAGCACCGAAGCGTTCTTGGCTGAGGTGGCGAATTTCATGAAGTCCAGGGCGAGGGCTGCGTTCTTGCTCTTGCCATTGATCATGTATCCCTCGGGCGCTGCTTCAAGGGTCCGGGGATCACCGGCGGCGTTTGCCGCGGCCGGCAGCTGGAAAATTCCCATCCCGTCCTTGTTGAGCTGACTGCCATCCTTGTTGACGGCATCAAACTCGATGAGTTCCTGGTAGTACATGGCGGCCTGGCCGCTCTGCTGCTGCTGTTGTGCGGTGGTGTAGGTGACGCCATTGGAATTGGTGCCGTCGCCGGTGCACTTGGTCACCAGTTCGGTGAACTGGCTCATTGCGGTGACGTAGCCGGGATCGGTCCACGTGGCGGTTTTGGGGTTGAGATCGGCATCGAGGGTGGCGCGCGGAACGTTGTATGCGAAGAGCTGCTGCAGATAGTGCAACCCGGGCCAGCCGTCCTTGTTGCCAAACGCGATTGGCGTATAACCGGCCGCCTTGATGGTCGAGCAGTCGTTGATGAGGCCTTCAAAGCTGGTCGGCGCCTCGAGGCCTAGCTTCTGGAAGATGGCTTTGTTGTAGCCCATGAATTTGGCGTCGTTATACAGCGGGACCCCGTAGTATTTTCCGTCGTATTTGAAGGCCGACAGTGAGCCGGGGCCAAAGGTTTGTCCCCAACTTGTCCCAGGTCCGATCTGCGCGCTCAGATCGGCGGCCAGTCCATTCTCCGCGAAGTTTTGGCCCCAGTTGCCTGCATAGCTGAAGTAGATATCCGGCAGTGACTGGGAAGCAATAAGCACCTTCTCCTTGTCCTTGACCGCGTTGTCGTCTGTTTCCTGGGAGAGGTTTATGGTCACACCGGGGTGTTCCGCCTTGTACGCCGCAATGACGTCCTGGAAATACGAGTCCATCGGCTTTCCGGCAAACGCCGTAAGAATGCTGATCGATCCGGAAAAGTCCGGCTGGGCGGCCGGGTCGGCGCTGGCTGCCGGGCCGTTTGATGATCCACAGCCGGCAAGCCCTAAGGCGGCAACCGCCACCACTGCCGAAACCGAAACTGTCTTCCACTTTCGCATGTTCATCTCCCGTCATGGGCGGGTCGCGGATGCCCGCCGGAACTTCAGTTCCTGACCCTCCGTTGGATCGCTCGGACCTTATGGTCCTGCTGAGTTCACCCGACTATACCGATGGATGGTACCGGTATCAATAGTCTCAAAGACGAATCTTCCTGCATCGAGGAAACAGAAGGGTCAGGGCACGGAGCGGCAACGTCCGAGTCTGCGGGCGCGAGGGCGCGGAGGCCCCTTCCGGATCGGCCGCGTCAGCGGCGGCGGGGTGCGGCCACGCTGGCGCGCGGCATGAATGTCGCCTCCAGCACGTGGGTGGTGGAGGGCGCAGCAGTGTCCTTGATCCGTTCCAGGAGGCAATCGGCTGTCAGCCTCCCCAACTGTTCAAGGGGTTGGGACACCATGGACAGCGGCGGCGACATGATGGTGGCCCAGCTGCTGTCATCGAAGCCGATCAGCGAGACGTCCTCGGGGTAGCTCAGGCCCATCTGCCTCAGGGCGCGGATGGCGCCCACCATGGCATCGGACTCGGTGGCGAAGATGGCCGTCGGCGGGTCGGCCAGGGACAGCATCCCAATGACCGCACGCGTGGCCTGGTGTTCATTTTTCAAAACGTGGGTGACCAATGAGGTGTCGAAGTCGATGCCTGCCTTTTCGAGGGCGTCCAGGTAGCCCCGGAGGCGTTCTCCGTCGCTGGAAAGGGAGCGGGCAATGACCTCATCCATCTCGGCCAGGCTGGTGGCTGGCTCCACTGTCACCGGCCCCCAGACGAAACCGATGCGGCGGTGCCCGGCGCCGATCAGGTCGGACACTGCCTCGCGCGCGGCTTCCCTGTTGTTGATCACCACCGTGTCGATATCCACGCCGTCGAACAGCCGGTCGACGAGCACGATCGGAATTCCGCGGGCGCGCACCAGTTCCAGGTGGGGCGGCGGGGCGTTCCTGCTCGCGGCCGAGGCGAGGACCAGGCCGTCCACCTGCTTGTCAACCAGGACGCCTACGGCGTCTGCCTCTTTGGCCAGGTCCTCCTCGGTGCTGAGCACCAGGACATCGTAGCCCTGCTTATGCACGGTGTCCGTGAAGGCTTTGAGGACGCCGGCAAAGTACGGGTTGCCTACGTCTGCGAGCACCAGCCCCAGGGTCTTCGTCTCCCCCGTGGTCATGCTGCGCGCCACCGCGTTCGGACGGTAGCCCAGTTCTTTCGCGGCCCGCATGACGCGGTCGCGCGTGGAAGCACTGACCGAACCGTACCCGCCGAGCGTGCGCGCCACTGTCGCACGCCCGACGCCGGCCGCCTGGGCCACCTGGGAAATGGTTGGCGGCACGGAGTTCCGGTGATGTTCGGTCATAGTTCGCCCATCTTCTCAGATCCCGGCAGGGCCGGTGCACGTTTCAGGCGGCGGGTTGCGGCACTACCTCACGCCCATAGCCGAAGGCACCTTCCACGCTGCACTGTCCGGCCGCGAAGCGCGCTGCCTGCTTCATGGCACGGTGAACTGCCGGCCCGGGCGGCAGCATGCTCCGCTTCCATCCGACGGCCAACATTTCAACGGCGAAGGCTGCCAGGTAGGCGTCCCCGCAGCCCATGGTGTCCACGATAGGAGCACTGGCCGGTGCCGCGTTGGAATGATAGAAGCTGGCGCCGTCAAACAACACGGCACCGTTCGCACCCATGGTTCCCAGCACCAGCGCCGCACCTTGCGAGGAGAACCGGCGCAGTTCAGACCAGACCCGCTGTTGTTCCCAGTCGGCGCAGGACACGAGAGCCAAGTCAACCAGGGGGCATACACGTGCCAGGTACTCATCGGTCCGGTGCGCCGGCTCGCTGGAGAAGTCGTACGTCACCAGGACTTTCGTTGCACGCAGAGCGTGCAACTCCGGTTCGATGGAGGAATAGACACTGGAGTGGACCAGGTCAAAGCCGGCCACGTAGTCCGGGTCAACCAGCCGGATCGGGTCGGTGGCGGTGACACCGCCGCCGTTCCAGCGCAGGAAATGCCGTTCCCCCCGAACGGTTTGGATCTCCGTGAGCCCGTTGGGCCCGCGGCGTACTTCGCACCGGCTGGTGTCCACCCCGGCCGCCTCAATGCAGGAGCGCACGAACGCGCCGCCGTCGTCGTCTCCGAACACTCCGAGGTAAGCCGCCTCTGCCCCAAGCTGCCCTGCGTAGACGGCAACGTTCACGCAGTTGCCGCCCGGGTACTCAACCCCTCGGTCCACGAAACGGTCCACTATGTTGTCGCCGAAGCCGAGAACCCTCATATTCCACTCCTCTCGTTGATGGGGACGCGGCGGCCCGGGCCGGATTCGCCGCAAGCCGGATCCGGCCCGTCCGCTTAGTACTTCACCACCCGGTAATAGCGGCGCAGGTCCAGCGAGTGGTCACGCGCCTTCGCCAGGTGCCTGCTGAAGCGGTCCACGACGGCGTCGGCCACGATCGGTGAGAGAAGCCCCCGGAATTCTTCGCTAATGCCGTCAAGGGCGTAGTCGCGGGTGTCCACCACGGTGACGTTGTCGCTGTACTGCTCCGCGAATGCACGCACGCGGTCCATCAGCGGGCGTGTCTCGTCTTCGCCCATGAACAGGATCAGGCTTGTGTCTTTTTCGATGAGTTCGAGCGAGCCGTGGAAGAACTCCGCCGCGTGCACCCTGGTGGTCCGCAGCCACTGCATTTCCTCCAGCACGCACATTGAATAGAGATAGGTAAAGCCCCAAAGATTTCCCGAGCCCACCAGGAAGTGGTAGTCCGTCTTTGCCTGCGCTTCCGCGAATGCCTGTCCTGCGCCGTCGGCACTCTTGGTGACATTAACGAGCGCTTCCGGCAAGGCCTTCAGCTCGGTAGCGAGCTTCTCGTAGCCTTCGAATTCACCGCGCGCGGACAGGAAGGCAGCCGAGAACAGCAGGAGCTGGACGTCGAACGGCCAGGCCTTGGGCTCCGAGATCAGCGAAATGTCGACGGCGGCCGCGAAGGGGCTCTCCGGGTAACCCGTGAAACCGACAGTGAGCGCCCCCTTCTTGCGGGCGAACTCGATCGACTCCAGGATGTCCTCGGTGGTGCCTGACACCGAGGTGAATATCGCCACCGACTTCACTCCGAAGTTGGGATCGGCGGAGAGGATGAATTCTTTGCCGATCACAGCGCGCGCCGGGAAGGTTGACCGGGTCTGGAAGAACCGTTCGTAGGGAAGCACGGCCGCGTAGGTTCCGCCGGCGCCGATGAAGTAGATGTTCTCGTAGCCTTCGGCCTGGACCTTCTCCACCAGCTCTTCGATCTGGGGACGCAGCGCCACAGTGCTGCTCGTCTGGGAAAAGAACTCGTCTTCGTTGAAATCAAGCATTCTCTAACCTCTCCGTCAGTGAGACCGTTTGATACCGGTATCAAGTGTCTCAAGCTTGGCATGGAATTGGCCTCCGAGGCAAGGGCTTCCGAACCAGTCGAGTTAATCCCTGCGCCATCGCCGCCGGTAATCGACCTGCGCGTTTCGCGCAGCACGTCGCGGCGCGAGGAGATTTACCACCTTGCCGTGACCTCCGGCCTGGCGTCTGTGGAGGAGCTGTACACCCCGTTCGAGGTGACGGCCTCCACCATCCGCCGCGACCTGGCGCTGCACGGTGGGCGGCGTCTGTGATCCGGCCCGGGGAGAACATCCTGATCGACGCCGGTTCCACCATGGGTGCCCTGGCACACGAACTGCGCGGGTTCGACCGGTTGACGGTGACGACGCCGGGCCTCAACACCCTGCAGGAGCTCGCCGATTCCGAGGGCATCGAGGTGGACTGCCTTGGCGGCCGGCTGCGCAGCCTTTCACACCCCTGGTGACGGACGACGGCGCCGACCCCGAGCAGGTGCAGAAGTTCCCGGACGCCGGGGTACAGGTTGAGGTGGCTGCGGTCAGAAGTTAAGTCGTGGGTCCGGGAGCAAATGCTACGATTGCTACGGAGGTTTGCCATGACAACAATTCCCCACCGCGAGCTACGCAACCAGAGCAGCAAAATCCTGGAGCGGGTAAAAAACGGCGAAACCATCGATGTCACGAATAACGGCGAAGTTGCCGCCACCCTGATCCCGCCTGCAGCCTCACCCTTCGAGCGCCTGCTCCTTTCCGGCAGCGTCCGGCAAGCCTCGGAAAGCCCCGTCGACTTCCGGTTGCTCCAACGCGTGGCGTCGGATGTGGGCACGGCCCAGATGATCGCCGACCTCCGCGGCGACCGGTGATTCTGTACGTCGACACGTCGGCGGCCCTGAAACTGGTGGTTGAGGAACCCGAGTCCGGTCCCACCGCGGAGTTTCTTTCAACGGCGGCGCAGCGGGGTGACCGGCTTGTCGCCTCGATGCTCCTTCACACTGAGCTGCACTGCGCCGCGAACCGCCGCGGCCTGCCGCCGGAACTGGTCAACGCGGTGTTGAACGGAATCAACCTGGTGGACCTGACGCGTTCAGACCTCCTGTACGCGGCGGCCCTGCCAGGAAGATTGCGCAGCGCGGACGCGATCCACCTCGCGGCTGCGATCAGGCTTGAAGCAGACAGGTTGATCGCCTTCGATAAGGAGCTCGTGAGGGCAGCAACCCAAGCAGGACTCAATACCTCCTCCCCTGGCAATTAACCAGCTGCCCGGGGATTCCTACTCGGCGATGTCCTCCGCCCACAGCTCCGGATGGTCAGCCTGGAAGGAACGCATCATGTCCACGCAGCGCTGATCGTCCAGCACCACCACCTCAACCCCGCGTGACCGCAGGAGCTCCGGCTCGCCGTCGAACGTGCGCGCTTCCCCGACCACCACGCGCGGGATCTTGAACTGGATGATGGTTCCGGCGCACATGGCGCACGGGGCCAGGGTGGTGTACAGCGTGGTGTCCCGGTAACTCTTCTGCCGGCCGGCGGCGCGGAGCGCGGACATCTCCCCGTGCGCGATCGGATCGGCGTTCTGGACCCGTTCGTTGTGCCCGCTGGCAACCACCACACCGTCGCGGGCGAGCGCCGCCCCGACGGGGATGCCGCCCTCAGCCAGGCTCTTTTGGGCGGCCTGATACGCGGCTTCGAACGCGGGGAGGTCGGTGCGGTCCAGTTCCGGCGCGGCGGATTCGTGCTGCTCGTGGGTCATGGCGCCATTGTTGCACGCAGCTAGGCCAAAGACCCCGGCGCACCGGATGCCTCAAGGACCTGCTGCAGCCCGGTGACCGGGATGTCCGGGAACTCGGCCCGCGGCGGACCAAACTCGAAAGCCGCTGCCCCCGATTCCTCCCAGACAGCGGCCCCAGCCACCCTGGCGAGGAACGGCGAGAACGGCCTGGCAGCCACGGAGAGGACACGAACGGCCGCCGCCGGAACCCGCTGGACGGACCCATGCCCGGCCCGGGCCAACAGAGCCTCCGCCACCTCATTTGCCGTGAGCGTTTCCGAGCCCCATTCGATGACGCGGTTCCGCAGCGCCGGGTCGCGGAGGGCACGGACCACGACGGCGGCCGCGTCCCGGACCGAGGTATAGGTCACCGGGGCAGACCCCGAGCCGAACACGGGCACCTTGCCCTTCGACTCAAGCGGCGCCCTCATGATCTCAAGCCGCTGTTCCAGGAGCGCGCCGATCCGGACAATCGTCCAGTCCATGCCGGAGGAGCGGACGGCGTCCTCGGCCGCCGCCTTGCAGCGCAGAAAATCGATGGGTCCGTCGGACGCGGCGCCGGGCATGGACATCATCACCACGTGCCGCACTCCGGCCGCCGCCGCCGCGCGGACCAGGCGGATGGCGCCGTCGCGGTCAACCGCGCGCGGGCTGGAGTCCTTGATCCCGAACCCCGAGGCGGCGAACACCACCTCGGTGCAGCCCGCCACGGCTGCGCGGCAGTCGGCGTCGAGGTCCCCACGGAGGAGTTCGACGCCGTCGCCCATCTTTTGCGGGAACGGCTGGGACTTGCCCCGGGCCAGGACGCGGACCTGTTGCCCGGCGGCAAGGAGCAGCGGAACCACGGCGCGGCCCAGGCGGCCCGTGCCGCCGACCACCAGGATCATGACCTGTCACCTCCAGCCGTCCCGTGGAGCGCCTCGCTGATGGCCACGTTCACGTCGCCGGAGTCCTGGTCCACGGGTTCAAGGTAGAACTGGGCCGCGGCGATTTCGTCGTCGCGAAGGGTGAAGATGGCAACCCCGGCGGCGCGCTGTACGGATCCGTCCGGCCGGGTGCCGCGGTTGCTCCATTCCAGCCAGATTTTGCCGTCCGGGCCGGTGGCGGCGTCGTGGACGGTGAGGGCGAGGTCCGGCAGGCCGGCAAAGAGCGCCGTCCAGTTCTTCCGGACCTGGGCCGATCCCGTAAAACTGCGGGCCGGGTGGACGGGGGTGGTGTTCCGGTAGTCTTCCGCGAACTGGGACACCATGGCCTCGAGGTCATGGTGGTTAGCCGCGGCCAGCATGCGCCGGACCGGGCCTTCGGGGACGCGGTCGAGTCCTGAAGCGTCCATGATCTACTCCTTGGATTCCGTCGCGGGAGGCGGAGAGGTTGGTACGCTGAATTTGATACAGTCAGATGTATCTAACTGATACAAGGAGCTTAAGCCCCATGGGACCCGCGGTCAACGGTGCATCACCCCGCTCGCGGAGCTACGACGCCCGGCGCCGGCAGGAGGCGGCGGAGCAGTCGAGGAAACGCGTTCTCGCGGAGTCGCGCGGGCTCTTCCTGGCCAAGGGATACGGCCGGACCACCATCGCCGCCATTGCGCACGCTGCCGGCGTCTCCAAGGAGTCGGTGTACAAGGGGTTCGGTGGAAAGCCGGGGCTGGTCCGGGCCATTTACGAACAAAGCCTCCTGGGCGCCGGCGGCCCTCCGGCGGAAGAGCGCTCCGACCGCGCGCAGGCCACGGTCGCTGACCCCCGGGAACTCATGGAGCAGTTCGGGCGGTTCGTCGCCGAGATCAGCCCGTTGGGATCGCCGGTGTATCTGCTCATCAGGGACGCCGCGGCGAGCGGGGACCAGGACATGGCTGCACTCCTGCGCGACGTGGACGACGAGCGGTACCAGCGGATGCTGCACAACGCGCGGCAGGTGCTTGGGCGGGGATTCCTGCGGCCGGACCTGAGGGTGGAGGAGGTTGCCGACGTCATGTTCATGGGCACCTCGGCCGAATTCTACGAAACCCTGGTCCTTAAACGCGGCTGGACGGCTGAGCGGTTCGGCCGCCTCATTGCCCGCACCTTGGCGGCCAACCTGCTGCCGGACAGCGGTGGTTGAGCCTGTCGAAACCAGGCCTGCCGAAACCGGCACGAGTGGGTACGCTACTTCTACAACGAGAGAAACCCCTCAACGAAATGGACGGTCACCATGCACGCCGTGCTCGAATACACCTACGCGGACAACTACCTCCAAGCCCGCGAACAGTACCGCGCAGACCACCTCAAGGCAGGGTGGGAAGCAGTGGAACGCGGCGAGCTTCTGCTCGGCGGAGCAATTGGCGAAGGCCCCTTCACAGGTTTGCTCATCTTCACCGGCGAGAACCCGCTCGAGTCCGCCAAGGCTTTTGCGGAAGCAGACCCTTACGTCATTAACGGCGTCGTGACGTCGTGGACCGCCCGCCCATGGACCACGGTGCTCGGAAAAGACGCGGCCACCCCGGTTCACCCCTAAACGTCATCTCCCAACAGCACTGAACTGGGGCTACTCGGCAATGTCCTCCGCCCACAGCTCGGGCTTGTCGGCTTGGAACGTGCGCATCATGTCCACGCAGCGCTGATCGTCCAGGACCACCACCTCAACCCCGCGTGACCGCAGGAGCTCCAGCTCGCCGTCGAACGTGCGCCTCCCCCACCACCACGCGGGGGATCTTGAACTGGATGATGGTCCCGGCGCACATCGCGCACGGGCTAAGCGGCCTACCGCGGGGATCCGCACCAGCAAAGGAAGGACGGACGACGGCGGCACCGTCCAGTGTTGGAGCGGTTCCGGTTTTAGGAACTGACTTCCTGATGCGCGGCGATGGACTCGGCGATCCGCTTGATTGCTGCGAGTGTTTTCGGAATGCCGTCGAGGGCCTGCCGGGTGCGCTCGGCGATGTGCGCGTCTGCCTCGGCGCCGTATTTCTCCCTGAACATGGCTATCCCCTCCGGCAGGAATTCCCACGATTCGCTCAGGACGGTTGCGGCGTCTGCGGGGGTGAGGGTGAAGCCCCAGCGGACATATTTGCCGCCCACCACCCAGGCGAACTCGCGTCCGCGGTCGGCAGCCACCACCTGGGAGCGGGTCTCCCAGGTCCGGTGCGGGAGCTCGTTCCGGCCGGTGAACCACGCACCCACGTGGCCGGCGCTGTCCTCGTCGTCCCACCAGCACGACGTGCAGACCGGGCTCCACTCACCCGTGCGGGTGATGTCGGAGACCAGGTCGTAGAGCGACTCGGCTGACGCCTTGACCGTGACGGAATCCTGGTGTTGGCGGATGCTGCTTTGATTCATGGGTCCATCCTTACAGACGGTCATTTCTCCTGCCGCCGAATGCGCCAGCTCCAGCCGGCAGAGGAGCTGGCCCGGAAGTTCGGTAAAAACTGAGCCAAACCTGGGGAACCGGCAGCCGCCCGGCTTATACGATTTCCTGGACATCCGGGACGTGGGGCTTCCGGTGAAGTGAAATTGGGGGAATCTATGCAGGAACTGGGCCGGATCTATTGGACGCGGCAGGGGCTTCGCCTGGCGTACTCAGCGGTGATGATTTGGCTGGCCATCGCGGTGATGTCAGCACTGATGTCGAAGGCGACGCCGGCTGCCGGAGCGAGTCCGGCTTCGGCCGCCGGGGTATTGCGCGGCCTTCTCGATGGCGTGGTTTCCGCGGTCACTCTTCCCGGCGTAGCCGTAGTGGTCCTCGGCATTGCCGGCGCCATCATGACCAGCCGGGATGTCCGGCGCCGGGATCCGGTGCGGCGCTTCACCCGCCAGCAGCGCCGCGAAGGGATGGCCCGCGCCGGCGGACTGTGCGAGTTGGAAGCCGGCTTCGGGCGCCGCTGTGGCCGCCCTGCCGAGCATGGCGACCACTTCTACCCGTGGTCCAAGGGCGGTTCCACCAGTCTGCAGAACTTCGTTGCGGCCTGCGCCAAGTGCAACCGCGCCAAGCGTGCCAGGATCCCTTCGCCGGCCCAGCAGCAACGGATGGAACGACGACGGCGTGACTACCTGCCGCCCTCGGCCTCACTCAGCGTGGGCGAACGGCAGCCCCTGCCTTAACTTGCCGGGCTGCCTCCCCGTCCTCCGCCCCCGCCTTCGAGAGCGTGAAGATCCCGTAGTGCATCGCACGGGTGCGGTAGGCCAGGATGAGGCGGGGAATGCTGAGGACGGCACCGCGGTTGCGTGCGCCAAGGGCCACGCGGCGGGTCTCGCGATCGACGAGCAGGGCCTTCACGAGCCGACCGGCGCAGATCATCCACGTACGGGAAACGCGGCGGCTGACATCCTCGTAACCGGTGACTGTGAAGCCGGCCGCCACGACCATCGCCTCATACTCCTCGCGCGTGCCCATCGAGGGAAGGCGCCCTTCGCGGCAGATCGGCTCGAGCAGGTGGCGGACCTTCCACCCACTGGCATGGGTCTCGGCAAGCCACGCGCAGATGACGAACCGGCCGCCGGGCGACAGCACGCGGTGCGCCTCGGCGAAGAACCTGGGCTTGTCCACCATGTGCTCGCTCGACTCAATCGCCCAGGCGGCATCGGCCGAGGCGTCGGCCAGCCCGTTGTCGAGCCAGTCGCGGACATGGACGTCCACGCCCGGCACGGGATGTTCGGCGGCGTAGCGGGCCTGCTCGGCCGAAAGCGTAAAGCCGGTGACGCGAACCCCGCGCGTCACCGCGAGCCGCCTCGCAGTGGCGCCATAACCGCAGCCGATGTCGACGCACATCTGGCCGGGCACCAGCCCCAGCCGGTCGCCAACCGTGTCCACCAACGCCTCGACGGCCTCGCCGGGTGTTTCGCGGCCCGTCGTCCATAGCCCGTGGTGGACGTGCTCGCCCCACACCCGGCGGTAGATGGGATCGAGCTCGTCGTAGTGATCCGCCACCGCCGCGGCGTTCTGGGAGATATCGGGGACGATCACGCCCTGACCCTACAACGGCGCACCACGCCGCCGGAAGGGTCAACAACCTGGTGCCCCGACCGCTCTGCAGGCGTTCACCCGGCCGTGGGCCCAGTCAGTCCCGATGGCGCCGACGGAGTCGGTGGTGGATTCGACCTTGGTACGGGTGTCCGAGTTGGTGCCGCCGGGGTTGGCGCTGCGGGCGAGCGCGGCGACTGCGGCAACAATTGGTGAGGCCATCGAGGTTCCGCTGCCGATGTCGTATCCCTGGGAACGGTTGTACTCCCTGGCGAGGGTGAACCTGTGGTTGGGGAAGGTGGAGTAGACGCTGACTCCCGGCGCTGCCACGTCCACCCATGTGCCGTAGGTGGAGAACGACGCCTTCTTGTCGTTGTTGTCGGTTGCCCCTACGGCAATGACATTGGGGTACGCGGCCGGATAGTTCATGCTGGAGTTGCCCCCGTTGCCGGCCGCGGCAACCAGCACCACGCCCGCGTTCCAGGCGTTGTTCACTGCGGTTTCCAGCGTGGTGGACGCCCCGACCGCCAGGCTCATGTTGATGACCTGCGCGCCATTCTTGACGGCCCAGTTGATGCCGTTCGCCAGGCCTGAGCTGGACCCCGCTCCGGTGTCGCTGAGGATTTTTCCAGCCAGGATGGTGCATCCCGGGCACACTCCGGCGACGCCGATTCCATTGTTGGCGGTCGCGGCGACGATCCCGGCGACGTGGGTTCCGTGGCCGTAGTTATCGTCGTTGCTTCTGGACGTTGTGAAGTTGGTCCGTGCGACAACCTTCGGGTTGATGTCGGGGTTGTCCATGGCGACGCCGGAATCGAGGACAGCCACTCTGATCCCGGTGCCCGTGGTGACGGTCCAAGCCTCGACGGCATCCACGTCGGCGTCAGATGTACCCGCGGCCACGGTCACCGTCCCGTCAGTGTTCGTGAACGATTGGCCGGTGTTCTGCAGGGCGTACTGGCGGGGAAAGTAGGTGTCGTCAGAGGCCGGCGTGACCACATAGTCCGGTTCGGCATATTCCACCACCGGATTCCGGCCCAAGGCGGCGACGAGCTGCAGCTCCTTCCCGGCCGGCACCGTGATCAGGTGCGCGCCGGTGCTGCCAACATCCGGACCATCGCTAAGTCCGAACGAGCGGAGGACGCCCGCCGCCCCGGCGTTGTCGTGGAACTTGACCAGGATCTGCCCTGCCGTGATGGCCGGGGTGGGTGCGGCGTTGCCCGGGACGACGGCGCCCAGCAGGGTGCCAATAACCAGGAGAAGGGCGGCGAAGCTCGCCAGCACAAGCTTTTTCATGGGGTTATCTTCCGCGCACACACCGCGAATGGATAGGGGGAAAGGCCCCTTGAAATCCTCCCGGCACCCCGGGGTGCCAGCAGGCAGGGAACGACGACGACGGCACTCGTCTGGAGCAGGAACTGATCAACTGGCGCTGGGCGCTCAAACAGCTGGGGGCCTGAGTCTTTATCCCAGTTACCGGGCCAGGCCGAGAAACACCGCGAGCGACTGCTCAACAGCCACCATCGTTTCCGAATCAATGCGCCCTATCCTGTGCCCGAGATTGGTTCGACGTACGGTTGTGAGTTTGTCGACCATGATTTGGCTTACGCGATCCAAACCGTTCAGTTGGCCCGGGTCAATGGTCAGCCTCAGCAGTGGAGCATCCGCGAGGTGCGACGTCAGGGGTAGGAGAGTAACAGACTCGGACTCGGCAAAGAGGTCGTCCTGGACGATGAGTGCCGGCCGGGGTTTCTGGGCATAAGTTCCGCCGGATACCGTCCACAACTCGCCGCGGTTCACTCCGGCCAGACTTCTGAAATCTGTTCGACGAAGTCCTGGTCGTCTGTAGTGCGGTCAGTGGCTGCGACGGCACGCGCCTGGCGCTGGGCCTCGCGCTTGAACTCGTCCGTACGCGCATCCGGCACCCACATCTGAATTTGACGAAAGCCTCGCTCGCGCATGGCTATCCGGTGCCGCGCGACACGGTCCCTAACGCTCATGGAAACAACGTTACATGTAACGCGCTTACCTGTCACCGACAGTTGCGGGTGGAAGGACGACGACGGGACTTGCCTCCCGCGGTCGTCCTCCCTTCCAGCCCTGTCGTCCGCCCGCCGGAACCTACGGGTGCACCAGCACCTTCACGGCCGTGTCCTTGTGGTTGATCAGGGTATCGAAGCCCTGCTCTATCAGGTCCTCCAGCGCGATCCGTCCGGTGATGAAGGGCTTGAGGTCCACTTTGCCCTCCTGCACCATCTTGATGACGGCGGGGTGGTCGCGGACGTAGGCGATGGTGCCGCGCAGGTCGATCTCCTTGAGCACCAGCTTCTGCATGTCCACGGTGGCGGGCGCGCCCCAGATAGACACGTTGACCACCACGGCGCCGGGCCGGACGGCGTCGAGCATGGTGTCCAGTACCGCGTTCACGCCGGCGCATTCGAACGCGACGTCGGCCCCGGTCCCGCCGGTGAGCTCCCGCACCCGCGCCGGGACGTCCTCCTTGCTCGGGTCCAGCACATGGTCCGCGACGCCGCTGGACGTGGCCTTCTCCTTGCGCGCCTGGGTGAGCTCGCTGATGATCGTGGTCACCCCCATGCCCTTCAGGACCGCGGCGGTGAGCAGCCCGATCGGCCCGGACCCGCCCACCAGGGCGGTGTCGCCGGCCTTCACGCCGCTGCGCGCCACCGCGTGGTGCGCCACGGACAGCGGCTCGATCAGCGCCGCCTCATCCAGCGGAATGTCCCCGATGGGGTGCACCCACCGCGCGTCCACCACGATCTTCTCGCTCAGCCCTCCCCCGCCGCCGGACAGCCCGATGAAGCCCATCTGCCGGCACAGGTGGTAGCTGCCCGCCTGGCACATGTCGCAGGTCCCGTCCACAAAATAGGGTTCGACGACGACGTTGTCCCCCTTCGCCAGGCCCGTCACCCCTTCGCCGACCTCGGAGACAGTCCCGGAGAATTCGTGCCCCAGGGTCACCGGGGATTCCTCGTGCGAGAGGGGGTGCGGATGGCCGGGCGCCGGGCAGAAGATGGGCCCTTCCAGGTACTCGTGCAGGTCGGTGCCGCAGATGCCGCACCACGCGACGTCGATCTTCACCGCCCCTGCCCGGAGCTCGGGCTCGGGGATGTCCTCGATGCGGATGTCCTTGCGGGCGTGGAATCGTGCTGCCTTCATGATGGGTTCTTCCTTAGCGCGTGTGGTGGCTGGGCTGCAGTTGGTACACCGGCGTCTCCAGCCCCTCCATCCGGGCCTTGAGCTGCAGGGCCAGGTAGGAGGAGTAGTGCCGGCTCTGGTGCAGGTTGCCGCCGTGGATCCAGAGGTTGGGGACGTTGGTTGGTTTCCACATATTGCGCAGCTCTCCCTCCCAGGGGCCAGGGTCTTTTGGCGTGTCTGAGCCGTATCCCCAGCATTTGCCTACGCGGTCGGCGATTTCGGGCGAGACCAGGTCCGCCAGCCAGCCGTTCATGGAACCGTAGCCGGTGGCATAGACGATGAGGTCCGCCTCCAGCTCGGTCCCGTCCGCCATCACCACGGCGCTGCCGGTGATCTTGGAGACCTGCCCGTTCTTCAGCTTCACCCGGCCGTCGATGATCAGCTGGGAGGCGCCGACGTCGATGTAGTAGCCGGAGCCGCGCCGCAGGTACTTCAGGAACAGGCCGGACCCGTCCACGCCGAAGTCCAGGTCAAACCCGGCGGCCTCCAGCTGGGAGTAGAAGTCCGCGTCGCGACGGGCCATCTCCTGGTACACGGGCACCTGCGCCTCGGGCAGGATACGCATGGGCAGGGACGCGAACAGCAGGTCGGCCTTCTCAGTGGTCACCCCGGCAGCCAAAGCCCGCTCCGAGTACAGGTCACCCAGCGCCAGGTCCATCAGGGATTCGCTCCGGGCAATGTGCATGGAAGATCGCTGGACCATGGTGACGTCGGCCCCGTGCTCCCACAGGTCGGCACAGATATCGTGCGCGGAGTTGTTGGAGCCGATCACCACGGCCTTCTTCCCGGTCCAGTCCCCGCCGCCGGGGTGCTGGGACGAGTGCCGCTGCTCGCCCAGGAAGGACTGCGCGCCGTCGAAGGCGGGGATGTTCGGGTAGCCGGAGACGCCCAGGGCGACGACCAGCTGCTTGGGCCGGAGGGTCACAGGCGACCCGTTGCGGAGGACGCTGACCGCCCATTCCTGCGTGCCGTCGTCATACTCCGCGCCCACGCACTCGGTGCCGGACCAGTAGTTCAGCTCCATGATCCGGGTGTAGTGCTCCAGCGAGTCGCCGATCTTGTCCTTGCCGGCGAAGACGGGCCAGTCGTCGGGGAACTTCAGGTAGGGCAGGTGGTCGTACCAGACGGGGTCGTGCAGGTGCAGGGACTTGTAACGGTTGCGCCAGGAGTCGCCCGGGTTCTGGTTCTTCTCGATCACGAGGGTGGGCACGCCCAGCCGCCGCAGCCGCGCCGCGAGGCCGATGCCGCCCTGCCCGCCGCCGATGATCACGCAGTAGGGCTGCTCCTCGTAGCCCAGCCGCGCCTCCTGCTCCTCCTTCTGTTCCAGCCAGGAGCGCCGGCCTTTGATGGACTCGTCCGGCACGCTCTTTTCACGGCGGGTTCCCTTCTTCTCCTCCCTTTTTCTCCTCGAAGCCCTTCAGTTCCTGCACGGTGGTGAGCAGCGTCCAGCATTTGCCGTTCCGCAGCCGGAGGTGGCCGTGGCCGCGGGCGGGCGCTCGTCAAGGGTCAAGGCGGCGGCACGTCTCGACCGACAAACCCGATTTCCGGGTGCTCCGTGTTAGCGTGACGCATGACACTCGGGTGGGGGGCAATCAAGGTTGGACATGAGTAATTGGGAGTTGGGCGAGCTTCAGCACTTATCACGATCAGCCGACCATCTCGGTTCCCTAGCCAACGTCCTAAAGGATCTTGGTGGCGACGAGACCATCCTGCACGAGTTGACGCAGAACGCCGACGACGCTGAAGACGCAACGAGGATCCGGTTCTCCGTTGACGCTGACGCTCTGACTGTTTGGAACGACGGACAATTTTCCAACTGCGGCCATCAGGAACGGAAGCAGTGTCCGTGGCGAAGCGAGCGGGCTCGCAGCTGTGACCTGCACTCGTTCAGGCTTTTCTCGGGACGTCACAAGAGCGGTGACTCGTCAACCACGGGTGCCTTCGGCGTCGGATTTACGTGCGTGTAC
This sequence comes from Arthrobacter sp. SLBN-112, assembly GCF_030944625.1. Classification (NCBI taxonomy): domain Bacteria; kingdom Bacillati; phylum Actinomycetota; class Actinomycetes; order Micrococcales; family Micrococcaceae; genus Arthrobacter; species Arthrobacter sp. SLBN-112. The sequence goes on from NZ_JAUSXY010000001.1 coordinate 4,058,473, forward strand.
CACCTCACCGATCATCCGGAACTCGTCACTGCGGGAACGCATTTACTCCTCGACGAAGGAGCGTCTGAAGATCAGCGGATTCGGGTATGCAAGCTTGAGACCTGCCCACGGGATCACATGGCGGCCGGAACGACGTTCGTTCTCCCGTGGGCGCGAGGCGAATCAGTATTGCGGCAACAGCTTGAGGTAGAAACTGTTAGCAACGAAAGAATCGAGAGGCTCGGCGCATCGTTCCGCCGCGAGGCATCGGCAACCTTGATCTTCCTTAAACGTGTTTCGACGATTGAGCTGGTACTCGGTGCAGAGGTCCTAACAGTAGAGCGGGAAGTCGACGACGACGTCGTCCGGGTGATCGCAGATGGCCGAACCGAGGAATGGCTGCTCCTCCAGAATCAGTACGAAACTTCGGACGTTCTCAAACGCCGCCATCGCGATATTGATCCCAATCGTAATGCGCTAGTGCAGGTAGCACTTTGTGTTGGCGGGTCAGTCTCAGGTCGCTTTTACGCAGGGCTGCCGTCCCAAATGCCAACGGGCTGGGGCGGACACATAAACGGTAGCTTTTACCCCCGAACAGATCGTAAGTCATTTGAGTTCGCCGACGGCACTTATAGGTCCGAGTGGAACCTGGATCTACTCGATTCTGCGGCGCATCTCGTAGCGGAGAATTTGGAACGCATCGCTGAAGTGACGGGTGTGACCTCAACGTGGGGAATTCTTCGAGATCTCCAGCGGGTGGCTCGGGACGTGGGTGAGGGCAAGCTGCCGCTAGGCTTTGATCAGTTCTTCAATAAGGTTGCTGAGGCCGCTGCCGGCGCCGCCATTCTTCGGGTCGTCGACGGAAGCGTGACGGTGCCTGCAGGAGCACTTCTGCCAATGGAGGTCGCACACTACGCAGGGGCTCGTGTGGTGCACGATCTCGGACTTCCCATAGTTAACGGAGATCTGCGATCAATCGTCTTCGAAACTGAGTACTCGAAGTACGGCATAAACCAGCTCACGGCAGCTCGACTCGTTGAGCACATGGTCAACGATGGCCAACTGGCTCGGGCGTGGGAAGCCGAGGACGCCATCCTCGAACTCAAGGATGTCGACCTGCTACTCGAGTTACTGGAGTCGCTCCTCGATCGGAGCAAGTCCTGGATCGAGGAGCCCGAAACCAGCCAACTCGCATTGATCCCATGCAAGGGCGCCCGGTACGCACCGGCCCGAGATGTGGTTCGGATCGATGACGATGCGTTGCGGGAATTTTTCACCCATATTGATCCGGACCTGCTCGTGGTTGACGGAGACCGACTCGCCACGAAGAGTCCAACGATGCTCGGGCTCGTGAGGGGACTGACCCTGGAGACAGGCCTTGAATCACTTTGCAACTCTGCGAATCCCTCCCTTCTCACCGAGAACGCCGAATTGCTCATAGCATGGTTCGAGGACCAAAGCTCTGCTCTAGAGGTAAACGAAACAGCTCAGGCCGACGTCAGATCTATGGCGATTTTCCCAAGATCATCCACTGGGCGGGATTCGCTCGAGCACCTTTCAGTTCCTTCGGACTTTGATGATCTGTTTGGCGTCGCAGATCTGATCGATGCCGACTTTGCCAGGGACCATCGGTCACTGCTCACCGCGGTCGGGGCTGAGGAACTCAGCTCCGTCGAGTATCTGAGCAAGCACCTGATTCCCCGTCTTGGCGAGCTAGATTCGGATCCGCAGTACCTTGAATTCGCTCTGGACCTCGTACAAAACTCTCGGCGTGATCTCGACCACGCGCCATTGGTAATTGAGGCGCTTTGGTCTGCCCCGTTAGTGCCATGCGTGGACGGCATCGCGCGACGCGGATGTGACGTCCACATGCCCAATACACTGGTGTCGCTGATCGATCCTGAGGCGCCGATTGTTGATTTGCAGGCCATTGGCAACTATCTCCATGACACTGTGGTGTGGCTCGGCGCATCGACCATTCCAAGCCATTCACTAGTCAATGAGGCCGCAAGGCGTCTAGCCGAGGAAGCAGCTAACCCTAGTCCAGCCGTGTACGCGGCCATTTTAGAGGCCATCGCGGATGCCCCCGCCAAGTTCGCCTCGGTCCCGGTCAGCCTCGCAAACCTGCGCGACCTTCCCTGGCTGCCTGTCGAGGGCGGAGGCAAGGGAAAGCCGTCGGATCTCTATCCGATCTTCCAGAGCTATCTTTTCGAATCTCAGGGACCGAAGCTTGGTCTGTCGCGAGCCAACCAATTCGAGTACTCGGAGCTGCTGTCTTGGTTGGGCATGCCAAAGGAGCCCACCCTCACAATGGTGACAGCACACCTGCGTCATTGCGCGGCTGCAGGCGCCATCATGAACAATGAGGTCTATGTGTGGCTCGGCCGCCAGCCCGAGGGGGCAGCACTCAAGGCGCTCGCTGACCAGCCAGTTATTCAAACATCGCCCGGCACCTTCATCCATCCCCGCCAGGCCTTTTGGCAGCTCACCCGTTTAGGCCGTTGGGCCTCGCAGCTCCCTCGCGAGATGCGCCGCTATCAGGAGTTCCTCGATGCTATGGGCATCACGGAAGAACCGACCGCAAATGACTTGGATTTCATTCTCAAATTGATCTCCAACGAAGTCGGGACAAGTCCTTTGGATCCCGAAGACGAGCTCGTTGTCCACGAATGCTGGTCGTTGCTCGGCTCGTTGCTCACTGAGGATCCAGACACGACCCGCACGCTCCAACTTATTGGGAGACGACCAAGCTTCCCCGACCAACGCGGCGTCCTTGCGAGACCCGAACGGCTAATATTCCGTGACCCACGGAAAATGGCGGACCAGATTGCTCTGCTCGTCAACGACGTTATAGACCGCGAACGAGGCACGCAGCGTGCACTCGAGTACGCCGGAGTAACGAAGGCCGAAGATGTAATCGAGGTCGAACCCGTCGAAGTAGTGAGCGCCGCAGACGACGGCCTCATGGCGCTAATTGAGGAGCGGGAGAATGCCCTGATGCGGGCCATCGACGGTGTCACTGCGCCCCGCCCCGACCTCCGTGTGAAGCCGGGAATCATCCGCGATCTGGACATTCGTCGCGCCACCACACTGAACGTCGTCTATCGCGCCTCGATCGGTAGTCAACAGTTCGCGACGCCACCACAGTCGATCGACGCCATGTTCTTTCCAGACGAGTTCCGGGTCGTTCATACGAGCACTACGAACAAGATCCCGGTGGCCAGAGAGATCTCACGGGCAATCGCACCCGACCTCGATCCCTCGGAGCTCGCTCCCCTGATCGTCACAGTGCTCGACGCGATCAGTGCAGAAGACGCAATGCACAGACTCGACGACTACGGTATAGCGTCTGTTATCGACGTCGACCGCGAAACCATCGCCTCGACCGTCGCTGTTGACGTTATCAAGGAGCATAAGGACGACCAACTATCCGACGAGAACGTCCGCGACATAGCCGAACCGCATCAAGTTGATGCCGGGCACGGAGTTCACTCACAGTCCGCCGCTCTCGGTGATAACGACGTCGAAGATGCAGAAGCGCACCAAGAGGTGACGAACGCGGGAGCCCGTGATTCCGCCCGCACGAGCCCTGACAGCAGCAACAGGGGCGGTGGCGCTAGCTTTGGAACGGAAGGGACGCGATTCCGTCGGGATGCCAATAGCGGTACGACGGGCGTCGGCCAAAAAGACAGGGGTAGAGCAGGAAGTGCAACGCGAATGCGTTCATACGTGCTCTTTGGCGACGACTCGGCGCATGGCACTAACGGTGACGAGTCTCCCGACGCGCTCGAGATAGACCGAGCCGGCGTTGACCGGGTTTTGGCATACGAACGCTCCCGTGGTCGGGAACCAGAGGAGCAAGACCACACGAACCCGGGATTCGACGTCCTATCCCGTGGCAACGATAGCCAGATCGCTCGGCGCATCGAGATTAAGTCGATCCGAGGCGAATGGACCATTCGCGGTGTGATGCTGTCAGCCCGCCAGTTCCGGGAGGCTAAGGAGTACGCCGACCAGTTCTGGCTGTACATCGTCGAGAACGCTGAGGATGACGATCTCTATCGGATCCACAGGATCAAGGATCCAGTCAACCAGATCGACTTCTTCGGCTTCGATAGCGGGTGGGAAGCCCTACGCGAGCCAGATGTTGACCTAGACGCTCGGGGAATGCCGGCCGTTCGGTCGACACGGGGCCTACTGGGTCTTTCGCCTGGCGGTCGGCGGACGATTTCCGACGACGACTAGCGTCCAGAACTGCCCGGGCGCAGTTTGGCACCAGCGGGAACTTCATGGAACAGTTCGGCGAGATCGCATTTCCCGCGCTGCGATCGAGCCACCTCACTGAGAGCAGTGTAAGGCCTCTTGAACTTCCTCCTGAAACGATGGTCATAATTCTGCGTCCGGCTCCCGAAGTATCCGATCAACAGCATGAGCGATTATCTGCAAGTTTTCGATCTTCTCCACAAATTTAGAAACGCTACGAACACCCGGCGCAACAAGAGGTCGCGATGGGTGCATAACATCGTTTCTGAAATCGATAAGTCCAGACTTGAGATTCTGCCAGCCGCGATTGTCCGTCAATGCTTGTCGAAAAACCTGGTCCTTACCGACAATTCGCAGGAGGTCTTCAAGACTGCACGCAGCAAAATCATCTATATATTGGTCTTCCTTTTTCAGCCGGTCGACCAGCGAGAGGTGAGCTTTTTGCCTGGATTCGCCGAGAAGTTCAATTGCTAACGGTTGATCCGGAAAGCGGGAGCGTAGGTATTTGGAGAGACCCATTTCAACGGACGCCAGCTGCAGGTAGCAAAATGACCTGGCTAGGGTAGACCCAAGATCCGCCACGGTGATGAAGCCTGATATTCGGCTTCCTGATAGCACAAACACGAAGTCGTGTTCGTCTAACTTTCTCGCCAGTTCCAGGATCCGTGTGTCCGCAGAAATCAGCTGACCAACAATCAATGGGCGGGTTCCCAGCTCCACAGAACTTGCTCGTAAAAGTCGATCGAAAACACCAACGGGGACCCCACCTTCGAGAACAGGACAACAGTCGAACTGCCGTCGTTCCATGAGGGAAACCAGCGGGCCGACTGCGTCGTCAAAAGTACAAACGAGCGCCTCCGAGAGCGGCAAGGCTATATGTCTCGCTTCCATCGAATCCAATACATCGCGGAGCTCAGTCACTTGTCGTCCTTCCCTAAGTCGCGTCCCGAGGACTATCTCAATTGGCCACGCGAAAAATTTGTACATGTCGCAACCCATGTGAGAACGACAAGATCACGTACAGCCCGCTTGATCGAGAGCATCCTGCCCGTGATGAACAGCCCGACCGAGACCCTAAGAGTTGTTGGACGGCTTGTCCCGGCACAAGGCTGCGAGGTCGCATCGATCGCAATGAGTACACCAAGTTTCCAAGCGTGGCAGCCTGTTCGCGCGAAGTGCGTCCCCTGCTTCCTTGATTTTGACCCGCACCCCGCTGAGCACCGCCAACTCCACGTCTTCGCGTGTACTTTTGCCCTGTTCATCTAGATTTAGAACTTCGATGAGATCCGGTTTTTGCCCCGTGAGCTCTTCGTAGCCAACCGCGTACACGTGGAGTTGATCCCGGGTCACGTCCTCGGACTGAGCACGATCGGTCGATTTGAAGTCAACAACGGACAACTCATCCGTGTCGAGCCGCCGAATTAGGTCGATTCTTCCATCGACTGTGATCCCTGGCGCCACATGTACCTGAATCTGTTTCTCCGAGTGGACAGTCTGTGGTATCTCCTCACCATGCATGGCGAAATACCTTTGAATAGCCGCGACCGCCGACTCTTGCAGGGTTGACCGCAACTCAGGATAGGCAAAAGGTGTGTACAGGTGCCGCTGGACGAGTGCAGCGGCGCTGGAAACATCCAGAAACTCGCCGGCGACCGCTTTCTTGTGGACTTCGGAGAGGGCGTCGTGTAAGCCCTTGCCATAGCCCAGAGCCTCGTGCAAGGGAGGGTTGAAGCCGAAGAGGAACCGCAGCTTGAACTGATAGGGGCACTCGAAAAGGTACTTGAGCTCGGAGAACGACAGAACCACCTGCGGCGTCTCGTGGCGAGGTTTGGGGTCCAACGGAAAACCAGCTACCGGACCGGCCTTGGTGGAGACCCAGCTGTTGGCGGTGCAAAAGTCGAAAAACTCCGAGCGACTAGAGAACTGGCCACCCCCGGGCGAATGCGTAAGGTAGAGGTACTTCTGCGAGCGTGTCACAGCAACGTAAAAGAGTCGCGTCTCGTCTGCGAACGTCCCACGGTAGCGATCGGAGTCAGCGACTGCCGTGTCGGGAATGATGTGAAAGAGACTTAGACCGCCCCAGCGTCTCGACGGGAACCGATTCCTGCGCAGGCAAGGCGCGAATACAGCCGGCCACTGCATGCCCTTGGCCTGATGGACTGTAGCAAGAGTCACTGCGTCCGGTGTGGCATAACCGACGTCGCCATCGGACTCAGCGTAATAGTCCGGCGCCTGATTCTCGATCCACTTCGCAAACGTCTTATATTTCTCGACTGGGTTACTCGCGAAATGAATCTGTTCAAAGTCCGATATCGCCTGGCTGAACTTGCCGAGCTGATAGAAGACGAGCTCCCCGCGGCTTGGTCCGCCGGGCACGGTTTCCTCGCGGAGCTCCAGTGCCTCAAGGAAGTCGAGATAAAGACGTTGGATGTTATACACCCCCCAACGTGCACCTCGATCAAAATTACGGCCATCGGTAAGCACTCCAACTGCCGCTGTCCACTTCTCAGGCTTCGGTAATAGGTCCGCCTGGAGCCAGAGGTCCTTCAGAGACTGGACCTCGATCTCCTCAACGATATAGCGGAAAATGCCGACCACTGCCTTGATCTCGTCAGCGTCAAAGAGCCGGTTGAGACCCTTCACGACGTAGGGGATTCCTCGTGTGCGAAGTTCCTGGACGAGTGGGTCAGCATCCTTTGCCACGGATCTGTACAGTACTGCGAAGTCCGACCATGAGAGGCCACGAGGCTCAGAGTCTGGCGTATCTTTGAAGGCCGTCCCACGCATCGCCTGGATTCGATCGCAAATCCAGCTAGCCTCGGCCACTGGGTCGTCAAAATTAAGCGCCAGCAGATCGCCGCGTTCCCACACCTGGTGGCTCGCCGCGACCATTCGCTTTTCAAGCCTTTCTCCGGTGGGCACAAGTTCCGCAATTGATCGGCCAAGCTCTACTACCCCCTGGCTTGATCGGAAATTGTCCGCAAGGGTGACTTGACGGACTCCTTTGTAGCGATCGGCAAAAGTGATGATATTGGAGACCGCGCTGCCTCGCCATTGGTAAATGGTCTGGTCGTCGTCACCGACCACGCACAGATTCGCACCGTACTGAACAAGGCCGCGCACCAGCTGCTCTTGAAGAGGGTTGACGTCCTGGTACTCGTCGACAACGACGTATTTAATATCGTCGCGAATATGCGCCTGCACCGTCGCTGCGTCCTCGTCTGTCGCAGCGTCACCTTCGAGCATCTGGACAGCCAGGTTGATCATCTCGGCGAAGTCAAAGCGCGCCTGCTCGTAGAGCAGGCGGAGGTACGCGGCCTCGGACTCCAAGACACCCTCTGGCACGAGGGATTCATGGATGGTGTCTTCGCGAAGGACGCTCATGAGCTGCAGGTATAGCCGCGAGTTGACGAAGCGCCACAGGTAATCCTGCCTTGCAGTGGGGAGCGTAGGGCAGGTGGTCAGTCCTGACTGCTTGCTATATTTGTCGACCAGAAGGCGTGCCGTGATGTCCGTTAGCACCGAAAACTTAAACGTGTCGGGCACGAGCCGCTGAAGCAGATCGAGCGCGTACCCATGCATCGTGCCGATGTACATTTCTGCTAAGCCGTGCACGTTATCGCGCCCCTCACCAAGGATCGACATGACTCGATCCTTGAGCTCAGCTGCTGCTCTCTCCGTAAACGTGAACGCGATAACATTCTTCGGCCGAACCCCAGGTTGCGCCAGTATGTTCGCGATCCGCTGTGAGATTACTTGTGTCTTGCCAGACCCCGCGCACGCAATAATCTGAAGTGGCTCATCAAGACATGCGATGGCCTCTGACTGCGCTGGCGTATATGACTTCATTCCCTGCACCCCCCGTACAAATGCGCTGCGGCCTAGACCGCGAACACTTTCATTACCTCGTCACCGTAGTCGTTAATGACCTTGACAGCGATCTTTCCGCTTTCCGGTTTGCGAAATGGTCGGGAGACTGTCTTGTAGAGGGAATCCCATGCGTCCGCATCAATATCGGCCTTGAGCGCTGACTTGAGCCGCTTATAGGGGTCGTTGTCCCCAGTGAAGTAGCAGTGGCGGACGAAGAACGATTCCTCGTTATAGTCGGTGTCGATCATCCATAGCGCGATCCGGCTCGTGTCGTTGCTCCGGACTTCGCCGGTCGTCGGGTCGTAGACATCGATGCCCTTGAGGTTTACGACGAGGCCTTCCGCTGTCGTATCGATGCCGATGTCGGGTTCACCGAAAACTGTAAACAGGTTGCCGGCGCCGGTCTTTTTCAGCTCTTCGCCCATGAGGAGATCCGCGTTCATCCGGACCATCAGCACCGGAATTCTGCCTATTTTTCGCGATCCTGCTACGTTCGCGAAGCCGTCGGAGGAGGTCTCGACCGTCACACCGTCTTCCTGGGTTACACCCGCAACTTGAGCATCGAATGCGAAGCCGAGTACACAAAGGAGATCGACGCCCTCGGCATTTATCGCCTCACGAGCCGCCTTCTTGACGTAAGCAGCGCTCACTGTGCCGTATTGTGGGCCGAGCGCGATAGCGACACGCGTGGGAGCGTCATTTTCGACAGCTCCCGCCTGCTTGCCGATCGCCTGAATGTATTCACCGGCGTATGTGTCGAACTCCTCGAAAGTAATCCGCTCCTGGCGCCGCCCGTTCTGAATGCCCGCCTTTGCCAAGTTATCGAGGATCGACTGCTCGAAGGTGGGCGAATCTGCGTCCTTCGCGGCCTCAGTCTCGCTAAGCGGCTTGCCTCCTGGACCTCCGGCGAAGGCAAGCGACCGGTGTGGGCTTAAAGACTCCACAGTGAATGGCCCAGCCCACTCTCACCTTCTTGGCGTCCTCGAATGGCCTATCGTAGAGCAACTCATAGTCGGCATGCCGCTTTATCACCGCATCTATCTCGGAGAGGGTCATCCCCTCTTTGATGTCGGGGTTGTTTGCGATGGATTTTAGGGTGATATGAGGGACACGATCATAGCAAAATCCATGGCGAATATCTCTCGTGAACTCCTGGCGTGGCAACAAAGAGGCGGTCAACGACTGTTCCTTAGCGTGACCCTCCAGGCTGTCCGCGAGAAGGTACCAAGGGTAGCGCGCTGCCATAATACGTTGGCGAGCCAAGGCAAGAGCAACTCGCGAGGTATCGATCGTGATCCAACGCCGTCCCCATTGTTCGGCGATAAACGCGGTAGTACCACTGCCGCAGGTGGGATCAAGAACCAGATCACCAGGGTCCGTGCTCATCAGGACACAACGTTCGACGATCTTGTTTCCGGTTTGCACGACATAGATCTTCTCATCCGTAAACGAGCCAGTTCCGGTATCCGTCCAGTTATTCCTAAGCGGGATCGCCGGAAAATCATCTGCAAACCGGATGAACCCGATGCTTGCACCACGCCGCTGCACCCTTTGAGCTGCTATGATCCGGCCCATACCGGTCTTTGGTGTCGCCCAGTTCCTCTTCCCAACGCTGAAGTTCTGGCCGTCAAACTGCACGCTATAACGGCTCTGGCTTGAATCCGTCTGGCTGGTGAGGTCACCAACTTCGTACCACCTTGCGCCGGGAGGCGCAGTCGATATGTCATCTCGCTCCCCCTTCGTGGCTGGTCTACGAGTTCCATCAGTAAGTTGGAGGAATCGGAGACTCTTCTCCGCCTTCAGCCGGAAGAGGGGACGATACTTAAGCTTCTGCCAATCTTTGGCATACCAAATGACATAGTCCGCGACACTATCGAGGTAGCCCATAGATGAGGACGACGTTTTGTCGACCGAGATAAGGCTGACAAAGTTCTCCCGACCTAGTACCTCGTCCATAAGGGCACGCACGAGATGCACGTTCTCGTCCCCAATCTGGACAAAACACGAGCCCGACTCGGTAAGCAGTTCTCGAGCGCCAAGTAGGCGATCGCGCAAATACGAGAGATATGAGTGGATGCCTAGTTCCCAAGTGTCCCGAAACGCTCGGATCTGTTCGGCCTCCCGCGCCATCTCTTCGAGTCTGCCGTCGCGAACTGTTCGGTTACGAGCTGAGACCTGCCAGTTCGAGCCGAACTTGATTCCGTACGGAGGGTCGATGTAAATCATCTGCACCTTGCCTCGCAACCGCTCACGATCCGCGAGTGAGGCCATGACTTGCAGCGAGTCACCGAGAATCATACGGTTCGACCAGTTAGCGTCGTGCTTGTAAAAATCAACCTGATCGAGTTCGTCAAGCCCGTCGAAGCCGTCGAAGAGCGTGAGTTCGGGTTCCTCATCTGCAGTTTCAGCGGTTCGTCGAAGATTTTCGATAAGTACCCTCGGATCGATCTTTTCCTGGATATAGATCGGCGGTGCATCAGTAACTAGGGCATCGCCGGTTGCGCCGGCGTCCCCGCTGTCCGGATACTTGCTGCGCCACACGAGCTGAGGATCTAGGCTCTCGTCCCGGGCGTAACGAACCTTCCGCACCTCTTCGAGGCTCGGGTCGACAAACTCGTGTGCATCTGCTGTCGGAATGTTGGTCCGCTTGTCGCCGTGCTTTATGGCGTCGACCGCCGTCGGACCCTTCGGGATGTTAGGCGCCACGAGCGCTCCTTAGGTTCTGAGTGTCGAAATCGAGCAGGTCTGGGTCACCGATGATCGGCTGGTCTCCGTACAGCAGCTGGATCGCCTCGGCCAGCCGAGTTTTGAACTCAAGCGGGCTGGTCATCTCGACGTAGCCCCAACGCCCAAAGCCACCATGGTTGTTCACGGAGGCGCACCACGAGTCCCTTGCTGTCGTTGCCTTGGCTTGCGTCGGGCCAGGACTCTTCTGACTGCCCGAGACCTCGACGATAAGGATTCGGTTGAAATCTTCGCCGTTCGATCGCTTTAGCCGGACAAGGAAGTCGGGGATGTACGAGTGCGTCGTCCCCTTGTGCACATAGGGGACTATGAAGCCGAGGTGGTCATTCTTAACGTACGCCTCGACATTCCGATTAAGTTCCAGTTCGGCGGCTAGGAGTTGCTCCCAGGTGTTGCCGTCCTTGCCGTCGAGGGCCACGTGCGAGACCTCCGACTTTTCCGTCGGCACCGTCGCCTTGCGGGTCGGGAAGTCAACATCCGCAGTAGACCCTTCGGGGTCAAATCGGTTGAGCATCGGGCGGAGCCGCTCCCGACGGTTTCCAGCCTGACGTACGATCGCATTCCACACGTGCTCAGCCGCCTCGGCCTGAGCTTCCGTGATCGTCATGATGAAGCTGAGGCTATAGCCATCAGCGAGGACGACCCGCTGCTCGATCCAATCACGGCACATTTCTATAAGTCTAGGGAACAGCCACGGACGCTTATCTTCGACCGTGTTGAACTGAGTGTCTAGGATTCGTTTGGCGAGCGCAAATGCCACCTCTTGGGCTCTGAAGACTCGGTTGTCACCCCGCTCCCTTTCTCCGCTTCCAACGACACCCTGCATCTCCACCCATCGTGGCACTGTGTTGGGGCCGATCTCGAAAACCGGAGCGGATACCAGGTCGAGCCAGATCTCCTCATCTGGCAGTTCAACGCGGTAGCCCACGAGCTTAGGAAAGCTGATCCGCAGGTGCTCCCGGCCCTCAAGGGCTGCCACCTGCTGCACCGGCTTAGGCGGCAACGGATCCTTTGTTGGACGGTCCGAGGAGATGAACTGGAACGGGATGCCATAGACGTTGGCGTACTCTGCGTCGAAATAGCCGTCGTCGTTGACGGCATATGACCTTCTCCTCAGGCCTCGTCCGACCACTTGCTCGCACAGCAGCTGGCTGCGGAAAGCCCGGACACCGAGGATGTGAGTCACAGTGTTGGCGTCCCAGCCCTCTGTGAGCATCGAAACGCTCACGACGCAGCGGACCTGCTCACCGAGTTTCCCTTTCTTGCCCACCGTGTTCATCACTTCGCGGAGCAGCTCCTCGTCGGTGATCTTCTCGACGTCGGCGCCGGGGTTGCGGCGGCGGTACTCCGCCTTAAAAGCGGCGATCTCGGCACCCGCGGCTTGCTTGAAATCGGCTTTTATACCCTCACCGGATTCGAGCTGCGCCGAATCGATCAGGATCGTGCGTGGCCGCGCGAGAGGCTGGCCATCAGTCACGTTGCTCAGGAGGGCCAAGTTACCTGGCGTGTGTGCAATTATGTCGCCGTCCTGCTCGATAGTATCGCCCGCGATCCAGTCATAGACGAGCTTGCTAACCACAGTGTTGGGACAAACCACGATAAATACAGGCGGCGTCTCACCATACTGTTCCAGCTCCTGCTGCCAGTGGTCGAACGCCTTCTCATAGCTACGGTGAAGGCTGCGCAATGCGCCTTCTAGCTCGGGCGGCGGGAGCCATCCGGCGACTTTGCCCTTCGCCGCCCTCTTCGGGAGATGGTCTCCGACGAAGTCCCAGAGCCGGAGGTACGTAACGAGGTCCTGATCGGAGTCATCGTCGACCGGTGTACGTGGAACCTTCACAATGCCTGACTCAATCGCGTCCATCAAGGAGAAGTCACTGACGGTCCACGGAAAGATATATCCCTCATTGTAGCCAGAGCCTTTCAGGTAGAAGGGCGTGGCAGACAGGTCGAAGATCTGCTTGATGCCTGCATGCTTGGCTATCGCCTGCAGACCTCGGAACCAGACGCGGGCTTCTTCGTTGGCCGTCTGCTCTTCTGAGCTGAGCTTTGCGGTCTTGACGCCGGCCGGGATCGGGCGGTCCTGGTAGCAGTGGTGCGCCTCGTCGTTGAAAACGATTATCTGCTGCTTCTCTGTCCCGAGGCCCCTGAGTACGCGGCTGACCATGGCTTGAGGGCTTTCCCTGAAGGGGTCCTCCTTGCGGCCTGCTTTGAGGAGGAGCCGGGTGTTCCTTGCGACGCCGCGGATTTCTTTGGCGTCCTTTAGCTGGAAAGCGTGGTAATTGGTGATGACGATCCGGGCATGATCCAGGCCGCTTCTGAGGTCTGTGGGGATCAGGTCGCGCAGGTCATAGTAGTTCTCCGGGTCCTCAGGAAGCAGGACTCGAAGTCGGTCACGGATTGTGATACCTGGTGCGACCACAAGGAAACGATTACTAAAGCGCGCATCACGCGGAGAGTGCACCTTGTTGATCGTCTGCCAAGCGATCAGCATGGCCATGACCACAGTCTTGCCTGAACCAGTAGCCATTTTTAAGGCTGCTCGAGATAGCCCTCCGTTGTGCGCCTCATTCTCGGGCTCCAGCCTCTTTCGCCAGTCCGGGTGGCCTTGGCTTCGTCCGGCGACCTCTGTGAGGAAGATCGCGGTCTCGGCGGCCTCGCGCTGACAGAACAGAACTCGGTTCTCACGCTTGGGATCGGCCCAGTGTTGGAGGAGCTTACGCGTAATGGGTGTGACACCAGCATATTCTCCGCTTCGTCGCCATTTTGCGACGTCGCGCCGGAGCTCGTTAATGAGGCTATTCTTTTCGCGCCGCTCACCGGTGAGATCCAGGTCAAAGGTCTCCTGCACCGACTGATCGCTGCCGCGCTTGCCTTTTTTTGTGATCGCTATGGGAATGAAGGACTCGCTCGGCCGCCGCCCCTCACGGATATCGCCGGTCGGACCCTGTGGGCCGATCTCGTAGTAGCGGTCCGGTTGATCGTAGGGTGAGTTAAGGATTGGATTGCCAATTGTCGTGCTCATGCCATACCTATCCTGTTCCCACGCATGCTGCTCATCCTATAGGCCCTGACCGGGCAAGAGTCTTGGACACGATGCTTGTTCCCCCTTGCGGGAGCCGGCAACTCCGCAGCCGATCGATGCCCGACCGCTGTCAGATACTCGCCATCGTCCGGATCTGCGAAAATTGCAGCATGCATTCAGATTCCGACAGTCTGTTCGATCTCAAACAGACTACACAGCAGGCACCACTCGCAACGCCGCCGATCACCGAGGATCAGATCCGTTCCTTGCGGGACGCCTTCGCAGCCGCCGGCATCGACTCCATGAAGGACCGCAAGGACGTCATCGAGTCCTGCACGTTCCCCCGTTTGGTGGTGAACATCCGCGAGCTCCTTGCAAGAGACGTCAGACCGATCCTTCGCCGAATCGAGGAACGAAGTAGCAACAAGCGCCCAACCGTTGGTTCAGCATGGGACAACCGCGAGGAAGACACCTGGATCGACAAGTTGTAGAGCATATAGAACCCCCCGGTCCGCCTTTTGCAACATAAGTCTGGGCGCCACAACCAGTCACTTGCTGACGGGCACCCGTGCAGGGTACGCGTCCTCCGGGAATGAACCGCAAGGATGCAACCCTCTGTATGTTCCGGCTCTCAGCGAGTCGCGGAGCACCTCGACCAAAGTTGCAAGACTTGAAGCAGCTACGTCTGCAGCGCTTCAACGCTTCCTTCATTTGGCCGCAATCTGCTGATCCTGTCAACGACGGACTTCGGGAGCGTTGTGATCAATAATTCCTCTGAGCCGCTCCGAGCGCCATTGGATGCGGCTGTGTAGCGCAATGTAGTTAGCTTCTTCGAGACAACGAAAGATTTGGCGCCAAGTCGTCGTGCGTCATCATTTGGAGTCATTCTTGAGCGTCCGTATAGAAGGCAGGAATCTGTGAGTTCGGGGTCTACGTCG